>DAIDVO010000052.1 GCA_027456085.1 Steroidobacteraceae bacterium | reverse complement strand
CTATGGAGATCAGGCGGCCTTACGGCGCCACCGGACCAGACCAAGGCCCGCAAGCGCGCCGGCCAGAAGGGCCAGCGAACCGGGTTCGGGGACGTTGTTCCCGGCGGTTACCAGCGTCACGTTGTCCAAGAGCGCGCCCATGTCGAGGTTGTCGAAGCTCTGACTGGTGAACACCAGCGCAGCGCCGCCAGGATTCGAGATCGTGAGATTGAACAGCTCGTTGGTAAAGCCGGTGCCGGAGGCCAGATCAATGGTCTGGTTGAGCGAACCCAGGCTGACATTGACGATTCCATCGTAGCCGCGCTGAGTTCCGGCAAGATCAAAAGACAACGTATAGCTGCCGGGCCCGAAAACGGTTTTCGATGTCAGTTGGCCGGCTTGACCGGTGCTGCCGTTCATATCGACATAGAGGCCGTTGCCGGGGAGAAAATCAAAGTAGCCGTTGCCGATCAGATCGACGCTGCCCTGCGAGACGGTCCAATTGGTGAAGCTCGCATAGTTGAGCACCGGCACCCCGCCATTCTCGCCGTTGAAATTATCGGACAATACGGCGCTCGCGGAGGCCGAGCCGACGCCGATCACCGTGACCGCCGCGGCGGCAAGGGCGAATCGCTTGAGGTGCCTCATTTCCAGTTCCTTTCACATTCGCCGAAGTAGGCGAGTTCTATGGCTAAGACCATGCAAATCCTGGGCCATAATTCGTCACTTATTGATAAATAACGATATTATAAAAATGCGCAAGTGTCTCCGGTTCGAACTGTAAGAAATGTCGACAAATTTCGGCGCTACCGGACCGAACCGCGCAACGGCAACGCGGCGGGCTCGGAACCTGATGCACTGCAAATTTGCCGGCAGGCGCTGCGGCGCCGGCGGCCGGGTCAAAACGCCGGCGATGCGCCCGGCCCACGCAGGTAATCCGGCAGATCGAGACCGACACCTCGCAGATGACCGAACAAGGCGCGCAGCTTGTCGACAGCGGGCGTCGCCAACGGCGGCTTCAATATCGAGGCGACGTTCGCGCGCAGATGAGCCTCTTCGCTCGTGCCGAACAAAATCACGTCCGCACCCGGCTCGTGGCGCGCGAACCGGTAGGCGGCGTCGATGACGCTCGATGCGCCGCCCTCGCGGATCAAGAAATCGAGGGGATCGGTGTCGTGCCCAAGCGCCGGCGGCACCTTGCCGGCGTGCGCCAATTGGGCGAGCTGCGCGTGCAGCGCGCTCGCTCGGGAAAATATATTGCGCACGACGAACATCAACAGCGTGCCCACTCCTTGCGCTTGGGTCCGTGGAAACACGGTTTGGCGCGCGCGTTGATTCATCATGTGGAACGCGAGCATCACGACTTCCCAGCACGGATCGTCGAGCGCGCGCGTGAGCATCGCTTGGTCGGGATCCCGGGGCGGGGTTTCGGTGATGCCGAGATGGCGTATTTTGCCGCGCTGCTTCTCGCGCAACAGCGCCGGAGCGAGTTCCTCGAGCGCGTAGTCGTAATGCCGCGGCGGTACCGCGTGCAAATGAAACACGTCGATGTGGTCGGTCGACAAACGCTCGAGCGAACGCTCGAGATTGCGCACGACCGCCGCGCTCGGCAGCGGATTGCCCCGATCATCCAGAATGTGGCTCTTCGAGGAGATGACCACGCGTTCGCGCGGCGCCGCTGCGAGCGCCTTACCCAGTACCGCTTCGGTGCCGTAAGTTTCGGCTGTGTCGAAAAACGTGACGCCGAGCTCGAGCGCGGCATGCACGAGCTTGATCGCCTGCGCCTCGGACTTGCCCCGGCCCAGCCCCAAGCGGCTGTTGCCGCCACAGCCGAGGCCCGCGACGGATACCCGCAGGCCTGTCGCACCGAGTGACGTGTATTGCATCCGGATCGGCTCCGTGCGCCCGTTACCTGGGCGGCGGCATGCTCACGCGAGGTCGGCGGCCAGGGACCCGCTCGTCGCAAGGCTCGTCATCACGCAGTGGTGGTACGCGGGATGGTCGATGCCGAGTTCGATCGGCGTGCCGGTTTTGGCCGCGGCGCGCGCGCTCGCGCTCAGTTCGAAGCGCAGGAAGTGCACCGCGGAGGTCTTGGTCTCGTTCTCGCGTTCGAGGTCTTCGTCGGCGATCGCGTAGCACCTCTGCGCGCCGACACCCAGCCAACAGCGCGTTTCGACCCCCTTCAGGCGCTCGAGTGCGACGCGGCGCTCCTCCACATCGGTGTATTCGATCAACAGCGTCGCCTTGAGGTTGGTGCCGTCGGGGATCAGGGGGTTGTACGTATCCAACTCTTCCTGGATCGCATCCGACTCGAAAATGCGCTCGGCGCGCAGCATCTCCTGCACCTGATATTGCACGGTCAGGCGATCTTCGAAGCACCATGTGGTATGCGGACCCACCGCCACATTGCGCAGCCGCTTGTGTTCGAGCATGCGCGCGCGAAAATCGGCGCGCGCGCGCGCATAGGCCTCGAGCGTCATGAGGTCGCCCGGCTGCAGCTGGCGCTTGGGGTTCAAGCCGGCCGCGGGCGCCGCCGCGGTCTGGGCATGGCTACCGTCCGTTGGCATGGGTCTGCTCCTCAGATTCCGTACGCCAGGCGCAGCAGCGACAGCTGGTGCGGCGGCGGCTTGTGCGTCGCGATGCCGTTCTCGATCTGGTGTCCGGCCATCGGGCAGTCGCTCGAGTACCAGGCCGCTTCGGCCTTCTCGACGCGCTCCATCACCGGCCGGCCGATCTTCATCGAGGTCTCGTGAAATTCCTTCTTCACCGCATAGGTGCCATTGTGGCCGGAACAGCGCTCGATGACCTCGAGCGTCGTGCCCGGAATGAGCTTCAGCGTGTCGCGCGTCTTCAGGCCGAGGTTCTGGACGCGCAAATGACACGGCACGTGATAGGCGACCTTGCCCAATTCGCGCGCGAAGTCGGTGCGCAGCAGTCCCGCCTTGTGCCGCAGCATCAAATACTCGAACGGATCGAAGATGTGATCGCGCACTTTACCCACGAGCGCATCGTCCGGGAACAGGAGCGGCAGCTCCTGCTTGAACATCAGAACGCAGGATGGGATCGCCGCGACGATGTCATAGCCCGCGTCTATCAAGCGCACGAGCTCGGGAACGTTCGCGTCCTTCAACCGCTCGACGGCCTCGATGTCGCCGAGCTCGAGCTTCGGCATGCCGCAGCATTTCTCCGCTTGCGTCGTCGCGACCGCGATGCCGTTGTGCTCCAACACGGCGGCTAGGTCGGCGTCGATGTCGGGTTCGTTGCGGTTGCAGTAGCAGGTCGCGAAGATCGCGACCTGACCGCGCGTTTCCGCGGTGGGTACGGCGGTTAGCGGCGGTTTCGCGCGGCGCGCTTCGCGGCGGTGAAACGTGTCGCTCCGGTATTCGGGAACCGGCGCGTTGCGATGCACGCCCAGGGTCGCCTCGAGAAGCTTGCGGCCCATGCTCGAGCGGTTCGCCGCGTTCACGATCGAGGAGACGAGCGGAATTCCGGCAATCGAGCCGACGAGATCCGTCGCCGACAGCACCTTGTCTCGCAGCGAGGTTTCGCCGCGTTCGAACTTCACGGCCTTGGCGCGCAACATCAAATGCGGAAAGTCCACGTTCCACTCGTGCGGCGGTACGTACGGGCACTTGGTCATGTAGCACATGTCGCACAGGTAGCAATGGTCGACGACGTCCCAGTAGGCGCGTTTGGGAACGCCGTCCAGTTCGCCGCTCGGCGACGCGTCTATCGCATCGAACAGGGTTGGAAACGAATTGCAGAGGTTGAAACAGCGCCGGCAGCCGTGACAAATGTCGAAGACGCGCTCGAGTTCCTTGTAGAGCGAGCCTTCGTCGCGGAACTGGGGATTCTTCCAGTCCACCGGATGCCGCGTGGGTGCGCCGAGGCCGCCTTCGCGCGAGCCCGGGCCGCCGTTGCCGCTGGTCATGCCATTACTCCGTAGATAAACCGTAGCCGTCCGACCGAGCGGCGCGCGCGCCGCTCGGCGGACGCCGACCGTGCGCCGCCTACAGCGAGTCGAGCGCCTTCGTGAAACGATTCGCGTGCGAACGCTCCGCCTTGGCGAGCGTCTCGAACCAATCCGCGATGTCCGAGAAGCCTTCCTCGCGCGCGGCCTTCGCCATGCCCGGGTACATGTCCGTGTACTCGTGCGTCTCACCGGCGATCGCCGACTTCAAGTTGTCCTTCGTCGCGCCGATCGGCAGACCGGTCGCCGGATCGCCGACCACCTCGAGATATTCGAGATGGCCGTGCGCGTGCCCGGTCTCGCCCTCTGCGGTCGAGCGGAACACCGCCGAGACGTCGTTGAATCCTTCGACGTCGGCCTTGGCCGCGAAGTACAAGTAGCGGCGATTCGCTTGGGACTCGCCGGCGAACGCGTCCTTCAAATTCTTTTCGGTTCTGCTGCCCTTCAGTTGCATGTCGAATCTCCTTGGTGAAGTGTCACATTGAATCGATATCGGTCCGGTCGCAATCAGGGAAAGCCGATATCAGCCGCACAAATGAGCGCCGCCCATGTTCATCAGCCTACGCCGGTCGGACATCCGACAGAAGTCAATCTTGCCTATGGAGCCGATAGACCGCGTCGATTGCCGCAAGGCTCGCGCAACGTCTACTGCCTGCGCAGCCGGGTCCACGCGAGAAACTCGCGCACCGGCTCGCCGATCAATTCGTGCAGCGCCGAATTCGAGACCAGCAACGCCTCGGCGGTCGGCAGATAATTCGTCGGCTCGGGCTCGACCGGGGTCCAGACGTGCACCGGCGCCGGAATGACGTCGAATCCCGCGGCGGTGAATTCGTGCGCTGCACGCCACAGATGGGCGGCGCTGGTGACGAGCAGAATGCGGTGCACGCCGGCTATACTCAACATGCGCGCGCAGTTATGCGCGTTCTCGAACGTATCGTACGCGCGATCCTCGACCCATCGAGGCCGGACAGCGAAATTTCGCACGAGCGTGTCGCGCATCGCCGCCGCCTCGATGCGCCGCCCCGTGACCAGGACCGGCAGGTTCGTGCGCCGCGCGAGCCAGGCGCCGTAGGCGAGGCGCTCCAGCAGGCGCGCATCCGCGGCCGGTCCCGCGTACTCGGGTGCGTAGGCGCGCTGGCCGCCGCCGCCCAAGATCACGATCGCTTGCGCGCGCGTCGCCGCCAGGCGGCCGGGGTCGAGCGCCGCGTAATGCTCGGCGAGCCGCTCGAGCGGGCGCGCGACGATCATCAAGGACATCAGCCACAACGCCGCCGCGGCGACCGCGATGAGCCCCAATCCGAGCCGCGCGTGCCGCCGCAAGCACAGCCCGCCCAAAGCGATGATCAGCAGCGGAGCGGCCGGCGGCAGGATCAGCGTTCGCAGTATCGTCTTGAGGATTTCCATCGGTTCCCGCTAGCGGGCCTGCATCCGGATCGCGCCGTCCAGGCGAATCGTCTCCCCGTTCAGCATCGCGTTCTCGAAGATATGGCACACGAGCGCCGCATATTCCTCGGGCCGGCCCAGTCGCGGCGGAAACGGCGCCTGCTTGCCGAGCGAGTCCTGTGCCTCCTGCGGCAGCGACTTCATCATGGGCGTCAGGAACAATCCGGGCGCGACGGTCATCACGCGAATGCCGGAGGACGCCAGTTCGCGCGCCAGCGGCAGCGTCATCGCGACGATGCCGCCCTTCGACGCGGAGTAGGCGACCTGGCCGATCTGTCCATCGAACGCCGCAACCGACGCGGTCATCACGATCACGCCGCGTTCGCCGTCGCCGTTAGCGGCGCTCTTCTGTATCGCGACCGCCGCGGCCTTCGCGACGAGCACGGTTCCAACGAGGTTGATCTCGATCATTTTGCGGAAGAACGCCGCCGGCATCGGGCCCTGTTTGCCGACCAGGCGTGCCGGAGTGCCGATGCCCGCGCAATTGACGGCGGCGTTGAGCGAACCGAAGAATTCCGCCGCGCGGCCGACCGCCTGATCGACCGCGTTCTCGTCGGTCACGTCGGCCGCGATGAACATTGCATGCGGACCGAGCGATGCGGCCGCCTGAGTTCCCTGCGCCGCGTTGACGTCGAGCAGCGCAACCTTGCCGCCGCCCCGCACGATCCGCTCCGCGACCGCGAACCCCAAGCCCGATGCGCCTCCGGTGACGAGCGCGCGAACTTCACTCAGTTGCATACGGCCATCTTCTCGTTAGGTTGATGCGCCAGTTTAGCACGCGGCCGAATGATGCCCGGCCGGCGCGGGATGCGCAGCGCGGCTGCTACGCGGCGGCGAGATGCGGCGAGGACTCGTCGAATGCGCGTGCGAGAACGTCGTCGATCTTTTCTGCCCAGACGAATTCCAGCTTCGCGCGCACGCTCTCCGGTATGTCGTCCAAGTCGCGCCGGTTGCGCGCCGGCAGAATGACCGTGCGCAGGCCTGCGCGCGCCGCTGCGACGCATTTCTCCTTGATGCCGCCGACCGGCAGCACGATGCCGCGCAGACTGATCTCGCCGGTCATCGCCACGTCGGCGCGCACGGTGCGCTTGGACAGGAGCGAGGCGAGCGACGCGGTGATCGCGACGCCGGCGCTCGGGCCGTCCTTCGGGATCGCGCCCGCGGGTACGTGGATGTGCAGATCGTATCCGTCCAGCGCGGACGGGTCGATTCCGAGGCGCTCGGCCTGCGACTTCACCAGCGTGACGGCCGCCTGCGCGCTTTCCTTCATGACGTCGCCGAGTTGGCCGGTCAGGATGAGTTTGCCGGTTCCCTTCACGCGGCTGGATTCGATGAACAGGATGTCGCCGCCCGCCGGAGTCCAGGCAAGGCCGGTTGCGACGCCGGGCACCGACGTTCGCTGCGCCACTTCGTTTTCATAGCGCGCCGCGCCGAGGACACGCGGCACGTCGTCCGCGCCGATCGCGACGCTCGCGGCCCGGTTCGAGGCGATCGTCACCGCGGCGTTGCGCAGAAGGGCGCCGATCTGCCGTTCCAAATTGCGGACGCCGGCCTCGCGCGTGTGCTCGACGATCACCAGGCGCAGCGCCTCGTCGGAGATCTGCACTTGCGTCCCCGACAAGCCGTTCGCGTGGATTTGCCGCTTGACCAGGTACCTTCGCGCGATTTCGAGCTTTTCCTCTTCGGTGTAGCCGGTAAGTTCGATGACCTCCATGCGGTCGCGCAGCGGCGCCGGAATCGCATCCAGCACGTTCGCCGTGCCGATGAACAGCACCTTCGACAGATCGAACGGCACGCCGAGATAATTGTCGCGGAACGTATCGTTCTGTTCTGGATCCAGCACTTCGAGCAGCGCAGAGAACGGATCGCCCTGATGGCTCGCCGAGAGCTTGTCGACCTCATCGAGCATCAAAACCGCGTTGCGGCGGCCGGTCTTGCGGATCGCCTGGACGATGGCGCCGGGCAGCGCGCCGCCGTAGGTGCGCCGGTGTCCACGGATCTCGGCCTCGTCGTGCACGCCGCCCAAGCTCACGCGTCCGAATTTGAGCCCGATCGCCTTGGCGATGCTCTGTCCCAGCGATGTCTTGCCGACGCCGGGCGGTCCGACGAAGCAAAGGATCGGGCTGCGGCCGGAAGGATTCAACTTGCGCACCGCGAGGAATTCCAATATCCGGCGTTTGACTTTCTCGAGACCGTAATGGTCCTCGTCGAGAATCTGGCGCGCGCGCTCCATGTCCAGCTGTTCGGGGTCGAGCTTCGACCAGGGCATCGCGAGCAGCCAGTCGAGGTAGCTGCGAATCATCGAGTATTCGGCGGCCGATTCCGACATGCGCTCGAGGCGCGCGAGCTCGCGCTCGGCATGCTCGGCGACGTCCGCGGGCATGCCGGCCTCCTTGATCGCCTTGCGCAGCTCCTCGGCTTCGGCCGCGGCGGTTCCGCCTTCGCCGAGTTGCTTCTGGATTTGATGCAGCTGCTCGCGCAGCACCGCCTCCTTCTGGCGCTCGTCGAACGCCTCGCGCGCCCGCTCGTCGATTTGCCGCGAGACCTTCAACACCTCGACGCGCCGGCCGAGCAGATCGAGTATGCGATCCAGGCGGCTCTTCAAATCGAATGTGGCGAGGATTTCCTGCTTTTCCGCGGCTTTCAAATCCATGAAGCTTGCGACCATGTCCGCGAGCGCGGGAATCGACTCGATGGCGCGGATTGCATGTGCGAGTTCGCCCGGGACCTGCGGCAACAGCTGCACCGCTTCCAGCGCTTTCTCGCGCAAATTCAATCCGCGCGCCTCGATTTCGGGGTCGGTCGTCGCCGCATCGCGATGGGTTTCGATGCGTGCGACCAGGAACGGATCGCGGCTGACGTAATCCAACACCGTGAAGCGCTCTTCGCCCTGGCAGATCAAGTGGTGCGCGCCGTCGGCCGCCGTGATGAAGCGCACGATCGATGCGACGGTGCCCACGCCGTGCAGCGCCTCGGGATCCGGGTCGTCGGTGGTCGGGTCCTTCTGCAGCAGCAAACCCACGCGGCGCTGCGTACGCACCGCCTCTTGTGCGGCCGCCACCGAGCGCGCGCGACCGATCGAGACCGGCAGGACGATGCCGGGGAACAGCACCATATTGCGCACCGGCAGTATGATCAATACGTCCTCGGCGGGTTGCGTTTCCGGCATGGCTTCGTTCGTGTTCGTGTTCATCGTGCAGGCCCCGTGAGCCGCAAGAATAGGCAGCCGTGATCATGGCGGCGCTCGATCACGGCGTACCGTCCCGGCGGCAGGTCGATGCGGCGGCGCATCCGGCCGTACGGCATTTCCAAGCGCACGATGTTCATGCGCACACCGAGCGTCGGCGGCGGCACGAGCGCGTCGA
Organism: Steroidobacteraceae bacterium; assembly: GCA_027456085.1. Taxonomy (GTDB): domain Bacteria; phylum Pseudomonadota; class Gammaproteobacteria; order Steroidobacterales; family Steroidobacteraceae; genus Bog-1198. Next base: position 3,671 of record DAIDVO010000052.1, on the reverse strand, counting down.
TTTGCAGGCCCGCCGGCGTCAGCTGCACGGAGACCTGCTCGGCCGGGGCCCCGGGCAGCGCGATCATGATGTGAACCTCCGCTCCGTCCGTGAATACGTTGACGGGCGGCTCCCACGCGGGTTGCGCCGCCGGTCCGCCGAGCAATTCAAAAAATTGGCGGTGGCGGCGCTCGGCCTCGTCGAGCAGCGCGCAGGCTTCCGCCCACATCCACGATTTTCTTCGGTATGCATCCATGACCAACGGCCCGCCCTGATAGGCCCCAAGATGCTTCAGTCAATGAGGACGCCGGACCTTGAATTCAAGCGCGCTCCTTCGCCGCCCGAAAACTCCATGCGAGCGCGCCCCAGGAGGGTAGCGCGAACAGCAGCCATGGCTGGTTTTGCTGCACGACGCCGGGCCACAGGTGCAATGATGCGCCGATCAGAACGGCGGCGATTTGCACCGCAACCAAAACCTGGGTCAGGCGCGAGGGCCCGAGGTCGCGGCTCGCGCGCCGGACCGCCGGCAGCAAGCCCCAGGCGAGTGGGTTGAACAGCAGCAAGTTCGCATTATCCCAAGCCGCGTGGTGCAGCGTGAGCGTCCACAGGCCGAGCAGCACGAGGCCCACGAATCCGGCGGCGGCGAGGTAAAGGCTGCCCGCCAAGGCGTAGAGGGTTCGTGAGCGCTTGCGCGTCATGAGGATCAAGCCCGCGAACGCCGCGCCCGCGAGCAGCAGCGGCCGGCGCAAATCGGGCGGTGTCCGCGGCTGCTCGGCCAGCCGGTTCGGCGCGATGATCCGCTCTTGCTGCACCAGCGGCTCCAGGCCGTTGCGGCCGTCGCTGATGCGAACCGTACGCACTTGCCGCTGCAGTTCCTTCGGCAGGAAGCTCTCCTGCCAGCCGTTCAAGGGCTGGTCGGCGGACGGGCCGAGCCCCAAGTCCATCGCGAGCATGAGCCACGGCTGCGCGCTCATCAGCCGCGTGATCTGTTGACGGTAGGTCATCGCGCCGGGATTCGCCGTGATTTGGCGGCGGATCTCACCGCCGAGCGCCGCGTTCAGGGCATCGCGGACCCGGGTCGCGCAGTTGTCGACCAGATAATCGTAGTCATAGCGCGCGTGCTGCGGCTCCAAGTTCCACAGCAAGAAGTCGCGCAATTGCACGGCTTGCGCAGGCTTGAGCGTGAGCCGCTGTCGTGTGACCGAGCGCCCGGTGTCGGCGTATTCCCGTTCGTCGACGTCGTTGCGCTCCGCATCGATCATGTAATGCATGCGGCCGCGCGCGAAATTCAGAAAGAAGTCGTGCTCATCGAAATCGAAGACGCCGTAATTGAAATCGACCGCCTGTCCCGACGCGGTGTCGCGAATCTCGATCGCGTCATGGCCGAAGCGCTCCCAGTAAATGCTGCCCGGACCGTAGGTGATCAGCGAGACGCGCAGGTCCTTGCCCGGCGCATCGACGATCCCGGCTTGCGCGGCTCTCGTGTGAATGAGCCATACGGTGAGTAAGCAAGCGGCGAGCCCGAATTTCTTCATGAACCGATTCCCGGTGGTCTATTGCGCGGATTGCGCTGCATCAACGTCCGCCGCCACGGCGCCGCGTGTTGCATTTTCGCTCACAGAATTTGCGTGTCTAAGGCATGTCGCGCCATTTTGCCAGATTCTATAATTGCGCGGTCGGCGCATGCGCCGCGCCCGAGGCAAAAGCGGTCATATGGCGACCGAGTTCGCGCAGCGCGGGACTCGCTTGCTTGTCGGAAGCCAGCCAGGCGAAACTGTATGCTTCGGAGGCCGCGGAGCGCGTGTGTTCCAAGGCGGTACAGATCCACGGCGGTTACGGCTATTTGGAGGCGTACGCGGTGGAGCGGCATTATCGAGATGCCCGCATCACGCAAATCTACGAGGGCACTGGCGAGATCCAGCGATTGTTGATTGCACGCAAGCTGACCGAGACCAGAGGGGAATAGGGAAATGAATACCGCATCCGCGCAGCTGAACGAGGCCGTCGCGACAGTGAAATTGCTGATCGACGGCCGCTTCGTCGAATCCGCCGCCGGCGAGTGGCAAGACGTCGTCAATCCGGCGACTCAGAAAGTGCTCGCGCGCGTGCCGTTTGCGACCGATGCGGAGATCGCGGCCGCCGTGGCCTCGGCGAAGGCGGCCTTCAAGACCTGGAAGAACACCCCGCTCGCGGCGCGCGCGCGCATCATGCTGCGGCTTCAGGCGCTCGTGCGCGAGAACATGGGCCGCATCGCGAAGACGCTGACCGCCGAGCAGGGCAAGACCTTGGCGGACGCCGAGGGCGACGTTTTCCGCGGCCTCGAGGTCGTCGAACACGCTTGTTCGATCGGCACGCTGCAGCTCGGGGAGTTCGCCGAGAACGTCGCCGGCGGCGTCGACACTTATACGATCCGGCAGCCGATCGGCGTTTGCGCCGGCATCACGCCGTTCAATTTTCCCGCGATGATTCCCTTGTGGATGTTTCCGATGGCGATCGTTTGCGGCAACACCTTCGTCCTCAAGCCCTCGGAGCAGGATCCGCTGACGCCGATGTTGCTCGCGGAACTCGCGCTCGAGGCAGGAGTGCCGCCGGGCGTTCTGAACATCATCCACGGCGGCAAGCGCGCGGTCGATGCGATCTGCACGCATCCCGATATCGCAGCCGTATCCTTCGTCGGCTCCACTGCGGTCGGCACCCACGTCTACCAGTTGACGTCGCAGCACGGCAAGCGCGTCCAGTCGATGATGGGCGCGAAGAATCACGCGGTCGTCATGCCCGACGCGAACAAGGAGCAGTCGCTTAACGCGATCGTCGGCGCGACCTTCGGCGCCGCCGGACAGCGCTGCATGGCGACGTCGGTGACGGTTCTCGTGGGCGAGACGAAGCGCTGGATCCCGGACATCGTCGCCAAGGCGAAGACATTGAAGGTGAACGCAGGCACCGAGGCGGGCACGGACTTGGGGCCGGTCATCTCCAAGAATGCCAAGAACCGGATTCTCGGCCTGATCGACGACGGGATCAAAGAGGGCGCGAAGCTGGAACTGGATGGCCGCGCGCTCAAGGTCGGCGGTTACGAGCAGGGCAACTTCATCGGACCGACGATATTCTCGGGCGTCAAACCGAACATGAAGATCTACACGACCGAGATCTTCGGGCCGGTGATGGTGATCATCACCGTCGATTCGCTCGACCAAGCGATTCGGTTGACCAATGACAACCCGTTCTGCAACGGCACCGGCATTTTCACGCAGAGCGGCGCCGCCGCGCGCAAGTTCCAAAACGAGATCGATGTCGGCCAGATCGGCATCAACGTGCCGATACCGGTGCCGGTTCCGATCTTCAGCTTCACGGGATCGCGGGGCTCGAAGCTCGGCGACCTTGGCCCCTACGGCAAGCAAGTCGTGCAGTTCTATACCCAGACCAAGACCGTGACGACGCGCTGGTTCGACGACGCTGCGACCACGGGCGGCGTGAACACGACGATCAGCCTGAAATGAAAATCTCGTTCATCGGCCTCGGCAACATGGGCGCGCCGATGGCGCGCAACTTATTGAAAGCCGGCCATGCGCTCGCCGTGTTCGACGTGGTGCGCGCGCACGTCGATGCGCTCGCGGCCGCCGGCGCGAAGGCCGCGGATTCGGCGGCGGACGCGGTCGCCGGCGCCGACCTCGTGATCACGATGCTGCCGTCGT
>DAIDVO010000051.1 GCA_027456085.1 Steroidobacteraceae bacterium | reverse complement strand
GCGACGATCAATGCCGCGAAAGCCGCCAAAAGACCGGCGATCGGCCAGAGTTGCGCGGCAAAGGCCTTGGACCAAACGAGCACCAGCGCGGCAAGCGCCCAGCAGAGGATTTCGATTGATCTCGTACTACGCACGCGGGATAAAAGGGGATGGAGCGCCGCGGACAGCGAGCGGCGCGCCGAAACGCCCTGCAGCTCAAGCTCTTTCAGCGCCCGCTGTACGGCGGCATCCGCGCGCTCGACGTAATGCTGCTTCACTCTTTCGAGCCCTGCGGCGAGCATGCGCGCATCGGCCCATGGCAGATCGCTCTGCCGCAGCGCGGGCTTGTCGGCGAGTACGCCGCGCGCGACGCCGAAGGCAAGGCCGACCGTGACGCCGAGCCCAATGAGCAGGATGGTGCGGCTCTTCGAGTGCATGCGTCCCAAAGCATACGCCGCCGGCGGCGCCGGCGGCTACCGCTCCGCGCCGACGTCAGGGTCTGCCCTTGAACCAGGATTGCGGGTCGACCGGCACTCGGCCTTTGCGTATCTCGAAATAAAGCCGGGGCGGCGGACCGGGCGCGTCGCTCATCGCCGCAATGACGTCTCCGGGTGCGACCCAGTCGCCGACCGACTTGTACAAGACTTCGGCATGTCCGTACAGGCTCAAATATCCGCCGCTGTGCGCGATGATCATCAACAGGCCCATGCCTTGGAGCCAGTCGGCATACACGACGCGGCCAAAATATGGCGCGCGCACGACCGCGCTTTTGGCCGACTCGATCAAATCGCCGTTCCAGCGCAGGTTTCCCTGCGGCGAGTTCAGGCGGACCTGGTGATAGCGGGCGATTAGCCGCCCGCTGACCGGCCACGCGAGCCGGCCGTGCAGTTGCTCGAAACTTTGCTGCGTGTCGGCGGGAAAAGACTTGATTATGCGGCTAAGATCCGCAATCAAGGACTCAACGGAGCGTTTCTCCCGCTGCAGTCGCCCGAGTTCCTGGTCGCTGGTTTTGACTTGCCGCGCCGCCGCCGCAAGCGCGGCGGCGCGCGCACTCCGAGCCGCGACGAGACCGGCAAGGTCGCGCTGGCTGTCTTCCTTGAGGTCCTTGAGCCGAACGGTTTGCTGCGCGGCATCGCGCCCCAACGCCGTCAGGCGCTGCATGCGATCGCGGATCGCGCTGATTTCCGCCGCGCGTGCGCGGCCGAAGTAACCGTAATAGGAGAGCATGCGGCCGAGGCGGCCGGGATCGGTCTGGTTCAGCAGCATCTTGATCTCCTCGCGCGGTCCGATCATGTAGGCGGCCGCGACCTCGCCGGCGAGTGCCGAGCGCTCACGGTCGAGCGCCTGGACATTGCGCTGCATTTCGCCGCTCAGCTGTGAAAGACGGCGCTCGGCCGCGAGCGTCGCCGAGTTGAGGTCATCGAGCGCACGCCGTTGCGCCGTGATATCGAGATCCGCGCGCCGCAACGCCGCGCTCAGCGCGTCGCGTTTTTGCAGCTGGGCGCCGCGGCGGCTCACGATCTCGGCGATGCGAGCCCGCACCGCCGCAAGCTTCTGTTTCGCGCGCGCCGCGTTCGCCGGATCAATGGTCCGGCCGCCGGCCGCGACCGACGCCAGGACCAGGCAGGCCGCGAGCGCCGCGGCCATCCAGGACTTTTTGCGGGAATGTTGCATCTCGGGGTATCAAGCATACAAGGCTTGCAGCCGCTGCTATACTTGCGCGCCCGAAAATCGATAGGTTAATTCCACGAAAATGCAGCGCCTGTTCGAGTATGTTGCTCATCATCCATGGCTGAGCGCCGGGGCCGTCGCCGCGGCCGTCGCGGTGTTGGTGTACGAGCTGCGCGCGCGCATCGAGGCATTCGCCGCGCTGAGCGTCACGCAGGCCGTGCCGCTGATGAATCAGGGTGCGCTGGTCATCGATTTGCGCACCAAGGAGCGGTATGACGCGGGCCATATCGGCGACGCGCGCAACATCGAGGCCGCGGCTCTCGAGGCGCAAATCGATTCTCTGAAGAAGTGGCGGGAAAAGACCGTCATCACGTATTGCGACAGCGGCCGCGACGGTGCGGCCGCGGCGCGCACGCTCGCCAAGCACGGCTTCGCGAAAGTATTCAATTTGGAGGGCGGGGTCGCGTCCTGGGTAAAGGACAACATGCCGCTCGCGAAGGCGCAATCCGGCCGGGGCGGTAATTGACGCGGCCGCCGATCACTGTCTATTCGGCAGCCTGGTGTCCGTATTGCCAGCGCGCCAAAGCGCTGTTGGCGGATAAGAAATTGGCATTTGCGGAAATCGACGTCGAAGGCGATCCGAAGTCGCGCGCCGAAATGGTCGCGCGCAGCGGCCAGCGCACGGTTCCGCAGATATTCATCGGCGACCGCCATATAGGCGGTTGCGATGACCTGTTCGAGTTCGCCGCGAGCGGCGAGCTCGAACGCTTAATTCAGGGGGATTGATGAACGAAGAGACTCCGGAAGCACCGTCGGCCACCGTCGGCGGCGTGCAAGTGACGTTGCAGACCGTTTACTTGAAGGACTGTTCGTACGAATCTCCGAACGGACCGCGGTTGCCGAACAACCAGGCTTGGGAGCCGAAGTTCCAGCTCAACATGAACACGACGGCCGAGGAACTGGCGCCGGACGTGCGCGAGGTTCTTCTGACGATCACGCTGGAAGCGAAGCAAGGCGACTCTACGATTTATCTCGTCGAGGTCAAACAGGCCGGCGTCTTCACCGTCGTCGGCGCGGCGCCGGAGGACTTGAAGCGCTTCATCGGCAGCTTCTGTCCCGGCGTTTTGTTCCCGTACGCGCGTGAAGTGGTTTCGGATCTGGTTACGAAGGGCGGATTTCCCAATTTTCTGCTTCCGTTGGTCAATTTCGATGCGCTGTATGCGCAGGCGACCGAGACCGGGCAGCCCAGCTTGGTCAACTAGCCTTGGCGTTCGCGCCGGGTGCCGACGTCGGGTGAACCATGGCGAGCGAGCGTCCTGAGTCGATGGCCGTCATCGGCGCCGGCTCCTGGGGGACGGCGCTCGCGATTCAACTCGCCCGCACGGGACACCCGACGGCACTCTGGGGGCGCAATCGCGTGGACATGGAACGCATGCGCGAGGAGCGGCGAAATCGCCGCTATCTGCCGCATGCCGCGTTTCCCGATAGCTTGATCGTCGAGCCGGATTTGCGCCGCGCGCTCGCGGGCGCCCGCGACGCGCTGATCGCCGTGCCGTCGCACGCGCTGCGCGAGACCCTCAACATGGTGAGGCCGCTCCTCGCCGACGCGACCCGCATCGCCTGGGCGACGAAGGGATTCGAGATGGCGAGCGGCCTCCTGCCGCACCAGGTCGCACTCGAGGTGTTGGGCGCGAGGCCGACGGCGGTCCTGTCGGGTCCGACGTTCGCCGCCGAGGTCGGCGCGGGGCTGCCGACCGCGATGACGGTCGCCTCCCGCGATGCGACTTTCGGCGCCGAGCTCGCGCACAGCCTATCCGGCCCCAGCTTTCGGGCATACCTACAGTCGGACATCATCGGCGTGGAAGTCGGCGGCGCCGTGAAGAACGTCATCGCGATCGGATCCGGGCTTTCCGACGGCTTGGGATTCGGCGCGAATACCCGCGTCGCGCTGATCACGCGCGGACTCGCGGAGATGATGCGGCTCGGCGTGCGGCTCGGAGCGATGCGCGACACCTTCATGGGCCTCGCGGGACTCGGGGACCTCGTGCTGACCTGCACCGACGACCAGTCCCGCAATCGCCGCTTCGGCATGGCGCTCGGCCGCGGACGCGACTGCGACGAAGCCGCCGGCGCGATCGCGCAGGTCGTCGAGGGCGTGGCCGCCGCACGCGCCGTGCACGATGTCGCCGGCCGCCTCCAAGTGGAAATGCCGATCTGTGAACAGGTCTTCAGAGTCGTGCATCAGGGCAAGGACATCCGCGCGGCCGCCGCCGAATTGATGGTGCGCGCATTGCGGTTCGAGTCCGAGTAGCGGCGCACCTACCGGCGCCGGCGCGCTAGCCGGCCGCGAAATCCAGTTGGCGCCATGCTTCGTAGACGACGAGCGCGACCGCGTTCGACAGGTTGATGCTGCGGGTCGCGCCTTGCATCGGGATGAAGATCGACCGCTCGCCACCGACGCGCTCGAGCACTCCCGCAGGCAAGCCGCGCGTTTACGGCCCGAACAGGAAGGCGTCGCCGGCGCGGTAACGCGGCTCCGCGTAGCAATGCCGGCCCGTGGTCTCCACGGCGAACAGCCGCGAGCCGGGCAGCTCGCGCATGCACGCATCGATATCCGCATGCACCTTGACCGCCGCGAGAGCGTGGTAGTCGAGGCCGGAGCGTCGCAGGCTCTTGTCGTCGAGCCGGAATCCCAGCGGCTTGATCAAATGCAGCGTCGCGCGGACGTTCGCGCTCAAGCGAATCGCATTTCCGGTATTCGGCGGAATCTCCGGCTCGAACAAAACGATGTGAAACATCAGCCGCGCGGCGACGCTTGCGCGAAGCGTATGCCGCGGCGCTCGAAATTGATGATGTCGAGCGCGCTCGCGAACGCGCGGTCGGGACCGCAATCCTTCGCTTTCAGCGCCAATTTCATGAATCCGCCCATGCGGGCGGGAATTATAGACCGCGGCTCGATCTAGGCGCGCATCAGGCGGCGTCCTCCATGCCGAGCTCCCTCATCTTGCGCGTGAGCGTGTTCCGCCCCCAGCCGAGGAGCTTCGCCGCCTCCTGTTTCAGGCCGTCGGCCTTGCGCAGGGCGACGCGGATCAGAATGCGCTCCACCTCGGGAACCGCCTGATCGAGCAGCCGCGACGCGCCGGAGTCGAGTTCCTGCTCGGCCCAGCGCGTCAGCTTCAGCGCCCAGTCGTGGCTCGCGGCCTGTGCGCTTTGCGCCCCGCCGAGATCCGGCGGAATGTCCTCGGCGCGAATCTCGCGTCCGGGCGCGGTCACCGTCAGGCGCCGGCACGCGTTGACGAGTTGGCGCACGTTGCCCGGCCAGTCGAAGGCGACGAGCGCGCTCTCGGCTTGCGACGTCATCACCTTCGGTTCAATACCGAGCTCCTGCGCCGCGACCGCGAGGTAGTGACGCAGGAGTTCCGGAACGTCCTCGCGACGCTCGCGCAGTGGCGGTATCTCGATGCGAATCACGTTGAGCCGGTGCAACAGGTCTTCGCGGAACTGGCCCGAGCGAACCCTGGATTCCAAGTCCTGGTGAGTCGCGGCGATCACGCGTACGTCGACTTTGACCGGCGTTTGTCCGCCGACGCGGTAGAACTCACCCTCGGCGAGAACCCGCAGCAATCGTGTCTGCAGCGCCGGGGACATATCACCGATTTCGTCGAGGAACAAAGTTCCGCGGTCGGCTTGCTCGAATCTTCCGCGCCGCTGTGCGTCCGCGCCGGTGAAGGCGCCCTTCTCGTGGCCGAATAGTTCGGATTCCAGCAGGTCCGCGGTTAACGCCGCCGTATTCAGCGCGACGAACGCCTTGTTCGAACGCGGGCTGTGGCGGTGCAGCGCGCGCGCGATGAGTTCCTTGCCGGTCCCGGATTCTCCGGTGATCAGCACGGTCATGCTGGACCTTGAAAGCCGGCCGACCGCACGGAATACCTGCTGCATCGCGGCCGCTTGCCCGAGCAATTCCGGTATGCTGCGGCGGGCCGCTTCGACGTCGATCGAGATCGTCCGCTGCTCGGCGGCGCGGCGCACCAGGTCGACTGCTTTGTCGATGTCGAACGGCTTCGGCAAATACTCGAAAGCGCCGCCCTGATACGCGGCGACCGCGGCATCGAGGTCCGAGTGCGCCGTCATCACGATGACCGGCAGACCGGGCCGCGTAGCATGGATCTCCTTCAAGATCTCGAGGCCGCTGCGTCCCGGCATGCGGATGTCGGTCATCAGTACGTCGGGCGCACCGGCGCGCAAGGCCGACAGTACGCTTTCGGCGTTGTCGAAGGACTTTGCGCCCATGCCGCTGCCCTTCAGCGCCTTTTCGAGCACCCAACGAATCGACGCATCGTCGTCGACGAGCCAAACTTGCAGCGGCTTCTCGTTCATACGGAGTCCATGGGCAAAGAAAGCGTGAATATCGTGCGGCCGGGGACACTGTCGAATTCGATCAGGCCGCCGTGCCGGCTGACGAGGTCTTGAGCCAAGCCTAAGCCCAGGCCGGTGCCATCGGCGCGGCCCGAGACCAAGGGATAGAAGATCGTGTCGCGAATTTCCGGCGGAACGCCGGGACCGTTGTCCTCGAACTGAATCGACGCGACGAGACGATGGCGCTTCGACCCGACGTTGACATTGGTCGCGGCGCGCGTTCGCAGCACGAGCCGCGCGCTTGGCGTTACGCTTGCCGACAAGGCTTGTAGCGCGTTGCGGCCCAGATTCAGCATTGCCTGGATGATGTGGTTCGGGTCGACACTGATCGGCGGCAAACTCGGGTCGTAATCGCGATCGACGGTGACGCCTGGCGCCGCTTCGCTGCGCAGCAGGTGATACACGCGGTCCAGCATTTCATGGACGTTGAGCGTTTGCTTGGCCGGCGGCCGGTGGGGCCCGAGCATCGAGTCGAGCAAATTCGTCAGCCGGTCCGCTTCACTGATGATCACGCGCGTGTATTCGCGCAATGCCGGATCCAGCAATTCGCGCTCGAGGAGTTGCGCGGCGCCCCGCAGGCCGCCGCGCGGGTTTTTGATCTCGTGCGCTAGCTGCCGCACCATCAAACGGCTGCCGTCGAGCTGTGCGAGCAACGCCGTTTCCCGAGTCAGGCGCCGATGCTGGGTTATATCCTCGATTTCCAACAGGAGCCGCGCGTCGTTGCCGATCGAAACTTCGGTCACCGCGCAATCGAGGATCCGGTCGAGACCGGCCGGCCCCGGCCATGCGAATTCCCGCTGCACGACACCTTCGCCGCCGGCAAGCGCGCGGCCGAACAGCGGCAACAAGCTTTCCGCGCCGCGCATCAGCTCAACGATCGGCCGGCCGAGCGCTTGATTGGGCCCAAAGCCCACCAGGGTCTGGGCGGCGGCATTCAGATAGATCACCTGCAGCCGCGCATTCAGCACGAACACGCTGGTCAACAGCGCGTCGAGCACCTCGGTGCGGTCGATGCGCGGCCGAGTCGCTTGGAATTCAGCCGCCACGACGCGCGTCCGGCCGGCGTCGGCAAGCCGACCGGATCAGGGTCGCTTGTGCAGCGGGCTCAAAATTGAAGGTCGGTGCACGTAGAACGTGACGGATGCGCTTTTGAGCGTCTCGTTGGTCCTCGCATCGACGATCGCCGCGACCAGGCTGAACGCACCGCGCGGCAGGTTTTGCAGCGCGAACTGGGCTTGGTTCGCAAAGCTGTCGAGCGGCTTGCCGTTCAGGGTCCAGGTGAGCGCATGGTTCGCCTGGAGCGCTGGATCGAGGGTGAGCTGCACCGGCACGGGCTCGCTGAAAAAGGACTGTTCCGGCGTCGGCGATGCGATCGCGAACGTCGTGTAGGCGGCGCCGTCCTGATTGCCCGCAGCCTGCGGCGGCCGAGCCGCGGCCGCCATCGGCGGCGGAGCGACGACGCGCGGGCCGGTATCCGAACTCGTGGTGATTTTCTGCGCGCCGGGGACCGGCTGATCCGCATAGTGGATGATGCCGTTGGCATCGGTCCATTTGTAGATCACGGCCGCAGGACTCGAGCCAGCCGCGAAAACGCCGAGAATTATCAGTGTCCGCCACAGGTGCATGACTCGACAGCATAGCCCCATCGCCTCCCCGCGACAAAATCGAGGTGACGGCGGCGTGACCGCCGTCACCTTTAGGCACCGCCGCGCCCCTAGGACTCTTACAAACTGTAGTACATCTCCAGTTCGATCGGATGGGTCGTCATGCGCAGACGCGTGACCTCCTTCATCTTCAACTCAATGTACGCGTCGATCAGGTCGTCGGTGAACACGCCGCCCGCCTTGAGGAACGCGCGATCCTTGTCCAGGTACTCGAGCGCCATCTCGAGCGAGTGGCAAACCGTCGGAATCTTCTTGTCCTCTTCCGGCTCCAGGTCATACAAGTCCTTGTCCGCCGGATCGCCCGGATGGATCTTGTTGAGGATGCCGTCGAGACCGGCCATCATCATCGAAGCGAACGCGAAATACGGATTCGCCGTGCTGTCCGGAAAGCGCACTTCGATGCGCCGGCCCTTCGGGTTCGAGATCCAGGGAATGCGGATCGATGCGGAGCGGTTGCGCGCCGAATACGCGAGCTTCACCGGCGCTTCGAAGCCGGGGACGAGGCGCTTGTAGCTGTTCGTGCTTGCGTTAGTGAACGCATTGATCGCGCGCGCATGCTTGATGATGCCGCCGATGTAATAGAGCGCGATATCCGACAGGCCGCCGTATTTGTCGCCCGCGAACAGCGCCTTGCCGTCCTTCTGCAGCGACTGATGCACGTGCATGCCGTTGCCGTTGTCCCCCACCAGCGGCTTCGGCATGAAGGTCAGGCTCTTGCCGTAGCCGTGGGCGACGTTTTGCAGCGCGTATTTCAGGATCTGCACCTCGTCGGCCTTCTTCGTCAGCGTGTTCGCCGCGACGTTGATCTCGCCTTGGCCGGCGGTTGCGACCTCGTGGTGGTGCACTTCGAATTTGAGGCCCATCTCCTCGCAAGCGAGGGACATCGCGGTACGGATGTCCTGCTGCGAATCGACCGGCGGCACCGGGAAATAGCCGCCCTTGACGCCGGGGCGATGGCCCTTATTGCCGTCCTCGTAGGTCTTGCCGGAATTCCACGCGCCTTCGTAGGAGTCGACCTCGTACGCGCAGCCGTTCATGCCGGAACTCACGGTCACGCTGTCGAAAATGAAGAACTCGTTTTCCGGACCGAACAGCGCGGTATCGGCGATACCCGTCGATCTCAAGTACGCTTCAGCACGCTTCGCGAGCGAGCGCGGGTCGCGGCCGTAGCCTTGCATCGTCATCGGCTCGATCACGTCGCAGCGGATGTTGACCGTCGCCTCTTCGTAGAACGGATCGAGCACCGCGGTCGCCGGATCCGGCATCAGGATCATGTCGGACTCATTGATTCCCTTCCAACCGGCGATCGACGAACCGTCGAACATCTTGCCGTCTTGGAAAAAGCCTTCGTCGACGAGCCGCGTCGGGATCGTCACGTGCTGTTCCTTGCCGATCGTGTCGGTAAAGCGAAGATCGGCGAACTTCGCGTCTTTTTCCTTGATTAATTTCAGAACATCAGCGGGAGTCATGGTTGTCCTCCAAGTACGGGATAAATCGGTTTCGGACCCGGCGCGAAGTCCGGGCCTGCAAGATAATGCAGTAACCGTGCCACATCCTGGGGCACGATAGATCAAATACTTGCGCAGCCATCCGCCGCGAAAGGACCGTCGCACGCACCATAATGCATCAAAGCCGCGGGCTCTTGCACCATTGCGGTGCAAAATCCGGCACTCGGCCGGGCAATCCACCGCGGGCATGTCGAAGCTCCTCGCTGCGCCAACGGGGGCGTACATGCGCGCATGCGACAGCGCGGGCCCGGCATCGCTATACTCGCTCGCTTTTTGTCAACTCCGAGCATCGCATGCCGAAAGCCGTCTCGCCGCCGCGCACGTTTCAAGCGCTGATCTTCGCGCTCCAGAAATATTGGTCGGAGCAAGGCTGCGTGATCCTGCAGTCCTATGACATGGAAATGGGCGCGGGCACATTTCATCCGGGGACATTCTTGCGGGCCGTGGGCCCCGAGCCCTGGAGCGCAGCCTTTGTGCAAGCCTCGCGCCGGCCGACCGACGGCCGCTACGGCGACAATCCGTTCCGGCTGCAGCACTACTATCAATTCCAAGTCTGCATGAAGCCTTCACCGGAGAATTTCCAGGAGTTGTATTTGGGATCGCTGCGCGCGCTGGGATTCGATGCGCTGACGCACGACATCCGCTTCGTCGAGGACAACTGGGAGTCGCCGACCTTGGGCGCCTGGGGCCTCGGTTGGGAGGTTTGGCTGAACGGCATGGAAATCACGCAGTTCACCTACTTTCAGCAAGTCGGCGGCTTGGATTGCCGGCCGGTCATGGGCGAGATCGCGTACGGCCTCGAACGCTTGGCGATGTATATCCAAGGGGTGCAGAGCATATTCGACATCGTCTGGGCGGACGGTCCCGGCCGCATGGTGACCTACGGCGACGTCTTTCACCAGAACGAGGTCGAACAATCGGCCTACAACTTCGAAAAGGCGGATACGGTGATCCTTAGCCAGACGTTCGGCGCGCACGAAGCGTCTTGCCGGCGCTTGCTCGAGGAAAAGCTCGTCCTTCCCGCGTACGAGCAAATGATCAAAGCCTCGCATAACTTCAACCTTCTCGATGCGCGGCGCGCGCTGTCGGTCACGGAGCGTCAGCGCTACATCCTGCGCGTGCGCACGCTCGCGCGCGGGGTAGCCGAGGGCTATCGCGACAGCCGCGAGGCGCTCGGCTTCCCGCTGCTGAAGAGCGGCGGCGCCGGGCGGGCCGCCTGATGAGCGCGCGCGACTTCCTGTTCGAATTGGGCACCGAGGAGCTTCCGCCGCGCAGCCTCGCGAGCATGTCGGCTGCCTTGGCCGAGAGCATCGCCCAAGCGCTCGATGCGGCCGGCATTCCCCACGGCAAGGTGCGCCGCTTCGCAAGCCCCCGGCGGCTCGCCGTGCTGATCGAACGCTGCGCGCAACATCAGCCCGACCGCCGGATCGAGCGGCGCGGACCGCCGCAAAGCAATTCGTACGATGCACACGGCGCGCCGACCCAGGCCGCGCTCGCGTTCGCCAAGAGCTGCGGCGTCGCCGTCGCGGATCTAGAGCTGCTCGCAACCGACAAGGGTGCGTGGCTGGTATTTCGCGGCGTCGAGCGCGGCGCCGAAACCGTCTCGATGCTCGGTGCGATCGTCAATCGCGCGATCGCCTCGCTGCCGGTGGCCAAACGCATGCGCTGGGGGAATGGCGCCGTGGAATTCGTGCGCCCCGCGCATTGGGTCGTCGTCATGTTCGGTACCGAGGTCGTTGCTTGCGAGGTGCTTTCTCTGCGCTCGGGCCGAATCACGTTCGGACATCGCTTTCATGCGCCGCGGCCAATCGTCCTGAAAACGCCCAAGGCGTACGAGGGTGCTCTGAAGCGCGCGAAGGTGATCGCCGATTTTGACAAGCGCCGGGAACTGATAAGGAGCTCGGTCTGCGCGGCCGCGGCGAGCTTGGGCGGCCGCGCGCTGATCGAGCCTGCGCTGCTCGACGAGGTCACTGCGCTCGTCGAATGGCCGGTGCCGATAGCCGGCCGCTTCGAGGAGCGCTTCTTGGCGCTGCCGCGCGAAGTCGTCATCGCGACGGTCCAGGACCACCAGCGATACTTTCCGATCGAGGATGCGCACGGCAGGCTGAACGGCGGGTTCGTGACGGTCGCCAATATCGCGAGCCGCGATCCCTCGGTCGTGCGCGCGGGCAATGAGCGCGTCGTACGTCCGCGCTTGAGCGACGCGGCGTTCTTCTGGGATCAGGACCGCAAGGTGCCGCTGACGGAGCACGCGGCCGGGCTCGCCGGCGTGACGTTCCAGGCGCAGCTCGGCAGCTATGCGCAGAAGACCACGCGTGTCGCCGCGCTCGCCCTATGGATCGGCGCGAAGATCGGCGCCGGCGGCGGGCTCGGCCGCGCCGCGCAGCTTTCGAAGGCGGATTTGATGACGGCGATGGTCGGCGAATTTCCGGAGCTGCAGGGCACGATGGGCCGCTATTACGCGGCCGCCGCCGGCGAAGACCCCGAAGTCGCCGCCGCGCTCGAACAGCAATACCTGCCGCGGTTCGCGGGCGACGTACTGCCGCCATCCAAGCTCGGCCAGACGCTCGCGCTGGCCGACCGGATCGACACCTTGGTCGGAATCTTCGCGATCGACGCCAAGCCGACCGGCACGAAGGACCCGTTCGGCCTGCGCCGCGCGGCGCTCGGCGTGCTGCGGATCCTGTTGGAGACGCCGCTGGACCTCGATTTGGTCGACATGCTGGCATTCTCCGCGGCGGCCCAACCCGGCGCGCGCGCCGGCACGGCCGCCGAAGTCTACGCGTTCATCATCGAGCGCTTGCGCGGCCTTCTCGCCGAGCGCGCAGCCGGCGCCACGGTCGAAATGATCGAGGCGGTTCTCGCGGTCCTGCCACGGTCGCCGGTCGACGTCGCCGCGCGCCTCGAGGCGCTCCGGGATTTTCTCGCGATGCCGGACGCGGCCGCGCTGACCGCCGCCAACAAGCGCATCGGCAACATTCTGAAGAAGTCCTCGCCCGCGCCGGATCGGAAAGTCGATGCGGAGCGCCGCGTCGCCGACGCAGAGCGCCGGCTGTACGCGGACATGCGCGATCTCGCGCCGCGCGTGGCTCATGCGATTGCCGCGCGCCGCTACGGCGAAGCGCTGTCGCTGATGCTCGGGCTGCGCAGCGGCATCGACGCGTTCTTCGAGGACGTGATGGTCATGGACGAGAACGTCGAACTGCGGCACAACCGTCTCGCCTTGCTGCGTGAACTCCAAGCCCTGATCGGCGGCGTCGCCGACCTTGCGCGCCTCCCCGGCTGAGCGGCGGACGATGCGATATCTTCGATCGCTGCTGTTCACGACCTACTTGATGGCGTCGGCCTGCGTATGCGGATTCGTGATGGCCTGCTGCTTCTTCCTTCCGTACCGCTTCCAGTTCGCGCTCGCACGCACCTGGGCGCGCTGGGTGCTGTGGATGCTGGCGCTGCTCTGCGGGCTCGACTATATCGTGGAGGGCCGTGAAAATATTCCGGCCGGAAATCACATCGCCATGAGCAATCACACGTCGGCATGGGAAACCGTCGCGGCGTTCGTGCTCTTGCCGCCGCAGGTCTGGGTGTTGAAGCGCGAGCTGCTGCGGATTCCTTTCGTCGGCTGGGGCCTGAAGCTTCTACGGCCCATCGCGATCGATCGCGGCGCCGGGCACAAGGCCGTGAGCCAAGTCGTCGAGCAAGGCAAAGCGCGTCTCGCCGACGGACTCTGGGTGATCATCTTCCCGGAAGGCACGCGCGTGCTGGCCGGGCAGACGCGCAAATACGGCGTCAGCGGCGCGCTGCTCGCGACGGCGAGCGGCCGGCTGATCGTGCCGATATCCCACAACGCCGGCGCATTCTGGCCGCGGCGCGGCTTCTTGAAAAAGCCGGGAACCGTGCGCGTCGTCATCGGCAAGCCGATCGACCCTTCCGGCAAGAGTCCGCGCGAACTCAACGACGCATTGCGCACCGCGATCGAATCGGGGTTGGCGCGCATCGACGAGCGCGCCGCGCTCTCAATAGGCCGAACCTGATCCGCGCGGCCCGCCGGAGCCGGGCCGCTCCTTGAACGCGGCGAGCAGATCCTGCGCGCCGTTGACCAGGATCGTCGTGTCGACGCCGACGGCGACGAACGATGCGCCCAGCGAGATGTATTCCCGCGCGAGATTTCGATCGCTCGTCAGCGTGCCGGTGGCTTTGCCCGCCTGCGCGGCCGCGGCGATCCCTTGCGCGACTGCCGCGCGCACTTCACGGTGCCCCGGTTGGCCGAGCAGGCCCATCGACGCCGCGAGATCGGCGGGCCCGAAGAAAATGCCGTCGACCCCGTCGACGGCCGCTATCGCGGCGATCTGCGCCATTGCCGCGACCGATTCGATTTGCACCACGACGCAGATCTCGTCGTCGCAGCGCTGTAGATAATCCTCTATCCGATTCCAGCGCGAAGCGCGCGCGAGCGCGCTGCCGACGCCGCGAATGCCGCGCGGCGGATAGCGCGTCGCGGCGACGATCCGCGCCGCCTGCTGCGCGCTTTCGACCATCGGCACCAGCAGCGTTTGCACACCGAGGTCCAAATACTGCTTGATCAACGCAGCATCGTCGTTCACCGGCCGCACGACCGCATTCACCGGATATGGTGCGATGGCCTGCAATTGCGCCAAGACGCTGCGCGGGTCGTTCGGCGCATGCTCGCCGTCGATCAGCAGCCAGTCGAAGCCGACCGTCGCGACGAGTTCGGCGGCATAGGCTTCAGCGAGTCCGACCCAGAGACCGATTTGCGGCAGCGCGCCGCGCAGCGCCTTCTTGAACGAATTGACGGGTAATTGCACGGCGAACCCCCGGTCACTAAGTGAACCGAATCGATATGCTGCCGAACGGTCCATAGTCGGCGTGCAATACATCGCCGCGGGCGACCTGCGTCGGCCGCGTGAAGGAGCCGGCGAGCACGACGTCGCCGGCGTTCAAGCGCTCGCCGTGGCGTGCGATCTTGTTCGCGAGCCACGCTACGCCCATCGCCGGATGATTCAACACGGCTGCGGCGAGGCCTGTCTCCTCGATGACGGCATTCTTGTGCAGGAGCGCGCCGGCCCAACGCAGATCCACCGCGTCCGGCGGCATCGGCCGGCCGCCTTGGACGACGCCGGCATTCGCCGCGAAGTCGGCGATCGTGTCGGTGACTTTGCGCGGCGCCTTGCTGTCGCGGTCGAATTGCTCTATGCGCGCATCGATGATCTCGAGCGCGGGGACGACGTATTGGGTCGCGCGCAGCACGTCGTGAATCGCGACATTCGGCCCCTCGAGCGGCTTTGCAAGGACGAATGCGAACTCGACCTCGACGCGCGGCGCGATGAAACGGTCTATGGGTATGTCGCCGCCGCTCTCGAAGAACATGTCGTCCATCAGCGGCGCGTAGTCGGGTTCGGTGATCTGGGACGCCTGCTGCATCGCGCGCGAGGTCAGACCGATTTTCCGCCCCCTGATCGTGCGGCCGTCGGCGAGTTCCAGCGCGACCCAGGCTTTCTGGATCGCATAGCCGTCGTCGATCGTCATCGCCGGATATTCGCGCGAGAAATGGCGCAGCTGCACACGGCTCCTGCGGGCCTCGTACAGGCGTCGCGCGAGCATTTCAGTCGTTTCCTGCGGCAACATCGGTGCGCTCCTCAGGACTGCGTGAAGCGAGCGTGCAGGTTATTGTGCTTGAGCGTGCCCGATTCGCTGAATTCATTGAATTCGAGCGACAAGGCGAGGCCGCGCCGCTCGAACGCAGCCGCGAAATGCGCCTTCATGATCGCGAACAAGCCGTCGCAGGTCGCCTGGCGCAGCTGCTCCGATCGTCCCGCGCCGATCTTCAATATCGCATGCACGAACGCCGCGTCCGCGAGGCTGCCGTCGGCGATGCAGAATTCCTCGCAAGGGATCGCGCGCACGCGCACGCCGCCGGCAGGGTAGATGCTGCGGTCGCCGGCTCGCATCTCGACCATGAACCGCGCAAGCTTGCGGCACAGCTCCGCCATGTCGCCGTCGGGCCTTAGATTCGCGCTGTATTCGAGTGTCATGTGCGACATTTTCAGGCCCCGACGCTCATCGTGCCAATCGTGCAGCCGACCGAAAAAATGGGGATCGGGCGGTAATACTGCACGCTGCCCCGTCCTTTCGCGGCCGCGGCGATGCTGATGAACGTGCGGATCTCGAAGCCGCCCTGGCCGCCGTCCCTGTAGGTGCCCTCGTCCGTGTAGGAGACGAGTGCCGCATGATCGTTGGCTTTCCAGCGCTCGAGGAATTCGCGGTCCCAGGCTTCGTTGACCTTGCCTGAATCCGGCGTCGCCGGCCAATGCGATATGCCGCCCGTGCCGATGATCGCAATGCGCTCGGGCACCGCGTCGGCCGCGCGCCGCAGCGCTTCGCCGAATGCCCAGACGCGGTGGAGCGGCGCGAGCGGCGGACCCTGGCAATTGATGTTCACCGGAACGATCGGCAGATCGTAGCGCGGCGTCAGGAAGTGCAGAGGCACCATGATGCCGTGATCGAACTTCCACTCCTCGGCGAATGCGATATCCACGCTTTGCATCACTGCGCGGATCAGGCGGCCCGAGAGCCCTGCATTGCCCGGAATTGACGTGCGCTCGATGCCGAGCCATGCCGGGTCCTCGATCGGGCCCTCGTAGCCTTCCGCCATGCCGACCGCGAACGACGGCATGTTATTCATGAAGAAGTTCGCGAAATGCTCCGCGGCGACGACCACCAGAGCGTCGGGACGCGCGCCCTCGAGCTCTGCGCGCATGCCGCCGAAGGCCTCATAGAACGGTCCGCTGACCGCGGAATCGGCCATTGCGGCGCGCCCGGTGATCCCCGGCCCGTGACTGCAAATACCGGCGAAGACGAGGCTCATACGCCCGCCACTTTTTCGTCGAGGCGCGTCGTCATCGTATAGACGCCCGCTCTAACCTGTCCGTATTTCTCTATCCCGGCGCGCAGCGCCGCTATGTATTCGGTCCACGGGATGCCGAGGAACGCGGCGTAATGCATCAGGAGCTGCCCGTTCGCGCCGAGCACGTAGATGAGCCCGAGGGCGCGCTCGGCGAGCGCGCGGCGCTCTTCGGCCGTCAGTGCGTAGCGCTCGAGCAGCGCATCGAGCCCTTCGTGATATTGGCGCTGCGCCGCCGGGTCGCGGTTGATGTCGAACAGGAATTTCTGCATTTGGTACAGGCTCACGGCGGCGCACCCCAGTGTGGAATGTGATGGCTTCCGAGACTCACGCAAACGTTCTTCGGCTCGAGGAACACTTCGTAGCTCCATGTGCCGCCCTCGCGTCCCGTGCCCGAAGCCTTGGTGCCGCCGAACGGCTGGCGCAGATCGCGCACGTTCTGGCTGTTGACGAAGCACATGCCGGCCTCGACGGCCGCAGCGACCCGGTGCGCGCGGCCGATGTTCTCGCTCCAGACGTAGCTGCTGAGGCCGTAGGAAATGTCGTTGGCCTTGGCTATCGCGTCCGCCTCGTCAGTGAACGGAATGAGGCAGGCGACGGGTACGAAAATCTCATCCTGCGCGATGCCCATCCGGTTGTCGACGTCGGCGAACACGGTCGGACCGACGAAGTTGCCGCGCGCGAGCGCACCGGCGAGCGGCGGCGGCTCGGTGCCGTCGACGAGCCGCGTCGCACCTTCGGCGACGCCGAGTTCGATGTAGCGGCGCACCTTCGCCAAATGGCTCGGGCTGATCATAGGTCCGATGATCGTGTTCTCGTCGAGCGGATCGCCGACGCCGATGCGCCGCGCACGCTCGGCGAATTTCGCGGTGAATTCCGCGTAGATGGTTTTCTGCACGAGGATGCGCGAACCGGCGGTGCAGCGCTCCCCGTTGTTCGAGAAGATCATGAACACGGCCGCGTCGAGCGCGCGCTTCGGGTCGGCATCGTCGAAAACGATGAACGGACTCTTGCCGCCCAATTCCATCGAAAATTTCTTCAGGCCGGCCGCGTGGACGATTCGGTTGCCGGTCGCGGTCGACCCCGTGAACGAGATCGCGCGCACGTCGGGATGGCGGCACAAAGGCTCGCCCGCCTCGGCGCCGTAGCCGTGGACGATGTTGAGCACGCCTGGCGGCACGCCGGCATCGAGCGCCATCCGGCCGAGGCGAGCGGCGGTCAGCGGCGACAATTCGCTCATTTTCAAAACGGCGGTGTTGCCGAACGCGAGCGCGGGTGCGATTTTCCAGGTCGCCGTCATGAACGGCACGTTCCACGGAGCAATGAGCGCGCAGACGCCAACCGGATGATACAGCGTGTAGTTCAAATGGGTCGGCGTCGGGTACGTATGGCCGTCCGTGCGCACGCACATCTCGGCGAAATAGTGGAAATTGTCCGCCGACCGCGGCACGAGCTGCTTGCCGGTCTGGGCGATCGGCTGTCCCGTGTCCTCGGTCTCGGTTTTCGCGATCGCGGGAACCGTCCTCGCGATCGCGTCGCCGAGCTTGTGCAATATCGCGGCGCGCTCCGCCGCGGGGCGCTTGGACCACGCCGGGAATGCGGCTTTGGCGGCGGCCACTGCCGCGTCGACTTCCGCGGCGCCGCCGCGCGCGACTTCGGCGAGGACCTCTTGAGTCGCGGGATTCACCGTTTCGAAGTAATCCCTGCCCGGGACGTGCTCACCGTTGATCAAATGGTCTATGCGCATGGCATGGATCTTCCGTCTTGGGACCCTACTCCGTACACCTCGTCGCCGACGATCGTGTTGGCGAGTCGGCCCAGGCCTTCGATCTCGCAGACGACCTCGTCGCCCGATTCTACGTTGCCGACCCCGTGCGGCGTGCCGGTCAATATCACGTCGCCGGCGCTCAAGGTCATGAACGCGCTCAGGTACTCGATCAGATACGCGACGTCGAAGATCATCTGCCTCGTATTGCCGGCCTGGGTTTGCTTGCCGTTGACGAACGTGCGCAAATCGAGATCGGCGGGGTCCGCAACGTCCGCCGCCTCGACGAACCAGGGACCGAGCGCGGTCGCGCCATCGCGGTTCTTGACGCGCAGGTTCGGCCGGTACCAATTTTCCAGGTAGTCGCGGATCGCGTAGTCGTTCGCGATGCAATAGCCGGCCACGTGCGCAAGCGCCTCGGAGCGGCTCACGCCCGCGGCGGTGCGACCGATGACGACCGCGAGTTCGCACTCATAGTGCATGAAGGCGACGTCGCGTGGACGCCGCGTTTGTCCGCGATGGCCGATCAGCGTTCCCGGGCCCTTCAGGAAGACGAGCGGCTCGTCTTGGGAATTCAGCGCAAGTTCCTTCGCGTGGTCGGCGTAATTCAGCCCAAGGGCAATGATGGTGCCGACTTCGAACGGGGGCAACCAGACAACTTGGTCCTCGCGCACGCGGCGCCCATCGGCGAGGCGCAACAGCCCCTCGCCTTCGCCGTGCGGCACGGCTTCGTGAATCGACCCGGCGAAGGCGACTTTCGCGCGCTTCATGCGCCGATGCCCAGGAAGCGGTTGCTGAGTTCGCCGAGGCCGTCGATTTCGACCAGGACGGTTTGGCCGGAGCGCACGCGCGCTGCGGGAGCGGCCGCGCCCGTAGCGAGCACCTCGCCCGGCGCAAGCGTCATGAACTCGCTGACCGCGGCAAGTAGCTGCGCGGCGGGCCGGATGAGGTCGGCGGTGCTCGCCGTCTGCACCAGCACGCCGTCGATGCGCGTGCGGATCTTCAGCGCATCGGGGCTCGGGATGTCCGCGCGCGCGGTGACCTTGGGGCCGAGCGGACAGAACCCGTCGCGCGCCTTGAAGCGAACCTGCGGCCGGTAGTGGCTCGCGGAGGGAATACTCACGTCCACGACGATCAAATACCCGGCGACATGCTCCAGGGCGTCGTCAGGCGCGACGCGGCACGCGCTGCGGCCGATTACCAACCCTAAGTTCGCGGCGGCCTCCAGTTCATCGTGTGCCGCAGGGAACGGGACGAAGTCCCCGCACAGAGCGAAGGTATTGCGCGGCTTGATGTACAGAACGGGCGCTTTCGGTGCGGCGTCGTGCGGCGGCTTGCCGACCTTATCGCCAAGCGCGGCGAGGGCCGCGCGGTGATTCAGCAATGCGCCGTAGACGGCGCCGCTCAATCGGAACGGCGCCACATCCATCGGGATCGAACGCAAGTCGGCAAACGCCATCGATACACTCACCGTCATCCCGCGTACCGCGGATATGGCACAAATTACTAATATATTAGTAATATAGGGACTACCGAGTCCCTATGTCAACGCCGCGTCCGCCCAAGCTCGCCCGCAGAAATTTGCCGCTGTTGCTGCTGCAGGCGCGCGAGCACGTGATCGCGCGGTTCCGGCCCGTATTGAACGCACACGGCATCACCGAGCAACAATGGCGCATCGTGCGGCTGCTGCTCGAGCGCGGGCCGCTCGAGCCGCGCGAGATCGGCTGTTCGTGCCGCATCTCGAGCCCGAGCCTCGCGGGCGTGCTCGCGCGCATGGAGGAGATCGGCTTGATCGCGCGCAGGCGTTTCGATGACGATCAACGGCGCGTGCGGGTGTCGCTGACGGCCGCGAGCCGCGCACTCGCGGGCCGCATGGCGCCGGAGATCGACAGGGCGTATGAGCGCATCGAAGAGTTGCTCGGAGCGCAGGCGTGCGCGAAGTTCTACCGCGCGCTCGACGAGGTCATCGCCGCGCTCGACGCCGGGGGCCCGCCCGCGTAGACCGGTCGAGGGCCGCAGCGCTATGCTTGAGGCGCTCTGGCTTTCGTGGTTCGTTCACGCGGGGTGCCCAATGCCGTTCATTCGCAATCTCGCGGTCGGGATTTTGTGCAGCTGGATGGTGCTTGACGCCGCCATCGTGTTCCGCCGCAAGACCGGCGCGGCGGAGAACCGCGACCGCTACTCGATGAAATTCATCATGCTTGCCTCGCCGTTGATGATGCTGATCGCGCTGCTCGCCGCGTTCGGCGAGTTCGGCACCTTTGGCGCAATGCATACGGCGGCGCCGCAGATCGCCGGGCTTTGCGGCATGACGGCCGGCATCGGCGTGCGCGGCGCGGCGATCGCGCAGCTCGGCCGCTTCCATACGCCGAATGTCGCGATACGCCCGGATCACATGCTGCGCGAGCACGGGCTGTACGGTCTCGTGCGCCATCCGAGCTACCTCGGCGCGCTGGCCGCGTTTGCGGGATTCGGCCTCGCGCTCGGCAATTGGCTCGCGTTCTTCGTCATTGCGATTGCAGCACCCTGCATCTATCTCGTGCGCATCCGCGAGGAAGAGGCGGCGCTCGGCGGCGCGTTCGGCGAATCTTACGCGGCCTATTGCCGGCGCACGAAGCGCTTGATCCCCTGGGTATATTGACGGCGGCACGGCGCGCCGCCAGGCGCGCGAACCTGCGCCTGCGCAGACCGCCGGCATCATGGGGGCGGTCGACGCCCGCTCAAATGTCGAGGTTGGAGACCTGCAGCGCGTTCTTCTCGATGAACTCGCGCCGCGGTTCGACGGCATCCCCCATCAGCGTCGTGAAGATGTCATCGGCCGCGACGACGTCCTCGATACGCACCTGCATGAGCCGCCGCGTCTCGGGATTGATCGTCGTTTCCCACAGCTGATCCGCGTTCATCTCGCCGAGGCCCTTGTAGCGCTGAATCGTTTGCCCCTTCTTCGCCTGGTCGAACAGCCAGGTCATCGCCGCTTTGAAGGCCGCGATTTCCTGGCGCTCGCCGGCGCGCACGACGTACGCACCCGGACCCATCAGATCGTTCAAGGTTTGCGCGAGGTCGGCGATGCGCCGGTATTCGGCCGAATCGAAGAACTCCCGCGGTATGTGCCTTTCCGTGACCAGACCATGCTCCATGCGCTGCAGGTTTATGCGATTGCCCGCGGCGGCCGCGGGCTCCACGAGCACCCGGTAGCGCCTCGACGCATCGTCGCGCGCATTGAGCCTTTGCTCAAGCTCACGGGTCCAGGCGGTGAGCGCATCGACGCGATCGAACGCGTCGGGCGTCAAGCGCGGCAGGTACAGCACCTGATCGAGAAAGCGCTCGTCGTAGCGC
>DAIDVO010000050.1 GCA_027456085.1 Steroidobacteraceae bacterium | reverse complement strand
GCCGGGGGATTTTTCTTCGGCGGCGTTCTTCATGGTTGCGGCGCTGCTCGCAGCGGGACCCGAAGGGCTGTTGATCCAAAATGTGGGATTGAACCCGACGCGGATCGGGCTGCTCGAGATCCTGCGCCTCATGGGCGCGGACATTGAGGTGCGAGGCGCGCGCGCAAGCGGCGCGGAGCCGGTGGCGGACCTCAAGGTGCGGCGTTCGTCGCTGCGGGGCATCGAGGTGCCGCGTGCGCTCGTGCCGCTCGCAATCGACGAGTTTCCGGTGCTGTTCGTCGCGGCCGCGTGCGCGCGCGGCGAAACCCTGGTCACCGGGGCCGAGGAATTGCGCGTCAAGGAAAGCGACCGCATCGCCGCGATGAGCGCAGGGCTAAAAGTGCTCGCGGTGCGCCATGCGGTGCTTGCGGACGGGATGCGCATCGAGGGTGGCGGCGACGGCGCCGTGTTCGCCGGCGGCGAGGTCGACAGCTTCGGCGATCATCGAATCGCGATGTCATTCGCGGTCGCGAGCTTGCGCGCCGGCGCGCCGATTCGAATTCGGGACGTGGCGAACGTCGCGACGTCGTTCCCCGGTTTCGTCGATCTGGCGCGCGCCGTCGGCATCGACCTGCGCGAGTGCGCTTGAGCGCGGCGCCCGTCATTGCGATCGACGGGCCATCCGGCGCCGGGAAGGGTACGGTCAGCCGCGGGGTGGCGCGTCGCTTGGGCTTCCGACTGCTCGATAGCGGCGCACTCTATCGACTGGTGGCGCTGGCAGCGCGGCAGGACGGTATCGACCTCGCCGACGGTCCGGCGCTCGCGCGGCTCGCAGCCGGGCTCGATATTCGCTTCGGTTCGGCCGAGGGCGGCCGGGTGGCCATTTGGCTCGGCGGCAGGGAAGTCGCGACGGCGATCCGGACCGAACTTGCGGGCAACGACGCCTCTCGCGTTGCGGCGATTGGGCAGGTCCGCAGCGCGTTATTGGACCGCCAGCGCCGTTTCGCGGTCCCGCCCGGTCTGGTAGCGGACGGCCGCGACATGGGCAGCGTGGTATTTCCGGACGCGCGGGTAAAGATCTTTCTCACCGCGAGCGCCGCGGAGCGTGCGGCGCGGCGCCATAAGCAGTTGAAAGAACAAGGGGTTACTGCTAACCTTGCCGCCCTTTCGCTCGAGATAGCGGAACGCGACTTGCGCGATTCGACGCGCGCCGCCTCGCCTCTGGTCGCGAGTGCGGACGCTACCCGAGTCGACACAACCGGTATTCCGGTCGAGGCGGTCGTGGAACGAATATTACAGGTCGCCCACGGGCGACTTTAGAGATTTTGAGGCGCGGCTTTCAAGGGATCGAATGCCGTATTTTCATGCAACCCCTGCGGCGCACGGGATTTGGCGCCAGGGAAACATCGAGCCCATCTGGGCTCACACTAGAGATCAAATGACTGAAAGTTTTGCGGAACTGTTTGAACAGAGCATCGCCAGCCAGCGCATTCGTCCCGGCACCATCCTCAACGGTTTGATCGTCGAAGTCGGCCAAGACTTCGTGATCGTCAACGTCGGACTGAAATCCGAGGCCGTCATTCCGGCCGACCAATTCAAGAACGAGAAGGGCGAAATCGAAGTGACCGTCGGCGAAACGGTCGAAGTGGCGCTGGATTCGGTCGAAGACGGCTCCGGCGAGACGCGCCTGTCGCGGGAGAAGGCCAAGCGTGCTCGTACCTGGACGCGCCTTGAACAATCGTTCGAAAAACAGGAAATCGTCATCGGTGTGATCACCGGCCGCGTAAAGGGCGGGTTCACGGTGGAACTCGACAATGTACGCGCGTTCCTGCCGGGCTCGTTGGTGGACGTGCGCCCCGTACGCGATCCTTCGTATCTCGAAAACAAACCGCTGGAATTCAAAGTCATCAAGCTCGACCAGAAGCGCAACAACGTCGTCGTTTCGCGCCGCGCGGTAGTCGAACAAGAATACAGCGCCGAGCGCTCCGCGCTGCTCGCCAACCTGCAGGAAGGAGCCGCCGTCAAGGGCGTCGTCAAGAACCTCACCGACTACGGCGCATTCGTCGACTTGGGCGGCATCGACGGCCTGCTCCACATCACGGACATGGCGTGGAAGCGCGTCAAGCATCCCTCCGAAGTCGTCAAGGTCGGCGAGGAGATCGATGTACGCATTCTCAAGTTCGACCGCGAGCGTCAACGCGTTTCGCTCGGCCTGAAACAGCTGGGCGCCGATCCGTGGCAGAACATCGCACGGCGCTATCCGGCGAACACGCGCCTGTTCGGCAAGGTCACGAACATCGCCGACTATGGTTGCTTCGTCGAGATCGAAGAGGGCGTCGAAGGCCTGGTGCATGTCTCCGAGATGGATTGGACGAACAAGAACGTGAATCCGGCGAAAGTCGTGCACGTCGGCCAGGAAGTCGAGGTCATGGTGCTGGACATAGACGAAGAGCGTCGCCGCATCAGCCTCGGCATCAAGCAGTGCAAGACGAATCCGTGGAAGGAATTCGCGGAAAACTACAATCGCGGCGACAAAGTCAGCGGGCAGATCAAGTCGATCACCGATTTCGGCATTTTCATCGGGCTCGCCGGCGGCATCGACGGCCTGGTCCACCTGTCCGACATTTCCTGGGACATGCCGGGCGAAGAGGCGGTGCGCAGCTACCAAAAGGCCCAACAGGTCGACGCGATGGTCCTGTCGATCGATCCGGAGCGCGAGCGCATCAGCCTCGGCATCAAACAGCTGGCGAAGGATCCGTTCTCGGCGTACATCGCCGAACACCCGAAGGGCAGCATCGTCAGGGGCGTCGTGCGCGAAGTCGATGCGAAGGGCGCGATCATCGATCTCGGCAACGGCGTGGACGGCCAGTTGCGCGCTTCCGAACTGTCGCGCGCCCGCGTCGAGGACGCGCGCGCGCTGCTGAAGGTGGGCGAAGAAGTCGAAGCGAAGTTCACGGGCGTGGATCGCAAGGGCCGCAGCATTGCGCTGTCGATCAAGGCGAAGGACATCCACGAGGAACAGGAGGCGATGCAGAACTATCGCACCGATTCGCCGACCGGAACCAGTTTGGGAGATTTGCTGAAAGAGCAAATTTCCGGTCAGGATTGATGGGATCGGGCGAGGCGCGGCGGCTCGGCGCCGTCGCGCTCCGTTAGAAAAACATGACTGACGATGCGCAATTATCGATCATGACGAAATCGGAACTCATCGAGATCATTTCGGCCAAGCAGAAGCATTTGCCGGCGAAAGACGTGGAACTCGCCGTCAAGCAACTGCTCGAGATCATGAGCGATGCGTTGGCGACCGGAGAGCGTATCGAAATTCGCGGGTTCGGAAGCTTTTCACTGCATTTCCGGCCGCCGCGCCAGGGGCGTAATCCGAAGACAGGGGAGGCCGTGGCGCTCGCCGGCAAGCACGTTCCTCATTTCAAGCCGGGCAAGGATCTGCGCGAGCGCGTCAATGACGGCGCGGACCACCCGATTCGCGACTGAATCCGCCGCGGGCACCTGAAACGCCCTAAGGCGACATGCCAGACCTTCCGCCGTACGTCTGGGCTCTCATCCTCGGTGCGCTGGTGGTCGGCATACTTGCCGGCCATTTCGGCTGGGGCCGGCGCTGGCCGCGCGGACTCGGGCGGTTTCACGCCGAGTATTTGACCGGACTCGATTATCTGATCAGCGAACAGCCCGATCGTGCGCTCGACTCCTTCTTAAAGGTAATGGACGCGAATGCGGACACGCTGGAGACGCATTTCGCGCTCGGCAGCCTTTACCGGCGTCGCGGCGAGGTGGAACGCGCGATTCGCGTTCACCGCAATCTCCTCGCGCGCGGGCTCTCGCCCGAACATCGCGAGCAGGCGCGTCTCGCACTCGCACAGGACTATTTGCGTGCCGGCCTATTGGACCGGGCCGAGGGTCTTTTGCGGCAGGTCAGCGAAGGCACGCGATTGCGGGCACGAGCCCTCGAGGCGCTGCGCGTGATCTACGAGCGGCAGCGCGATTGGACGCAGGCGCTCGATGCGCACCGGCGCTTGGCGGCGCTCGATGCGGCGCCGCCACCGGCCGTTGCGGCGCATTATCAATGCGAACTCGCAACCTATCATCTCGAACGCGGTGATGTGGATGAAGCGCGCCGGCTCCTGCGGCGCGCACGGCGCGAAGTCGCGGTGTTCCCGCGTGCGGCGGTGCTGCGCGCGCAGATCGCAGAGCGTGAGGGGAACGCCGCGCTCGCCGTACGGCTCCTTGCTTGGGCGCTGCAGGAATCGCCGCGGCTGCTTCACGACGAGTTCGCGCATTTGCTGCGCCTGGCGGGCGACGGATCGCGCGACAAGCTGCTCGAGGATTTGGTGAGCCGCGCCGAACAGCGCGATTTCGGCGAGCTGAAAGGGCTCGTGTTCGCGGCGCTCGCGCTGTCGCTCGCGCATGCGGCGCCGCTGCGCACATCGATCGAGAAGGTGATCCGGCTCGAGCCGACATTGAATGCCGTCCGGGAAGCGGCGGGCGGCGCCCCGTTCGAATATGTCGCCGCCGAGATCGGCGCGCTGCTCGCGCGGGCGGAGACCTACCGCTGCGCAGATTGTGGTTTCGCGGCCCGCAGATTCTATTGGCAATGCCCCGGTTGCCAGTCGTGGGATAGCTTTGAGACCTATGTCATCATCCAGCTGCGCTAGGCGCAATTCGAGGCCGCGAAAATCCGCTATGATTCGCCGACGCCGATCCGCACGCACTTGGGAACGATACCGACATCATGTCACATAAGGCCGTAAAAACCGTTGTATTTCCCGTGGCCGGCCGCGGCACCCGGTTTCTTCCCGCGACCAAGGCAAGTCCGAAGGAGATGTTGCCGATCGTCGACAAGCCCTTGATCCAATACGCCGTGGACGAGGCGCTGTCCGCGGGCGCTGACACACTGGTGTTCATCACCGGCAGTTCGAAGCGCGCGATCGAGGATCACTTCGATACGGACACGGAACTCGAGACCGTGCTTCAAGCCCAGGGCAAGCAGGAATTGCTCGACACGCTGCGCGGCATTCTGCCGTCGTGGGCGACGTGTGTTTACATCCGACAGCCGGCCCCGCTCGGTCTCGGCCACGCGGTGCTATGCGCGCGGCCGGTCGTCGGCGCTGCGCCGTTCATGGTTCATCTGGCCGACGATTTGATCGATGCGCAAGTCCCGTGCCTGAAGCAGATGGTCGGTGTGTTCGAGACCTACGGCGGAAGCGTTCTCGGCGTGCAGAACGTGCCGGCGCAAGACACCGACAAGTACGGCATCGTGTCGCTCGAGGGTGCGATCGTCGGCGGCGTCGGCAAGATTTCGCACATCGTCGAGAAGCCGCGGCCGCAGGAGGCGCCGTCGAACCTTGCGGTCGTCGGCCGCTATTTGCTGTCGGGTTCGATCTTCGAGGATCTGGCGCAAATCGGCGCCGGAGCGGGCGGGGAGATTCAGTTGACCGACGGCATCGCGCGGCTCATGCGGCGCGAAGCGGTCTACGCCTTCGAATTCGAAGGAAAGCGCTACGACTGCGGCAGCAAGCTCGGCTACCTGCAGGCGACCGTCGAATATGGGCTGCGCCATTCGAGTCTGGGGCCGGATTTCGCCGCATATCTGAAGGAGTTCGTCGCGACGCTGTAGCGCGCCGCGGAATTTCGGCGTTACATCGCTTTCGCGTGCGCCTCGGGGCCAAGCGAGGCCACAAGGATCAAGGCGACGGCGACCAGTCCGATCGTCCATGCGAGCACGTGTGCGTAGTCGCCGCCGTGCGCCTCGGCGATACCGGCCTGGAAGGGACCCATCTTCGACATCAGCAGGTTGCCGACCTGGTAGGCGAAGCCCGGAAGAATCGCGCGCACCGACGACGGCGCGAGTTCGTTGAGATGCGCGGGGATCACGCCCCAGGCGCCTTGCACCATGAACTGCATGAGGAAGCCGCCAACCGCGAGCAGCGCGGCGGTCGTCGAAAATGCCCAAATGGAGATCACAGGCAGCGCAAGCGCCGCGGCGAGCACGATCGCGCGCCGCCGGCCGATCCGCTCCGATAGCATGCCGAAAGCGATACCGCCGCACAGTGCGCCCAAGTTCATCACTATCGCGATATTGCCGGCGGCTCGTGCGGACATGCCGAACTGGACCTGCAGAAACGTCGGGTACAGATCCTGCGATCCGTGCGAGAAGGCGTTCATGCAAGTCATCAGCACGACCAAGAAAAGCAGCGTCGGCCAATAGTTGCGCATCGCGACCCAAATCTGCCGAACCGACGCGCGCTGCGGCGTCTTGCCGGCTATCCAGCTCGGTGATTCCTCGACGCGCATGCTGATGAACAGCGCGAGCAATGCGGGCGCTCCGCCAATGAGGAACATCCCACGCCAGCCGACCCGATCGAATAGGTAGCCGAACACCACCGAGGCGAGCATGTAGCCGAGCGCATAGCCTTCCTGAAGCAGGCCGGAGAAGAAGCCGCGGCCTTTTGCGGGCAACGTCTCGAGCGCGAGCGCCGCGCCGACGCCCCATTCGCCTCCCATCGCGAAGCCGAACAGCGCGCGCAACGCGAGCAGCGTCGCGAGATTGGGCGCGAATGCACTCGCGACCTCGACCACCGAGAACGAGATGACGTTTGCCATCAGGATCGGCCGGCGTCCGTACTTCTCGGCGAGCCAGCCGAACACCAATGCGCCCACGGGGCGGAACGCCAAGGTCAGGAAGATGCCTTGCGCGACCGCCTTCACGTCGGTATGGAACTCGACGCTGATCGATTTTAGGCAAAAGACGAAAACGAAGAAATCGAACGCATCCAACGACCAGCCGCACAAGGCTGCAAAAAATGCATTGCGCTGCCTGCGCGTAAGCGATGTGAAGGCGCTAAACACGATCAAGGCAGATTATCACGAGAAATACTCGCGGCGGCGCCCGCTGCGCCGCCGCGAAGGATCGCGGCCCGGCCGTTGCCGACGCCGCAGTCCCAATCGACGGCGCGTTAGCGCGACCGATCCCGTTGTTGCCCGCCGCCGCGGTTCGCACCGTGCGCCGGCGTGCGGTACGAACCGCGCCGTTCGCCTGCGCGATTTCCGGATGAACCGCCATGCTGCGGGCGATGCCCCTGGCCTCCGCCGTGTCCGTCGCGGGTGGACGCCGTCGCCACGGTCGGCAGGATCTTGAACTCGGGCGTCGGCAGCATGGGTACGCTGCACTTGAGAACACGCTCGATGTCCCGCAGAAGCCCGTTCTCGTCCGCGCTGACGAGCGATACCGCTTCGCCGGCGGCGCCCGCACGGCCCGTACGGCCGATGCGGTGTACGTAGTCCTCGGGTACGTTCGGCAGCTCGTAGTTGACGACCTGCGGCAACTCCTTGATGTCGAGTCCGCGCGCCGCGACTTCGGTCGCGACCAAGGCGGTGATCTCGCCGCGCTTGAACATGTCGAGCGCTTTTACCCGCGCGGCCTGGCTCTTGTTGCCGTGGATCGCAGCGGCGCGGATGCCGGCGCCTTCGAGTTGCTGCGTCAGGCGGTTCGCACCGTGCTTCGTTCGTGTGAAGATCAACACCTGGGGCCAGTGGTTTTCCTGGATCAAATGAACCAGCAAGTGCCGCTTGTGTTCCTGCGGGACGCGGTAAGCGCGCTGCTCGACGAGTTCTATCGGCGCGTTGCGCGGCGCGACCTGGATCGACAGCGGATCGCGCAGAAGCTTTTCAGCGAGCCCGCGGATATCGTTCGAGTAAGTCGCCGAGAACAGCAGGTTCTGCCGCCGCGAGGGCAGCAGCTTGATGATGCGGCGGATATCGGGAATGAAGCCCATGTCGAGCATGCGATCCGCTTCGTCGAGCACCAGGACTTGAATCTTCGACAAATCGAGAGCGCGTTGCTGCGCGAGATCGAGCAAGCGGCCCGGAGTCGCGACCAGAATGTCGCAACCCGAGCGCAGCGCGCTGATTTGCGGGTTGAGGCTGACGCCCCCGAACACCTGATAGGTGCGCAAGCGGACATACTTGCCGTAGTCGCGCGCGCTTTCGGCGACTTGAGCGGCAAGTTCACGCGTGGGCGTCAGTACGAGAGCGCGCGGTGCGCTGCCGCCCGCGGTTTCGGCGCTCAGGCGCTGCAGGATCGGCAGCACGAATCCGGCGGTTTTGCCGGTTCCGGTTTGTGCGCCCGCGAGGACGTCGCGGCCCGCGAGCACAGCCGGAATCGCCTGAGATTGAATCGGAGTCGGCGTGTCGTAGCCCTTTTCGGAGACGGCGCGCAGCAGTTCGGGCATAAGCCCGAGATCGGAAAATGACATCAAAAATCCTTAAAGTTCGGAGGAATTGAGACTCGCATTACAAGGCACCAGGCCTTGCAGCGGTCAGAAGCGAGGGAGGGAAAATCACGAAGTGCGTCGAGGACGGACCGTGGGCCGAGAGTTGCGCTGACCGTGCGCAGACCTCATTCAGCCGGGTGCAGTGTACAGGTTCGCGCGCATCGCGTCCAATCGGCCGGCCGATGCTCAACCGGCCGCGGCGGCCTTGCGCTCTCTGCGGCGCGCGTGCAGCACCTGTTCGGTATAGCCGTTGCTCTCTGCCCGGCCCCCGAATATCAAATCGCAGGCGGCTCGGAACGCGATGCTGTTGCCCAAGTCGCCGCACATCGGCGTGTAATCCGGATCCATCGCGTTCTGGCGGTCGACGATTGCGGCCATGCGGCGCAGCGCATCCATGACTTGATCTCGCGTGCAGACGCCGTGGTGGAGCCAGTTCGCGACGTGCTGGCTCGAGATCCGCAAGGTCGCGCGATCCTCCATCAGGGCGACGTTGTAGATATCCGGCACCTTCGAACAGCCGATCCCGAAGTCGATCCAACGCACGACATACCCCAAGATGCTCTGCGCGTTGTTGTTGATCTCTTCCTCGATCGCGGCTGCGCTCCAGTGCGTCTTGTCGGCGAGCGGCGGCGTGAGGATGTCGTCGAGCGAGGCGCGCGGTCGGCGCGACAATTCGGCTTGGACGCGAGCCACGTCGACCGCATGGTAGTGCAGCGCATGCAGCGTCGCGGCGGTCGGCGACGGCACCCAGGCGGTATTCGCGCCCGCCTCGGGATGGGCGATCTTTTTCTGCAGCATTTCGGCCATCAAGTCCGGCATCGCCCACATGCCTTTGCCTATTTGG
>DAIDVO010000049.1 GCA_027456085.1 Steroidobacteraceae bacterium | reverse complement strand
CGCCGGATATAATCGCACCGCACGTCCTCGCTGAAATCCACTTTGACAACGTCTCGTTACCGGCCGACGCGCGGCTTGGGCAACCCGGGCGGGGTCTCGACCTTGTGCTCGCGACACTCGCGGTATTCCGTGTCTCCGTTGCCGGCGCCGCCGTGGGGCTCGCGCGCGCAGCGCTCGATGAGGCCGTTCGGCACACGCGTCAACGGGTGCAGTTCGGTCGACCTTTGGCCCGCCACGGGGCGGTCGCGCAAATGCTCGCCGATTGCTGGACGGAGATCGAGATGGCAAGCCTCCTGACGTATCGCGCCGCATCGCTCGCGGTTGCCGATCCGGCCGCCGCGTTGCATCATTCGTCGATGGCGAAGCTCGCCGCCACCGAAACGGCGTCGAGGGTCGTCGACCGCTGCGTACAGATGATGGGTAGGTATGGACTCATCCGGAATTCCAAGATAGAGCGGTTCTACCGCCAAGCGCGGCCGATGCGCATCTACGAAGGTGCATCCGAGGTCCTGCGCCTCGGTATCGCCCGTCAACTGACGGAGCAAGTCCGGTGATCGACTTAAAGCTCGCCGGCCACGTTGCGATCGTCACAGGCGCGAGCCGCGGGCTGGGGCGTGCGATGGCGGTTGCGCTCGCGGAACAAGGTGCGCGCGTCCTCGCCGTTGCCCGAACCGCGGATGATCTGCGCGAACTCGAGGCTACAGCGCCGGCATCGATCCGTGGCTACGTCTGCGACATGCGCGACCTCGCGCTGGTGGAGACGCTCGCGGACGTGGCGGTCAGGGAGTTCGGACGCATCGACATCGTCGTGAACAACGCAGGCATCGCGCCGGCCGGCGCGTTCATTGACCAGCCGCAGAGCCTTTGGAACGAGGTCATGACGGTGAATGTGGCGGCTCCAGCGGCGCTTGCCCGGGCTGCGGGTCGGCACATGCTGCCGCGTCGCTCCGGCAAAATAATCAATATTGCCTCGACGTCCGGCATTCTCGGCAAACCGAGCCTGGTCGCCTACTCGTCCTCGAAGGGCGCCATCATTCAGTTCACCAAGGCGCTTTCGGGCGAGTGGGCGGGCAGCGGGGTGCAAGTCAACGCGATTGCGCCGGGAGCCTTCAAAACCAGCGCTCAACGCGCAGTGCTGGATTCCGCGGAACTGCTCGAACGGCGTTTGCGCAAGATTCCCGCGCGCCGCATGGGTCTCGACGACGAAATCGGCCCCTTGGTTTGCTATCTGAGTTCGCCGCTTTCGGACTTCGTCACCGGCTCGATCTTCGTCATCGACGGCGGCGAATCGTCGAAGCTCTGAGCCGGCCGGCGCACGATGTCATGACCGCTGCCTGGCGCGCACTGACGGCCGAGCCCGCACTCGAGCCGCACCTCCCCATCTGCGACCCCCACCATCACCTGTGGGAATACCCCGGCAGCCGCTATCTTGCCGACGAGTATATCGCCGAACTGGGCGGCCACCACGTGACTCACACGCTGTTCGTCGAGTGCCTGCAGCATTACCGGGTCACCGGGCCCGAGGAGCTGCGCCCCGTGGGCGAGACCGTGTTCGCCGCGCAAATTGCGGCCGCGGCCGAGCGCAGCCCTGCGGCGCCGAAATTGGCGGCCGGCATCGTCGCTTTCGCCGACATGACGCTGGGCGGCGCTGTCGAGGAGGTCTTGGTTGCCCATCTCGAAGCAAGCTCGCGCGTCCGCAGCGTTCGCTATGCAACCGCCTGGGACGCGAGCGACCAGATCCGGCCGACGCACACCCACGCTGCGCCGGGGCTCATGGGCGCAGCGCGCTTCCGCAAGGGGTTCGCGCGCCTCGCGCATTTCGGACTCTGTTTCGATGCGTGGCTCTACCATACGCAAATTCCCGAAGTCGTGGACCTCGCGCGCAGCTTCTCGGATGCGCGCATCGTCCTCGACCACATGTGCGGGCCGCTCGCGATCGGCCCGTACAGCGGGCGCCGCAAAGAAGTCTTCGATGAGTGGCGCCGAAACCTTGCCGCTGCGGCTGCGTGCCCAAACGTGAGCATCAAGCTCGGCGGACTCACGATGACCGCCGCCGGTTTCGGTTGGCACAAACGAGCCGCGCCCCCCGGCTCCGAAGAACTCGCGCAGACGATGCGGCCGTACTTCGACGCATGCATCGAGCTTTTTGGGGCCGAGCGCTGCATGCTCGAGAGCAACTTTCCGATGGACCGCGCATCATGCTCGTATGCGGTCCTTTGGAACGCCTTCAAGCGGGCGACGGCCCGATACACGCCGATCGAACGCGCCTTTTTGCTGCGGGACACCGCGATGAAGTTCTACCGACTATAACCGGCGCGCCCAACCGGGCGGCCGGCACACGCCGCCACCTAACGAGGAAATCCGACACATGGACTTCAGAATTTCCGATGATCAGCGCGAGCTGGTCGAGGCCGCGCGGCGCTATGCGCGCGCCGAATTGCCGCCGATCGCCGAGGAGATCGAGAAGACCGGTTCGCCGCCGCCGCGGGCGCTGATACGAAAATACGCGGAACTCGGCTTTCTAGGCATCAATATCCCGCAGCGGCTCGGCGGTCTCGGACTCGGCAACCTCGAGGCGCTGTTGGTGCTCGAGGAATTCGCGCAGATTTCCTCCGCAGTCGCTTTTCCCGTGTTCGAATCTTGCGTGGGCCCGGTGCGCGCGATCGAGAAATTCGGGCATCCGCAGCTGGTCGAGGCGCTCGTACCGGCGGTCTGCCGTGGGGAGGCGGTGGTCGCGGTGGCGATGTCGGAACCGCAGGCGGGGACGGCGCTGACCGACCTGCAGACGCGCGCCGAGGTCTCGGGGGCACACTACGTCATCAACGGTACCAAGCGCTGGTGCTCGGGAGGCGGGCATGCGGATGGCTACCTCGTCTACTGTCGCATCTCCGCCGCCGCCGGCGCCGCCGGCATCGGCGCGGTCTACGTTGAAAAGGGCACTCCCGGCCTGAGCTATGGAGCCCCGGAGGCGTTGATGGGCTTTCGCGGCATCCCCTCCTCCGACCTTTATTTCGACAACGTCCGCGTGCCGGCGCACCATGTCGTCGTCCCGGCGGGGGGATTCAAGAGGCTGATGGAGGCCTTCGACCTGGAACGCTGCGGCAACGCCACGATGGCGCTCGCGCAAGCGTCGGGCGCACTCCAGCACGTGCTCCTCTACGTCCAGGAGCGCAAGCAATTCGGCAAGCCGATCATGGATTTCCAGGCGGTGCAGCTCAAGCTTGCCGAGATGCAGATGCAGATCGATGCGGCGCGCCTGCTGATCCATCGGGCGGCGTGCAATGCCGAAGCCGGGCTGCCGAGTCCGCTCGACTCGTCCGTCGCGAAATGCTTCGCGAATGAAATCGCGCGCAGCGTGACCGGCAACGCAATGCAGCTGATGGGCGCCTACGGCTACTCGAAGCAATTTGCCGCGGAGCGCCGCATGCGCGACGCGTGGGGTTGGGGCATCGCCGGCGGCGCGATCGACATCCAGAAAGTCAACATTGCGGCAGCCATGCTTGGGCGGCGCTTCGACCAGCGCCGCTAGCCGCAGGGGGTATTTGCTGATGACTGTCGTTGCACTGTCGGGCGGCGTTGGGGGTGCCAAACTCGCGCTCGGGCTATATCGCGCCCTGCCGGCCAATTCCCTGACGATGATCGTCAATACCGGCGATGACTTTGACCATTTTGGCCTGCGAATCTGCCCGGATCTGGATACGGCGCTGTACACGCTCGCCGGCATCAATGACCCTGAACACGGATGGGGGCGCCGCGACGAAACCTGGACCCTCATGCGCGCCATGGAGTCGCTCGGCGGTGACACTTGGTTCCGCCTGGGCGACGCCGATACCGCGCTGCACGTGCTGCGCACGCACCGACTGCGCAGCGGCGCCAGCCTATCGAGCGTGATCGACGAAATACGCTCCCGTCTCGCAATAGCGGCCGATATCCTGCCGATGACCGAGCTGGCGGTGGGGACGATGGTCGATACCGACGCGGGTGAGATCGCCTTCCAGGATTACTTCGTCCGGCGCCGCTGTGAGCCGCGGATCCGCGCGATCCGTTTCGCAGGCGCTGCGGTCGCGACGATGACCGCGCAAGTACGCGCTGCGCTTGCCTGCGAAACGCTTCAGGCGATCGTCCTGTGCCCTTCGAATCCATATTTGAGCATCGATCCCATTCTCGCGATCCCGGATCTGCGCGCGGCACTCGAGCGGCGCCGGGTGCCGCTGATTGCGGTAAGTCCGCTGATTGGCGGCGCCGCAGTAAAGGGGCCGACGGCGAAGATCATGGCCGAGCTCGGCATCGAGTCGACGCCTGCAGCGATCGCGGCGCATTACGCAGGACTGATCGACGGCCTCGTCGTCGACAGCGCCGATGCGGACGCCGCGTCGCGGATACCGCTACCTGTGTTTGCGACGCCGACACTTATGAAGACGCTGGAGGACCGGGTGCGGCTCGCGCGCTTCGTGCTCGCGCGCGCGCGTGAACTTACCGTCCGCGGTCGGCCGCGCTGAGCGCGGCTTTTTCGTCATGAGCTTCAGACACCGTACGACTGTGATGTCGTTGTGCCGCCGCGGCCGGTCCAGTTGGTGTGAAAGAACTCGCCGCGTGGGCGATCGACGCGCTCGTAGTTGTGTGCACCGAAATAATCGCGCTGCGCCTGGAGGAGATTCGCCGGCAGGCGATCGGATCGATAACCGTCGAAATACGCGAGCGCCGAACTCAGGCACGGCACGGGTATGCCGAGCGTCACGGCCGTTACCAGCACCCTGCGCCACGCGGCCTGATGAGTCGCGAGGATGTCGCTGAAAAACGGATCCAGCAGCAGGTTGACAAGTGTTGGATTCCGGTCGAAAGCCTTCTTGATCTCGCCGAGAAACGCCGAGCGGATGATGCAGCCTCCGCGCCACGTCAGCGCGATGCCGCCGAGGTTGAGATTCCAACCCTGGGTGCGCGCGGCGGCCTGCAGCAATTGGTACCCCTGCGCATAGCTGACGATCTTTGACGCGTACAGCGCCTGACGCAGGTCGTCCACGAACGCAGCCACGTCGCCGTTGAAGGAACTCAACGCCGGCCGGAACGACGTCGCGGCGGCGACACGCTCGTCCTTGATCGCGGACAGGCAGCGTGCGAACACGGCTTCGCCGATCAGCGTGAGCGGCATGCCCTCATCCAGCGCCGCGCCCACCGTCCATTTGCCGGTGCCTTTCTGGCCGGCGGAGTCGAGAATCACATCGATGACCTCGCGGCCGTCGCCGTCGCGAAAGCCGAGAATGTCGCGTGTAATTTCGATCAGGTAGCTGTCGAGTTCGCCTGCGTTCCAGTCGGCGAATACGCGATGCATCTCGGCATTGGTCATGCCGACGCCGCGCTTCATCAGATCGTAGCTCTCGCAGATGAGCTGCATGTCGCCGTATTCGATGCCGTTGTGAACCATCTTCACGAAGTGCCCGGCGCCGTCTTCTCCCATCCAGTCGCAGCAGGGCTCGCCCTCGGGCGTGCGCGCACAGATCGCCTGGAAGACCGGCCGGATCAGCGGCCAGGCGGCCGGGCTACCGCCAGGCATCAGCGACGGTCCCTTGAGCGCGCCCTCCTCGCCGCCGGATACGCCGGTACCGACATAGAGCAGACCCCGGCTCTCCGCCAGCTTGGTGCGGCGGATCGTGTCGGTATAGTGGCTGTTGCCGCCATCGATCAGGACATCTCCTGGTGCAAGTATGGGCAGCAGCTGAGCGATCAGATCGTCGACGGCGCTACCTGCCTTCACGATCATGATGATCTTGCGGGGCCCGGCGATCGCGGTGACGAACGCATCCAGGCTGTGCGCCCCGACGAATCGCTTGCCGGCGCCGCGGCCGCGCACAAATTCATCGATCTTCGAGGTCGTGCGGTTGTACAGCGCGACGCTGAAGCCCCTGCTCTCGATGTTGAGCGCGAGGTTCTCGCCCATGACGGCGAGGCCGATCAATCCAATGTCAGTAGTTTGCATAGTCATTCTCAGCTGGAAGCACTATCGGCGGGTGAGCGCCGCGCCGGCCGAATAAATCGGCGTGGATGCTGCGCCGAATTCGCCGCCGGCGAGCAGCGGCAGTGAGTCATAAGGCGTCTCGTTCAGCGCCAGCAACCGGTCCAGATCGGCCGGCCCGTCCAGGTCGAACTCGAGGCCTAAAGATCGCAGGACCTGCGCTTTGAGTTCGAGCCGCGCGGCCTCTTCGAGGTGGCGCAAGCGGCTGTCGGCGCCGAACCGGAAACTGAACCGCGCGGGCGGCGCGACATAGAGCGCGTTGGTGCCGACGCCCGCGGCATCGGTTGCAAGGGCGAACCCCGTGCGCCGCCCGCTCTCGACCAGCCGATCGATGTCGGCGGAGGTCACGAGCGGCAGGTCGGCGTGCAGGACGAGCAGCTCCGATGCGCCCTTGCCAATCAGAATCTGTCGCGCCGCGTCGAGTGCCGCATTGAGGCCGCCGCCCGGATCCGCGAGCACGAGCACCCCCTCGGGGATCATGTCGCGTTCGGGAGTCACGACGGCGATGTGTTCGATGGCGCGACTTGCGCGCAGCGCCGCGAGGGCTCGCTCAAGCATCAGGCGCGCGAGCATCAAGCGCGCGTCGGCGGCAAGCTTGCCGGCCAGCCGGGTCTTGCAGTCCGCTCGCGCTTTGATAGCGACCAGCGCCCAGCAACCGCGCGTCATGCGGCCGCCGTCCCCCGATATCCGCAAAGCATTGCTTGCTGCATTTTCATCTCGAACGAAATCTGCGGGCGCCGGGCTTGAACGTTGTTCAACTTTTCCACACAATGCATACCTTGTCAAGGTACGGCGCGCAGCCGATTGAGGAGCAAGTCGGGCGTGGTCGAAGCAGGGGTACGAAGGATGGCGCAGGGCGACGGCGGAACAGCATCGGCACCGGCGGCGGTCACGCCGGGCATGCGCGGCGACAAGCGGCGCGGAAGCATTTTAAAGTCGCTCCACGATTGCGTCATCGAACAGGGCTACGCGAAGACCACGCTCGCAGACGTGGCCCGCGGCGCCGGCATGTCGCCGAGCCACCTCCTGTACTACTTTCAGGGCACGGACGCGATTCTAGCGACCTATTTTGCGATCGTCGGCCGCCGCATCATCGAGCGCCTCGAGACCTTGCGCACCGAGGAGCCGGAACAAAAAATCCTGCTGTTGGCGGAACTGTTCTTCGCCGGCAGAGGCATCAAGAAGTCGGAAATCGGCTTCATGCTCGAGTGCTTCGGCGCGGCTGTGCACGACAAGCGGCTGCGCACCGAAAAAACGGCGATCGACCGGTTCTGCAAGGAATATCTGCAACAACTCTTCGAGAAGTCGCCTTGCGGGCCCGCGCATGCCAAGAGATCCGCCGAAATCGCCTACGCAATGCTGGTCGGACTGCGCACTGCGGCTTATTTCGACCAACGCCTCGGGCCGCGGCGCGCGCGCCGCCTGTTCCACGATGCGATGCTTAAGCTCGCCGAACTGCGGCCGCGTACCTAGTGCAGGCCCCGGCGCGTCGGAGTCCGCGCTAGCAGGCGCCTGCCTGCCTATACTCGGGCGTCGAGGCACGGGACCACCATAACATTGTCATACGAGGTAGTTATGTCGCAGACCGACACATTGTTCACGCACATGCACCGCAAGGACATGCCGGCGCAGTGGCAGCCCGCCTGGGACATGCTCAACAAGCTTACCGGCGACGCGACATTCGTCGAAGTCTATGCGCAAGCTCCCGAGCTGCTTGAGTTCGTGATGCAGCAGTTCTACGCGAAGATCTTCTTCGGCGGCCAGGTCGCGCAGCGCTACAAACAACTCGCGCGCCTCAGCCTCTCGCTCGCGCACGGCTGCCGCACGTGCAACAAGCAAAATATCCCTGGGGCGCTCGAGGCCGGCTTCACGTCCGAGCAGATCGATGCGCTGCGGGCGGGCGAAACAACGGGCTTCACCGCGGCGGATCACGCCGTGATCGACTACGCGCACCAAGTCGCGCTGACCAACATGGACGGCCGCATGACGGCGGAGTTGTTCGGCCGGTTGCGCGCGCATTTCTCCGAGGCGCAAATTTTGGAACTCGGCACCGCGATGGCCGTTATTTCCGGAATGGCCAAGCTGTCGTTCGTGCTCGACCTGGTCGAGCGCGAAGCCTACTGTCCGTTCGCACAAGAAACAGTCAGATCTGATTGTTTCTAGGCGGGCAAGTGGTAGTATCGGTGCCGGCTGACCGCTGGCGCGGTCCAAGAGAACTGCACCCGGAACTTGGGAGAGAGCATGTCGGTCGATTATAAAGCCGAATGGCCCATGAGCTTGCACGCGCCGGCCGATTCGCTGGAAGCGAAGCAACCGCCGATCGACAACGGTCTCGATGTACCGGACCCCGCGCGCTATTCGTCTGCCGATTTCATGCGCAAAGAGTGGCAACAGCTTTGGCCGCGGGTATGGCTGCTCGCCGCGGTCACGCCGGATATCCCGGAAGCCGGCGACTACACGGTGTTCGAAATCGGTCACGAAGAGTTTCTGGTGGTCCGTCAGGAAGACGGGTCGGTCAGGTCCTTTTACAATGTATGCCCCCACCGCGGCAATCGCATCGCGCTCAACGACAGCGGCAGCGTTGCGCGATTCACCTGCGCGTTTCACGGCTGGCAATTCGCATGCGACGGCCACCTCGAGAAAATCACCGACGAGGCCACTTTCGACCGAAAACTGGTCGCGCATCGACCAGGCTTGAGCGAAGTGCGTTGCGACACCATCGGCGGCCTCGTTTTCATCAATATCGACGGCAAGGCGCCACCGCTGTGCGAATGGATCGGCCTGCCGCCGGGTTATATCGAGAATTACGAAATCGACAAGATGCACGTCGTCCGGCACGTGCGCAGCGAATGGCTCGCCAACTGGAAGACAGGCGTGGATGCGTTTTACGAAACCTATCATTTGCCGCACATCCATCCGCAAACGCAAGGCGTGATGGAAGACTATTCGCAATACGACCTCTATCCGAACGGCTTTAGCCGCATGATCGTTCCGATCGGCGTCAAGTCGCATCGAGTCAGCGATCAAGACAGCGTCGACCCTTATCAGCAGTACATGATGCGGGAAGCGGGAATGGATCCCACCGCCTTTCACGGCACCTCGCGCGAGGTTCGCGGCGCCATTCAACAGGCGAAACGCGCACGCGGCAAACGGCTCGGACTTGATTATTACGACAAGCTGACGGATGCGCAGCTGACCGACAGCTGGGCCACCGGCTATTTTCCCAACGTGCAGATCGGCATGCATCCGGAAGGCGTGTTCATCATGCGGTTTTTGCCGCATGCGACCGACCCGGAGCGTTTTTACTACGACAACATGACGATGTTCCGCTACGTCGAGGACCCGGGGTACGCGGTACCGGGCTGGATGGGGCTGCCGCCGGGCGTGGACGTGACCGGCACCACCCGGCCGAACATCGAAAAAATACCGGCAGGCGTCGCTCCCAATCTAGGCGAAGTGCTCGATCAGGATGTGGAATTGGTCGCGGCCGTGCAGCGCGGTTCCAAGTCGCGCGGCTTTCGTGGACCGCTATGGTCGGATCAGGAGCAGCGCGTGCGGCATTTTCATCGGGAACTCGATCGATACATCAATTCCGAGAAATAGGCGCAAATGCCCTGTGCCGGCCGGGTTCATGCCGTTCAAAAATGCGGTTTGCGTTTCTCGAGAAACGCGTTGATTCCCTCGCAGCCCTCGGCCGTGGAACCTCGGAACGCTATTTCACGGCTCTCGCGCGCGAGCTGGGATTGAAACCCCGGCTGCGATTCGCCGAGCAAGCGCTTGACGCTTGCATAGGCACCCACGGGTCCCGCCGCGAGCCGCTCGCCTAGAACGCGTGCGGCTTCTGCCAGCTTGTCGTCGTCGACGATGTTGTTGACGAGCCCCCAGTCGAACGCCTGCTCGGCATCCAACACCCGATTGGTCAGGAATAGTTCGACGGCGCGCTTGTGGCCCACCGCTCTCGGCAGGAAAAAAGTACAGCCGGCGTCGGGTGACAGGCCTACCGCGGTGTACGCGGGGGCGAACTTGGCACTGCGCCCGGCGACCGCAAGGTCAGCCGCCAGCACGAGTCCCAAACCTGCGCCGGCCGCCGTACCATTGACCGCCGCGATGACCGGCATGGGCAATTCGGCCATCAGAGTGATGGCGCCATGCAGGACGGTGGTCAGTTCGCGCAGATACGCCGCCATGTTTGCGCCCGCGACTGCCATCCCTCGGAGGTCGCCGCCGAAGCAGAAATTCCTCCCCGCACCGGTCAAGATCACCGCCCGGGCGCCCGCGGCTTCGATCTCGACGATGGATTTCAACAATTCACGCGCCAGCTGCAAGTCGATGGTATTGGACACATCCGGCCTGGCGAGCGTCAGATACGCAACGCTTGCTCGAATCTCGAGTTCTATGGTCGATTTCCCACTGTTCATACGCCGGTCCTGGTTACGAGAAAGTTTCACTCTCATTATGATATTCGCCGCGTTCCTTGCCGTGTCTTTTTACTGAACGCGAATGCACTGCATGCC
This sequence comes from Steroidobacteraceae bacterium, assembly GCA_027456085.1. Classification (GTDB taxonomy): domain Bacteria; phylum Pseudomonadota; class Gammaproteobacteria; order Steroidobacterales; family Steroidobacteraceae; genus Bog-1198. The sequence goes on along the minus strand of DAIDVO010000049.1, from coordinate 13,111 downwards.
GCATTCGTGGTAGGGTTAAAAAACAGTCAAATCATCCTGTTTCAAGCATCTCGGTTTTCGTGGCGGATCCGGAACGTTCAGAATTAGCAAGAGCATTAGGGCATGGCAATAAATCATAACGAGAAATCCACCGGCGCCAACGCGGCCAGCGCAGCGGTCGGCTGGCAAGCGCAGAAAAGCGCGTCCACGCGCCAACTCATCATCGAAGCGGCGATCAAATGCCTGGTGGACCTCGGCTACGCCCGGACGACGACCACCGTCATCGCCGCGAAGGCCGGCTTGGCGAGGGGCGCGATGCTGCATCATTTTCCCTCGAAAATCGGAATCATCAGGGCGGCGGTCGATTATCTTCACGCCAAACGTCTGCGTGCATTCCGCAAGGCCATGGCGAAGGAACCCGGCGCCGGCGCCGACCACGTGCGCATGGGAGTCGAAGGCTACTGGGCACATGTGAAACACCCCTGGTTCGTTGCTTTTTTCGAAATGGCCGTAGCGGCCCGCACCGACAAGGAACTCGCCGCGATTCTCTTTCCCGCCCAGGAAGCGTTCGAACACGAATGGTACCAGGCCAGTCTGGAATTGTTCCCGGAGTGGAAACGCAAGGGCGAGAACTTCGTGCTCGGGTTTGATTTGAGCCGCTACGTATTGGAGGGTATGGCCATCAGCTTTCTCACGCACAAGGAAACCGAGCGTGACAAGCGGGTGTTGCGCTACCTCGAGGAGAAACTCCGCGAACTGGCCGGCGAGGATCGCTAGCGCCTCGGCGCAGCGCCCGGATGGAGAATGCGCCGATGGCCGATGCGACCCGCTGCGCGATCCCGCTCGCGGAGATTGCAGAAGGCCAAATGCTGGTTCGCTCGATCAATGGGCGCGAGGTCGTCATCTGCCGTACGCAGCACGGCATTTATGCGCTCGACAATGTTTGTACGCACGCCTATGCACGGCTGAACGAAGGGCGCTTGCGCGGCACGCGCTTGATCTGCCCGCTGCACGGCGCCTCGTTCGACGTACGCGACGGCCGGCCGCTGGGCGCGCCGGCAACGCGGCCGCTCACGACGCATGACCTGCGCATCGTCGCTGGGCGCATCGAGGTCGCTCTTCGCCCGGACGCCGCTGAACCGCAGTCAGGGTAGCCGCGAAAGCGGCGACGCCGCGCACCGCGGCGTGCGCAAAGTCAATACGGAGCGTCGAGCGCAAGGTCGCGATGCAGGATTTTCCAGGTGCCGTCGATCAGCGTGAACTGGTCGGTGTATATGCCCGTCGTCAACACCTTGAGCGACGCGTCCTTCAGCGCGAACAGCGTTAGATAGGAAATGACGGTGGCCGCCGTCCGCGTCTCTTCCGCAAAGAATATGTTGGTGACGACATGGCGCCGGACGTCGGTTTGCGCCGCTTTCGCGCCGCGGTAAAGTCCCAAGATCGTGTCCTTCGAACGGTAATCGCCCACCTGTCCCATGCCGGTGATCGAAATCGTAAAGCGCGAATCCGCCGCGTAGGCGGTCTCGAAATAGTCGAGATTGCCCGTGTCGTATGCCCAGCCCAGCTTGCCGAGAATTTCGGTTATGAGTTGCTTGTCCGCCATGATCTTCTCCTGCCTCGTACGCCCGTCAAGCTTGCGACGAGCGGGTTCTTGATCTGCAAGCAGCCCGATCGCGGCCGACTTGACCGGCATGGATCCGTCGCTTTCGCTATTTTCAAAGTGTAAGACACTTGTTTTCCGCAAACAAGGTGACGGGTCGCCTCACTTGGCCGGGAAGTGCCTGCCGAGAAAGTCGAGGACGCCAAAATTGAAGACATCGTTCTGATCACCCGCAACCATGTGGCCCGCCTGAGACACCTCGAAGACCTCGAGATGCGGAATCACGCTGCGAAACTCTTCGATGCCGGCATCGCTGACGATATCGCTGCGTAAGCCGCGCACCAGCATCACCGGCATGCGAACGCGCCGCGACGCGCGCAGCAAAGAGTCGCTGAACGCCGGCGGCTCGAGCGCGTGTTCGCCATCGATCAGGCGAGGATCCCAATGCCAGTACAGCCGTCCGTCAGCACGCAGGCGCAGATTCGCCATTAGCCCGGTAGGGTCGCGCGGCCGGGGACGCAATGGAAAATACGAAGCCACCGCGTCGATGGCCTGATCCAGCGTTGCAAAGCCCTTGGGGTTCGCGCGCATGAATGTCTGGATTCGATCCGAGCCTGCCCGCTCGACGCGCGGCACGATATCGACCATGACCAGCGCCGTTATATCCGACACATTTCTCGATGAGGCAAGATGCAGCGCGGTCACTCCGCCCATGGACGCACCGACCAAGGCAAACGGACCCGGCACCTCGGCCAAGACGGCGGCCACGTCGGCCGCGAGCACATCGAGGGTGTAGCGCCCATCGGCGGCCCAGTCACTGTCGCCATGTCCGCGCGCATCGAGGTTGACGACGTAGTAGCCTTGCGCCGCCAATGCCTTGGCTGCGGCGCCCCATGAACGGCGGGTTTGCCCTCCGCCGTGAAGCAACACGACAGCCGGCGAACCCACCGGGCCGCCAACGTCCGCCGACAGGACCATGCCATCGGCTCCAGCGAATGCCCGGGTGCAGAACGACTGAGTCATGCGCGCCTACTGGTCGGGCAGACGTCCGAGCGCCGCCAGGCAGTTCCTTGCGTCAACCTGCGCATAGATCGTCAGACCCCGAAAAATTCACGCCAGGTCTTGAGCGGCTCCGGCCAATCGGCAATGCGGGGCCGGTCGAAAATGCGGTTCCTGAGAGCGACGCCCGGACCCAGGGCATCCGCATATTCCGCGGCATCGACGAAATACATGAATCCGATGATTCGCTCGCGAAATCGCCAGGCTCCCGCATCGCGCCGGTAAACATCGTTGTATCGAATGGCCGCGACCATCGCCACACCGCTGCGGGAGAGTTCCGCGTGCGACAGGACCACGCCAGTCGCGTGATCCGTGCGTGCATCGTCGAATGTGATGATGCGATCGTGGGTTACGTGATTGCTGGGCCCGATCGCGGCGAGCTGTCGGCGGAACAATTCGACGGCTGCATCGCGGCCACTGGCATTCATTGCTCCGTCGAGCGAGTGAACCTCAACGTCCGGCGTGAACAAGGCGGGCATGCCGGCGATATCGCGGTCATCCATCACGAGGCCATATCGGGCGATCAATTCGCCGATCTCCGTCCGGTCCTCGAGGCGGCGGATGCGCCGTTCGAGCCCCGCTGCGGGTTGCAATGCCGTCATCGGATCCGCCCCCCTTTGTTGTTGAATAGACTAGCCGAAATTTGGTGAATCGTTCAATATTACCTCCAATTCGATATGAATTTTGGTCCGGTGATCGAGTTCGTCAGGACCAAGATCGCCGATCATGAGACGTTTGTTCAAACCCATTGAGGGCCGCTGCACGCGGTATAGGGCTGATGCCACAGACCGGGACGGCGCTGCGCGGGTCGGACGCACATCCGACCAAGATCCGGATTCTCGATGCCGCTGAGGAGCTGTTTGCGGCGCGCGGCTACCACGGCGTTTCCATCCGGGAAATCACGCAGATGGCGGACGTCGAGGTGGCGCTCGCGCACTATCACTTCGGTTCCAAGGAAGAGTTGTTCCGCCATGTCGTGACGCGCCGAATCGATGAGCATTGCAACCGACTGCTCGCGGAACTGGACCGCGCCCAGGCGGCGGCGCCCAACGGCGTCGCCCCTGTCGAGGACATCGTGCGTGCATTTTGCCGCTTCAGCTTCGCCAAGACATCGAGCGCCGACGCCGGTTGGAAGCGATATTTGCAGCTGCTCGCGCGCACCAGCCAACTGCCGATGTATGAGCCGGTACTGGCGCCGATCAACCGGCCCTACGGCGTCATTATAGTGCGCTACACCGAAGCGCTGCGCGCCGCGCTGCCGACAATTCAGCCGGGGAATCTCGCTACCGCGTTTTATATGCTGCAGGGCATCGTTTCGCGCCTGTTGGCGGACACCGAGATGCTGGAGAGGCAATCCCATGGTCTTTGTCCCGCGGCGGACTTCGCCTCGCACCTCGAGCGCCTCGTGCCGTTCGTCGCGGCAGGTTTCTACGCGCTCGCAGGCCAGCCGGAATTGAGCGGCGCGCGCAACGGGAACGGCCTGGAAACCGAGTCCGCCGCCTGAGAGTTTACCGGCCAAATCGATTCTGGTATTTTAATTAGTCGATCAAATAATTTGGCCCAGCGGCAGGCGAACCAAACCGGCTCTCGCCGGCGCTGACGGTTCGTCGAGGTGCCGGCCACTTATTGATAGCCGACTAATCGGCTGAAGGAACATCATGGGTTTGTACTTCGAGGATTTCGAGATCGGCAAGGCGCTGCGCACCCGCGGCCGAACCGTCGGGGAAGGCGACATCACGACGTACGCAGGGCTGATCGGCGACTGGACTCCGATTCACGTCGATGAAAATTTCGCCCGCAGCACGCCGTTCGGAACTCGGGTTGCCCACGGAACACTGACGCTGTCGATTGCGGTCGGCTTGATGGCCCAGTTAGGCCTGTTCGACGGCACCGTGATTGGATTGCTCAACATGAGCTGGTCGTTCCAACAGCCGGTGCGCATCGGCGACACGCTGTATGCGGTGATCACCGCGGTTGAGAAGCGCGTCACCTCCAAGCCGGACCGCGGCATCGTGAAACTCGACATCCGAGCGACCAACCAATCCGACGTTACGGTTTGCCGCGGAGTGCATGACGTGATGATGATGTTACGCCCCACCGCGCCACCGCCAGTGCGCGATCAGCCTGCCGGCATCTGAACTTGCGGGTTGGCCATGGACTTCGACCTCGACGAAGAAACGCGCCTGTTTCGCGACTCCGTCCGCAAGTGGACCGACCAAGAGTGTCCGAAGGACGGGTGCCGCGCGCTCGAACGCCGCGAACACCAGTTCCCGACGCAGCTCTGGGCGAAAATTACGGCAGCGGGATTCAGCGGACTCGGTGTCGGCGAAGAATACGGCGGCCTCGGCGGCGACATCTTGACCCAGGCGGTCTTCATGCGCGAGTTCGCCCGCAACGCGGCGGGGCTCGGCTGGATCTGGGGAATCACCGCCTTCTCCGGTACGCGCGCGCTCAGCCTGCATGGCAGCGAAGACCAAAAGCGGCGATTTCTGCCTGAAATGGCTGCGGGCCGCTTGCGTACCGCGATGAGCTTCACCGAACCCGGCGGGGGCACCGACGTCTTGGGCGCGATGAAAACGAGCGCCGAGAAAGTTGACGGCGGCTGGATCATCAACGGCGAAAAAACCTGGAGTACGACGGCGGACACCGCCGATTACCTGCTGTTGATGGCGCGCAGCGACCGCGTGGTCGCGAAGCGCAGCGACGGCGTGTCGGTCTTCTTCGTGCCGCGCCTCAGCAAGGGGCTCACGACCACGCCGCTCGACAAACTCGGCATGCGCGCGCTCAATTCCTGTTCGGTGCATCTCGATCACGTGTTCGTGCCGGACGATCTACTGCTCGGTCAACCGGGCAAGGCGTGGAAGGAGACGACGAAGACGCTGAATAGCGAGCGCATCATGAATGCCGCGATGTGCCTCGGCATGATCGACGGCGTGCTCGAGGATGCGCTCGCCTACATGCAGCAGCGCCGCGCTTTTGGCAAGCTGATCGGCGAGTTCCAGGCGCTGCAGCACTATGTCGCCAACATGGCCATGTGGCAGAAACAGTCGGAACTGATGTTGCACCACACAGCCTGGCTGCAGGCTCGCGGCCGCCCGTGCGCCCAGGAGGCGGCGATGACCAAGACGCTGGTGTCCGAGTACGCCTGCAAGGCCGCTGATCTTGGAATTTCCATCCTCGGCGGCATGGGTTACTCGGCGGAAACCGATATGCAGCGTTACTGGCGCGACGCGCGCGTGCTCATGATCGGACCGGTCAGCAATGAAATGGCGCGCAATATGATCGCCGAAGGCCTGGGTCTGCCGCGGTCGTTCTGACCGGCGCGCCGCGATGCCGCCACGCCGCTATTTCCCGCCCGGCTGAAGATTCAGTTCGCGCATCAATTGATCCCGCAGCTTGTATTTCTGCACCTTGCTCGTCGATAGCGGCCATTCTTGAACGAATCGGACCTGGCGCGGCGCCTTGAAGCCGGCGATTTCGGCGCGGCAGTGTGCGATCAGTTCGGCCTCCGAAACCTGTTGGCCGGGCTTTAGTTCCACGAACGCGGCCGGGACTTCGACGTAGCGCGGATCCGGGATGCCGACCACCTGGGCCAACTTGACGGCCGGATGGCGCTGCAAGCACGCCTCGATCTCGGCGGCGGCCACGTTTTCACCGCCGACCTTGAGCATGTCCTTGGTGCGGCCATGGAACATCATGACGCCGTCCGCGTCCATCGATCCGATATCGCCCGTGTGATACCAGCCTTCTGCGTCGAGAGCATGAGCGGTTTTCTGCGGATCCTTGAAATACCCTTCCAGCGTACAGTAGCCGCGCACCAGCACCTCGCCGCGTTGGCTCGGCGCGAGATCTTTCCCGGACTCGGGATCGACGATGCGCACCTCCAGACCCGGCAGCGCTTTGCCAAGGCCCGTAACACGCTGCTCGAGGCTGTCGGTAAGCATGCTGGTGGTCACCGTTCCGGCAGTCTCGGTCATGCCGAACGTTCCGACCTGGATCGCGTTCGGCATCGCCTTGAGCATCGCGTCTTTGATTCCAGGCGGCTGCATCGCGAAGCTGGAGTTCATGAGCCGGATGCGCGACAAGTCGGTCTTCTTGAAATCGGGATGGTAGATCAGGTCCGACATGATCGCGACAAAGCATGGATAAGTGGCGGTGGCCTCCTCCTTTTCCAGCATCTTCAGCGCTTTGCCGGCATCGAAATGTCCCATCGTCAAGTAGGCGCCGCCGACATCGAAGGTGGCGAGCAACGGCAGGATTGCGGCGATGTGAAACAGCGGCAGCGGCGACCAGAACCGATCGTCGTGGCGCAACTGATAGCGGTGACGCCCCAGCGCCGCGCTGTTGCGCACGATCGCCTCATGGCTGATCAGGCAGCCCTTGGGGTTCGCCGTCGTACCCGAGGTGTACAGCATGAGCCCAACGTCGCGCACGCGCGTACCAAGCCGCGCACGATGCACCGCGTCGGCGGGCGCCGCTTTAGCCAACCCGTCGAAGGCCTTTTGGGACACGAAACACGGTCGGCCCTGCTTGCCGAGGAGAAGGATATTGCGCAGCTTCGGCGCCTCGGGCAACGCGAGCCGCAAAGGATCGCGCCGGGACTCGAGCTGCGGCAGCGCGCCGAACAGGCGCTCGACGAACCCGACCTGGTCGGGAACTTCGGTCGTCGTGACGATCGTGACCAAGTCTCCGTTTTCCACGACATACGCAAGCTCATGCGGCCGGTAGCGCGCATTGATGGGGACAGCGACCGCGCCGCACAGCGCGATCGCGAACAGAAACTCGACAAAGTCGACGCTCGACGGCAGAAGAATGCCGACGTGATCCCGCGGCTTGACGCCGAGCGCCTGTAGGCCGCGCGCATGATGCATGGACCGTTCGACGAGCGCCCGATAGGATAATTTTCGGCGCTCGAAGATGAGCGCGTCGGAGTCCGGGTACTTATCCGCGGCCGTCAACAGCAGATCGCCGATGGTCGTCACCGAGATCCGCAGCGACTCCAGCAACTCCGGCATCGGCGCCGCGCGCTTCTTATCTCGGCGCGGCGCGCCGGCCGCCACCTTGCGCCCGGATGCCTTCTTCTTGGTCAGTTTCGACTTCATCGCCATCTCCATCATCCCCCGAGCAAGTGCGCCGCGCAGCGGCGATGAGTTCTCATTGCACCGCGAGTGCGTTATCGATCATGAGCTCCGCGCCATTCACGAAGCGCGATTCGTCGGACGCCAGGAAGAGCACCAGGTTCGCAACGTCTTCCGGGCGGCCGAGGCCGCTTGGCATCTGTTCGAACGCGCTGATCGGGATGCCGAGTTCCTTCGCCGAAGTCTCCACCATGTTGGTGTGCATGGCTCCAGGGTGAACCGAGTTGCAGCGGATGTTGTACTTGTTCGTCTGGCAATGCACCGCGATCGCCTTGGTCATCGATCGAACCGCACCTTTGGCCGCGCTGTAGGCGAAATACACCGGATAGCCGAGGTGCGAGGCGATCGACGACATGTTGATGATCGAACCTCCGCCGGCGTCGCGCATCACCGGAATCGCATGCTTGCATCCCAGAAAGACCCCTTCGGACATGACGCTTTGTTGGAGTCTGAATTCATCGACGGTCGTGGTCTCCGGCGTCCCCATGACGACCACGCCGGCATTGTTGACGAGCACGTGCAGCCCTGCGAAGCGGCGCTTGACCTCGGCGATCACCCCGATCCATTGCTCTTCATCGCGCACATCGTGGCGGATGAAATGCGCCGAGCCGGCGTTGCCACGGTTCAATTCCGCGGCCAATTCCTCGCCGGCGGCCGAATTGACGTCGGTAATGCACACGCGCGCGCCTTCGCGGACGAGCGCAATCGCGTCGGCGCGACCGAGACCCGCTGCCGCGCCCGTTATCAAAGCCACCTTTCCCGATACGCGGCCCATATCAATATCTCCCCACGCTGCAGTGAACATGCCGGCGCGGCACGATCGCCGCCGCGGCGTTTGCACGCTAACAGCCGGCGCCGCCGGTTTCAACAACGTCGGCACGTCCGCGCCCTCGGACGAAATCTCGATAGTAAGCTATGCCACCGGCCGATCCGCCGGCGTGAATTTCGGAATGGAGACGTCTTTGGACCAGTCGTCGAACACCACCTGAACCGGCAGTCCGATGCGAACTTCACCGACGTCGCAGCCGACGACGTTGCTCATCATCGTCGGTCCCTCCTCGAGCTCGATCAAAGCCACGACGTAGGGCACGTCCGGCGCGTATGCCTCGGACACGGCACGGCGCACGATTGTAAAGCTCTTGATCACGCCCCGCCCGGCCGCTCGAACCCACTCGAGCGTACGTGCTGAACACGCGGTACAGAGCAGCCTGGGATAGAACTGGTGCAGCCCGCAAACGAGGCAGCGCTGAATCAACAGTTCATGGCGCGCGCAGCCGGCCCAATATGCCGCCGTTTCTGGAGTCCGTTCCGGCCATGACTTCATCGGCTTCTCGCTCATGTCGCGCGCTCGCGTCCCAGGACGATGGTGCAATGGCTCGACATGATGCCGCCCTGCGCATGGACGAGTGCCAGATTCGCCTGGGACACTTGACGCTCGCCCGCCGCGCCACGCAGCTGCGTGACCGCCTCGGTGAGCGCGAACATCGATCCCGGATTCCCAGGGTGGCAATGCGACAGCAGCCCGCCGTGCGTGTTCACCGGCAGCGGGCCGCCCGGATCGATGCTGCCGGCCGCGACGAACGGGCCGCCCTCGCCTTTGGCGCAAAAGCCGAGGTCTTCGAGCTCGATCAACACGACCGGCGTGAAACAGTCGTAGAGCTGCGCAAAGTCGATATCCCGCGGTCCGACGCCCGCCATGTCGAAGGCGCGCCGGCCCGAGTCGACGGCGGCCGAAGTCGTCAGGCTACGCGCCTGGCTGATGTGCTCGTGCGCATGTCCCTCGCCGACCCCGAGCAGATAGACGGGCTTATGTTTGAAGTCGCGTGCACGTTCGGCGGAGGTTACAACGACGGCGGATCCGCCGTCCGACACGAGCGAGCAATCGAGCAGGTGAAGAGGGTCCGCAATCATGCGCGATGCCAGCACGTCGTCGATGCTGATCGGCGCCCTCATCTGGGCGGTTGGATTGCGCGCTGCGTGCTTGCGCATGGCGACCGCGACCGCCGCGAGATGCTCGGCGGACGTGCCGAACTCATGCATGTGGGCCTGCGCGAGCAGCGCGTAATAGCCGGGCACCGGCGCGCCGTAGGGGCGCTCGAACTGAGGATGTCCGGTCGAGGACTGCATCGCCAACGCACGCTGTCGCGACATGCCCGAACGCAGGCTGTCGGCCATGGCGATCACGACCGTGTGACAGATGCCGCTCGCGATCGCCGAGGCCGCCTGATGCAGCGCGGTGAACGTCGTACCGCCACCCGCACCGACACTGATGCAATAGCGCGGAAAAATCTGCAGATACTCCGCGATGGTTTCGGCATGGTACAGGTAGGGCTCGGCCATCGAGTTGCAGGTGATGAGGCCGTCGATTCCGCTCTTATCGAGGCCGGCATCCGCGAGCGCGCGCAATATTGCATCGACGCAGAGTTGCGTCGCTCCCATGTGCTTGACCACACCGACTTCGGTGTCGGCCGCACCGACGATCGCCGTTCTCCCGCGCAGGGATGCAGTCATTGAATTCTTCCCGATCTCCACGTTGCCCTACTCCGGTGCGCCGACCCCCCATGTTGCACGATCGCCACGATTTGGATGGTCCTATCGGCTCCCGCGGCGCGCAGCGTTCCCTACCGAAACACCGCAACCGGGTACATTAGACACCGATTCGGTGTAAAAAAAACAGTCAGGCTTGTTTTTGTGCGATGTGGCGCGTATGTTCCACGCGGCAAATTGATTTTAGGCGCGGGCGGCCGAATCGGCCCAGCGGCACGCCGGCACCGGCGGCACCGGCGGCACCGGCGGCGTAGCCGAACGAACGCGCAGGCGAGTTAGGTTTGACACATATATTGTTGTTGGGGGGAGTTCATCAACATGAAAATTCGCAATCCTACGAAGCGACCGCAATCGGTTCGCCCCTTGCATGCCGCGCTGACCGCGGTCGCCGTGCTGACGTCGCTCGCAGCCGCGGTGCATGCCGAGACGAATGCCACGGGCGGCGGCCTCGCCGAGATCGTCGTCACGGCGCAGCGCCGCACGTCGAACTTGCAGACGACGCCGATCGCGGTTACCGCGGTCGACGCCAACATGATCCAGCAGCTCGAGCCGCGCACGCTCGCGGACCTTGCGATGATGGTGCCGAATTTCTCGGCGAACAAGTTGAATGGATTCAACGCTGCGGCGTTCGCGATGCGCGGCGTCGGCAACACCGACATCATCGTCTACAACGAGTCGCCGGTTGCGGTGCTGATCGACGACTTCGTGATGCCGAGCGTGCAGACGCAGCTCCTCGATCCGTTCGATGTCCAGGAAGTCGAAGTGCTGCGTGGTCCCCAGGGCACGCTGTTCGGCAAGAACACGACCGGCGGCGCCGTGATCGTGAAAACCAAGCCGCCGGTGCTGGATGAGACCTCGTTCGACGTCGCGGCGGGAACGGGCAGCTACAACATGTTCAACGCGCACGGCGCGTTGAACATCCCGCTGATCGATCATCAACTCGCGCTGCGCGTGGTCGCGAGCGAGGACCGCGAGGACGGCTGGATGCGCAACGGCGCGAGCGACACGATCGGCGGCGTGACCTACACCGGCAACGGCCAGCGCGTCGGCGGGACCGACGTGTTCACCGGCCGCGCGAAATTACTGTGGGAACCCAATGACAGCCTGCGGGCGCTGTTCACCTATGAAATGTTGAACGCCCGCTCGCAGACGCCGGGCGCGATCAACACGACGCCGACGGCGAGCCTGCCGGGGGCGGACGTCCCGTACTTCGTGTTCGCGAATCTCGGCTTGCCGGGCTATACCGGCGGGAATCCGCTGAGCAGCGCGGGCGTCGACAACCGCAACGGCTACTTGATCGACTCTCAGAACGGCCATCGCGTCGACGCGAACGGCGAGCATCTGAACGTCGACTACAAGACCGACTACGGCACCTTGACCTGGGTGCAGGGCTATCGCTCGCAGGCCTCGAGCCTGCCGTCCGCCTATACGGGCGTCGTCGGCCCGCTGTCGGTGTTCGACGCGAACCGGTCCGACCGCCGCAAGACCTGGCAGGAGGAGGCGCGCTTCACGTCGAAGCAATACGACAAGTGGAACTACGTCGCCGGCGCGTTCTACCAGCACGACAACACGAAGTTCTGCGTCGCGCAGATACTCGGCATCTACGATATGTTCGGCGTGCCGACGCCGCCCGGCACCCAGCCCGGCGGCTACAACAACAATCCGCAGGTGCTCTGCAACGCGCAGACCGAGAAATCCGAGGCGCTGTACGGCGAAACGAATTACAAGTTCACCGATACCTGGACCTTGACGCTGGGCGCGCGCATCACCAAGGACAGCAAGGACTGGATCGGGCGCCAACAGGTGTTCGTGCAGCAATTGCCGTCGCTGACCGGCGCAATCGTACCCTCGTTCACGTACCAGCAGTTGGGCGGGTTGATGAACGCGGGCAATTTCAGCGCCTATCCGTACGGCGTCGTCACCGACAGCCATTCCTGGACGCAGCCGACCTACCGCGCGACGCTGTCCCACAATTTCGAGCGGAATTTGTTCGGCTACGTCACCTACTCGCACGGCTTCAAGGGCGGCGGCTACAACGACCAGGTCGGCACCGGCGGCACGCCGATCACGAACGTCGAGAAGCAGCCGACCAATCCCGAGAAGGCCGATTCTTTCGAAGTCGGCATGAAGAGCGAGTGGTTGGATCACCGCGTGCGCCTCAACGAAGCCTTGTTCTACGTACGGTACACCGACCTGATCCGCCAGGTCGTCGTGCCGATCACGAACCTGAACGGTCAGGCCGGTGAGGAGACGCTGTTCAAGAACGCAGCGTCGATGCGAGCCTACGGCATCGAGAACGAACTGACGGCCCAGCTCGTCGACAACTTGTTGCTGCACGTGCCGGTAAGCTTCCAACACTGCGAATACGGCAGCTTCACAACGCTGAATTCGGCGGGTCAATCGATCAACCTGTCGGGACTTCCGGTCAACCGCTGCCCGGCAGTCACGGCGACGGTCGATTTGAACTACCGGATGTCGGTGCCGGGTACGGACGGCCATCACATCTCGATCGACGTCAACGACAACTATGTATCGAAGAACCTCGATACATACTCGATCGCCGCACCATACGTGCCGTTCACGCAGACCTATGCGGACGCCCGCGCACTGCTCGGCGCGTCGATCACCTATCAGGGTCCGAACGACCGCTGGTATGCGCGCCTCTACGGCCGCAACTTGACGAACCGCGTGTACATCGAGTCGGCGCAGAACGTCGATCCCTTGTGGATCTGGTCGTTCTACGGCGAGCCGCGAGTATTCGGCGGTGAGATCGGCTACAAGTTCGGCA
>DAIDVO010000048.1 GCA_027456085.1 Steroidobacteraceae bacterium | reverse complement strand
CAAGCGTCTCCAAAAAAACCGACTACGTGGTCGTCGGCGCCGATCCCGGCTCCAAGTTCGCGAAGGCGCAGCAGCTAGGCGTCGAGATTCTCGACGAAGCGGCGTTCACGAACCTGTTGAACGGCTAGCCGGGCGCCGGGGGTTGCCCGTTATTTCAGAGCTTTTTCTCGATGACCGCCGTCTTCTTCAGCTGCGCGACATAGGCTTCCAGCTTCGTTTGTATGACGCGGTTGCTGACCTGCTGTTTGACTTGATCGAACGGCGGCGGTGGGACTTCGCGCGTGTTCTCGAGTTGGATGATGTGCCATCCGTACTGCGTCTGAACCGGTTCCGCAGTGACTTCGCCCTTCTTCAGCGACTTGATCGCATCCGCGAAGGGCTTCGGCATGCGCGCTGCCGCGACCCACCCGAGTTCCCCGCCTTGCGCCTTCGACGGATCGATCGACTGGGTCTTGGCGATCTGCGCGAAATCGGCACCGGCCTTGATTTTCTTGGTCAGTTCGACCGCGAGATCCTTGCTGGCGACGAGAATGTGGCGCGCCTGGTACTCGGTCTTGTCCATGCTGGCGACCGCGCTGTCGTATTCGGCGTGCAGCTCCTGATCCGTCGGCTCCTTGTCCTTCATATACTTTTGCGACTCCGCTGCGGCCAGCAGGCGCATACGCGCGACTTCGATCTGTGCCGCGGTTTCCGGGTCCTTATCGAGACCATCCTTGAGGCCTCGCGCTGCCATCAGCTGCATGCCGATCATATTGTCGAGAACCTCGCCTCTTTGTTCGGCGGTGAGCTGCGATGCATCTTTGCCGCCGGTCAGCGACTTGACGTAGAAGTCGTAGGCATTGCGGGAAATTGGCGTGCCGTCGACGATCGCCGCCGGAGCCGCTTGCGCAGCGCTCGGCGTTGCGGTCAGCGGCTTCTTGGCGCAGGCAGCGGTCAACAAAGTCAGCGCGGCCGCAGCGTACAGGCGCGTGCGCGGCGTCGGGGAAAAGTGGCTCATGTGAATCCTCTTGAAACTAGGTCGGCGGAGCGTCCCCGGGGCTACCCATCGAAGGACCGCGGGCGGCAGTGTATCGCGGGCCGAGGCAACTCACCAAGCCTATCCTGCGGGGCCCGACCGCGCCGGCCCGCCGGCCTCGGCGGGTGTCTGCGCGCAGATCGCGAGCGCATGGATATCGGTCTTCATCAGGTCGCCGAGCGCGGTGTAGATGCGGCGATGCCGGGCGACCGCCGGCAAGCCCTCGAACGCGGCCGCGACGATCGTGATGCCGTAGTGGCCGAGACCACCGGCGGCGCCGGCATGTCCGGCGTGGCGCTGGCTGTCATCAACGATGCGCAGCTCGAGCGGCGCAAACGCCGCCTGAAGCCGCGCGCGCATGCTCTGTTCGCGGTCGACCGTCGGCGCGGCCTCGGCCTTCACGGGTCTTGCGCCGCCGCCACCGGCTTGATCTTGCCGTGCAGCCAGAAAATCTGGGGCAGGAGGAACAGCATCATCGCGATCGTCAGGCCGAATACCTTGAAATCCACCCATAGGGCGTCCGAGAATGTGCGTGCGACGTAGATATTGAGCCCCGCGAGCAGTGCGAACCACGCGGCCCACAGTGCGTTGAGCAGCAGCCATGCGCGCGAACCGACCTCGAGTTCCTCGTTGAACACGCCCTCCAGCATGCGCCGCGCAAGCGGCCGCCCGCCCGCCCATGAGCTGCCGAGAAACGCGAGCGCCGCGATGCCGAACAGTACCGTCGGCTTCCACTGGATGAAGCGCTTGTCGTGCAGCAACAGCGTGGCTGTGCCCAAGGCCATGGCCACTGCGGCGGTTACGGCGTGCATCGGCTTGAATTTTCCGGTCCGTGCGCGGTGCGCGAGCATCAGCGCGACCGTCGCGACCATCAGCGCGCCGGTTCCGTAGTAAATGCCGTAGAGCTTGAAGACCGCGAAAAATATCAAGAGCGGCAGCCATTCGAGCACCTGATTCATCGCGCTATTATAACCGCCTTGCATGAGCATTTATCTACAACTGCACCCGGTGACCCCGCAGCGGCGATTCATACGCCAGACGGTCGATGTGCTGCGCGCGGGCGGCGTGATCGTGTACCCGACGGACTCGTGCTACGCGCTCGGCTGTCATATCGGCGACAAGGCGGCGCTGCAGCGAATCAGCGAAATTCGCGAAGTGGACCGCCATCATCATTTCACGCTGGTTTGCCGCGATCTAGCCGAAGTCGCCAAATACGCGCTCGTCGAGAATTGGCAATATCGTCTGCTGCGCGCGGCGACCCCCGGACCATATACGTTCATCCTCAAGGCGTCGCGCGAAACGCCGCGCCGCTTGAAGCACGAGCGGCGCGGCACGATCGGCCTGCGCGTACCCGACCACAAGGTGACGCAGATGCTCCTCGCCGAACTCGGCGAACCGGTCATGAGCTCGACGCTGCTGCTGCCGTGGGAAGATCTGCCGCGCAGCGACGCGCGCGAAGTCCACGAGGTGCTGGGGAACCGCGTCGATCTGGTCCTGGACGGCGGCAACTGCGGCTTGGAGCCGACTTCGGTGATCGATATCTCCGGCGACCGCGCGATCATCTTGCGCAAGGGGCGCGGCGATGTCGGCCCCTTTGATGGCTCGGCAACCGTATAATGCGGCTTGGCGCGAGCACATATGTTAATTTGAATTCTAGAAAATGAGTGTAACAATTGGATTTAACGGCATTTCTTACAAAAATATCAATCTGGGCGATCCCGGTTGTATTTGCGATCACCTTGCATGAAGTCGCGCATGGTTGGACAGCCCGCTATTTCGGCGACCGCACCGCCGAACTGCTCGGTCGTCTGAGCCTGAATCCTCTGCGTCACATCGATCCGGTCGGCACCATTTTGGTGCCGGGGCTTCTGCTCGCGCTCGGCGGGCCGCTGTTCGGTTGGGCCAAGCCGGTGCCGGTCGCGACGCGCGCAATGAAGAATCCGCGCCGCTCGATGATTTGGGTCGCGCTCGCGGGGCCCGGTGCGAACTTCGCGATGGCCGGAGCCTGGTGCATCGCCTTGGCGTCGGTCGCCCATATGAACGGTTCAGTGACTCTGGTCCGGTGGATCGCGCTGATGGCGCAGGCGGGAATCATCATCAACGTCGTGCTCGCGGTGTTCAATTTGCTGCCGATTCCGCCGCTCGACGGCGGACGCGTGCTTGCCGGATTGCTGCCGCCGCCGCTCGCGGCTCGCCTCGACCGCATCGAGCCCATAGGCTTCCTGATCGTGCTTGGTCTGACCGCGTTCGGTTTGTTCGGGTGGCTGTTCAATCCGACATACCGGGTCGTCGGCCGCGTGATCGGCGCTCTGCTCGGGAATTCCGCATGAGTACGCCGATGCAGAATCGACGCGTGCTGTCGGGCATGCGGCCCACCGGACAGCTCCATCTCGGCAACTACCATGGCGCCCTGAAGAATTGGACCGAGCTGCAATATCAATACGAATGCTATTTCTTCATCGCCGATTGGCATGCGCTGACGACCGGCTACGAAGATACCGCGCGCATCGAGGAATACGTGTGGACCATGGCGATCGATTGGCTCGCCGCTGGCTTGAATCCCGGCGTCGCGACCTTGTTCATCCAGTCGAAAATCCCCGAGCACGCGGAGCTTCATTTGCTCCTGTCGATGATCACGCCGTTGGGATGGCTCGAGCGCGTGCCGACGTATAAGGATCAGCAAGCGCAGATGACGGATCGCGACCTCGGCACCTACGGCTTTCTCGGCTATCCGTTGCTGCAGTCCGCGGACATACTGTTGTACCGCCCGCAATACGTGCCGGTCGGCGAGGACCAGGTGGCCCACGTCGAGATCACGCGCGAGATCGCGCGCCGCTTCAACCACATCTACGGGCGCGAGACGGCATTCGAAACAAAGGTCGACAAGGCGATCAAGAGTCTGGGTTCGCGCAATGGCGCGCTTTACCGAACCTTGCGCAAGGAATACCAGGAGAAGGGCGACGCCGACGCGCTCGCGAAGGCGCGCTCGCTCGTCGAGGCGAATGCGCGGCTCACCGTGGCCGACCGCGACCGCTTGCTCGGCTACCTCGAAGGCGCCGGGATCTCCGTGCTGCCGGAGCCGGAAGTGCTGTTGACCGCGACGCCGAAGGTCCCCGGCCTCGACGGCCGGAAGATGTCCAAGTCCTACGGCAATACGATCGGTTTGCGCGAGGATACCGATTCGGTCGTCCGCAAGCTGAAGACGATGCAGACGGATCCGGCGAGAGTACGGCGCACCGATCCCGGCGATCCGGATAAGTGTCCTGTGTGGGATTTGCACAAGATCTATTCGACCGCCGAGACCCGCGAATGGGTGCAGACGGGCTGCCGCAGCGCCGGCATCGGCTGCCTCGAGTGCAAGACGCCGCTGATCGAGAAGGTCGTCGCGGAGATTTCGGCGATCTCGCACAGAGCGCAGGAGTTCGAGGAGAATCCCGACCTCGTACGCGATATCATCGCCCAGGGGTGCGAGCGCGCGCGTGATGTCGCACGCGACACGATGGACGTCGTCCGCCAAGCCATGTCGATGAATTACCGATGAAACCGGATTTGACGCTCGCTGACGCCGACGTTGCACCGCCGCGGCTGACGGCCCCGGCGCCGGAACAGGGCGAAATGCCGTTCGCGGTTGTCGAAGGGCAGCCGATCACCGAAATGCCGCGCGATCTGTATATCCCTCCGCAAGCGCTCGAGATATTTCTCGAGGCGTTCGAGGGGCCGCTCGACATGCTGTTGTATCTGATTCGGCGCCAAAACCTCGACATACTCGACATCCCGATCGCCGAGATCACGCGCCAATACATGCGCTACATCGAACTGATGCAGGTGCTGCAGCTCGAACTTGCGGGCGAATATCTGCTGATGGCGGCGACGCTCGCGGAGGTCAAATCGCGGATGCTGCTGCCGCGCGTGCGCGGCGACGAAGTGAGCGAGGATGCCGATCCGCGCGCGGAACTGGTCCGCAGGCTCCAGGAGTACGAGCGTTTCAAGCGGGCCGCCGAAGGCATCGACCGGCTGCCGCGCGTGGAGCGCGACACCTGGGTCGCAACCGCGGAAGTCGGCGAGCGCAAGGTCGTGCGTCTCCCGCCGCAGGTCACGCTGCAGGAGATGCTGGTCGCGTTTCAGGAAGTTCTCGTGCGCAGCGACATGTTCGCGCATCACCACGTGCAGCGCGAGGGCCTGTCCGTGCGCCAACGCATGGCCGATGTCATGTCGGCGCTCGGGTCGCGCGAGTTCGTGGATTTTGTGCATTTGTTCCGGCCAGACGAGGGGCGGCGCGGGGTGACCGTGACGTTCGTCGCGGTGCTGGAGCTGCTGCGCGAAGGGCTCATCGAAATTCTGCAGTCCGAACCGTACGCGCCGCTTCATGTCCGCCTGGGAGGCTCGGCGCGTGCGCTGCCGCTGGACGTCGAGGAGAGGGCCGCCAACGATGAAACCGCGGGATCGTAAATGAACGAACAGTACGTAAAGAATGTGGTTGAAGCGGTGCTGCTCGCGGCCGGCCGGCCGTTGGCCGCGGACGAACTCGTCGCGGTATTCGACGAGCGCGACGGCGCGAATGCGGAGGAAGTGCGGGCGGCGATCGATGCGCTGCGCAGCGAATACGAGGCGCGCGGCATCGAGCTGATCGAGGTCGCGAGCGGCTTCAGGATTCAGATCAAGGCGTCGGTCGTCGAACCGATCTCGAGGCTTTGGGTCGAGCGTCCCGCGAAGTATTCGCGCGCGCTGCTCGAGACCTTGGCGCTGGTCGCGTATCGTCAGCCGATCACGCGCGGAGAAATCGAGCAAATTCGCGGCGTCGCCGTGAATCCGAATATCGTCAAGACCTTGCTGGAGCGCCGCTGGATACGCGTCGTCGGTCATCGAGACGTGCCCGGCAAGCCCGAGCTGCTCGGAACGACCCGCGAGTTCCTCGACTATTTCGGATTGAAGAGGCTCGAAGAGCTGCGGACCCTCGCGGAACTCAAGGAGCTCGAGGACCTGCGCATGCAGCTCTGCCTGCCCGGCGCAGAACCGGTCGCTGCGCCGCAGACCCTGGCGGCTGCGCCGGCCGACGCGCTCGGCGTGGAGGGCGAGAACGAGGAGGACGAGGACGAGGACGAAGAGGGCGGCGAGAGCGAGCCGGCCTCGCAGGCGGCGGGACCCGACGAACAGCAGGCCGGCGGCCTGGTAGCGCGCGGTTCCGGCGCCGCGTCGCGCTAGATGCGCGAGAAAAATCCGCGTCGCGGCGGCGGCCCTCGGCCGTCCCGGGTGCAATCCGGAGCGCGCAGCGAGCGGCCGCCGGCGGTTGCCGCGGGGCGCGTGCACAAGGCGCGCGCGGCAGCAGGCGTCGGCTCGCGGCGCGAAGTCGAACGCTGGATCCGCGAGGGGCGGCTGCAAGTCAACGACGCGGTGCCGGAATTGGGCGCGGGAGTGGTGCCGGGCGACCGTATCACGCTCGATGGCCGACCCGTGCGCTGGCGCGCTTCCGCGGTCAAGGAATCCCACGCGCTGCTCTATCACCGCTCGCCCGGGGATGCGCTCGATCTCAAGGCGGCGACGTCGCGCGCCGCCCTGCACCTACGGCTGCCGCGTTCCGCGGGGCGCTGGCTCGCGATTCAACCGCTGCCGCCGGTCGACGGCGGCTTGGAAATCCTGACCGACGACGGGTCTTGGGCGCACCGCGTGTCGCAGGGCACGCATGCGCTCACGGTCGACTATCTGCTGCGCATGCGCGGGCCGCTCAACGACGAACTCGTCGAGGAATTTCGCGTAGCGACCGATTGCGAGGGTGAGCCGATGGAGATTTTGCAGGCCGCGGCGCAATACGGCGAAGGAGCCAATCATTGGCTCACCGTCACCGTGCGGGCGACCCGCTCGGCGTTGGTTCGCCATTGGTGGGCGGCGCGCGGCATCATCGTCAGCCGCTTGATGCGGGTACGCTTCGGCCCGGTGCAACTCGGGCGCGACTTGCCGCGGGGCCACTCGCGCGCGATGACCAGCGCCGAGCGCAGCGCGCTGCTCGCGGAGATCGAGGCCGCGAAGCGTGCGCACGATGAACGCGCGGCGGCGGGCGAGCCGTAGCGGGACGCGTTACTGCGCGTCGAAATACCGCCCTTCGATCCCGACGCTGTCCGGACCCAGCAAAAAGAGGAACGCGCCGGTCATCGCTTCGGGCGCGCGCAGCGTGTTCGGATCCTCGGCGGGATAGGCCGCGGAGCGCATCGCGGTGCGCATCGGACCGGGGTTCACGCTGTATGCGCGTATTTTCGCGACCCCCTCCAATTCCTCGCACAGCATTTCGCGCACGGCTTCCAGGCCCACCTTGGAGACCGCGTATGCGCCCCAAAACGGCCGGGTCCGTTTGGCGACGCCGCTGCTCGCGAAGACGATCGCGGCGTCGGCGGCTTTGCGCAGGTTCGCCAGCATCACTTGCGTGAGAATGAACGGGGCCGTCAGGTTGACATGCAGCACGCGGCACCAGGTGGGCACGTCGTACGACTCCAGCGGGCTGCGGTCGCCGAGCATGGCGGCCGCATGCACCAATCCGTCGAGCTTGCCGAATTCGCGCGCGACCGTCGCGGCGAGAGCGTCGTAGTCCGCCGCGGTCGCGGTCGCGAGGTCGAGCGGCGCCAACGCCGGCTGCGGCGCGCCGAGCGCCTCGATTTGGTCGTATACGCGCTCCAATTTGGCTTTGTTCCGGCCGGACAGGATCACCGTGGCGCCGGCGCGTGCGCAATCGATCGCGAGCGCCTTTCCCAGGCCGCCGCTCGCGCCGGTGATCAGGATCACGCGGCCGTCGAGAAGGCCGGGCCGTGCTGCGTAATTCTTGTGATCGATCGATACCGGCATGTGCTCTCCGAGTGTGGGTCAGCGTGCGCGCGTCTGCGGTAGGTTTCCTCGAGGGCGTTCAATTGCATGCGCACCTTTGAGGATCCTCAGGCCGGGCTTTCGGGCTCGTCGGGGCCGGCGGACCCGGCGGCGCGCGGCGTGCGCGCGAGGCTCGCCACCGGTTCGATTGCTTCGAGATCCCGGCTCACGCGCAGCCCGAGTTCCGGAAAGCGGCGCGCCGCGGGCATGATTTGCTGTTCCAGTGATCCTACCGCCTTGTTGAACGATTCGACGCTTGCGCCCAGGGACTTGCCGAGTCTGCTCAAGTGCTCGGCGAACACCGACAGGCGCTTATACAAATCTTCGCCGAGTTTGCGGACCTCGGCGGCGTTGTCGGCCAACACCGATTGTTTCCAGCCGTAGGCAACGGCTTTCAGCAGAGCCGCGAGGCTCGTCGGCGTCGCGAGCATCACGTTTTGACGCAGCGCCTCGTCGATGAGTCCGGGATTCTCCTGCAGAGCCGCGGACAGGAATTGATCGCCGGGCAGGAACAACACGACGAAGTCCGGGCTGTGCTCGAACTGAGACCAGTATTGCTTGGTCGAGAGCTCCCGAACGCGCGCACCGACGAGTTGCGCGTGGCGCCGCAAATGCGTCCGCCGCTCCTCGTCGTCCGTCGCCTCGGCGGCGGACAAGTACGCTTCCAGCGGGGTCTTGACGTCGACGACGATGTCGCGCCGTTCCGGCATGTGAACGATCATGTCGGGGCGAATCGCGCCGGATTCGGTCACCTGGTGCGCCTGTTCGCTGAAGTCGACGTGTTCAGTCATGCCGGAGAGCTCGACGACGCGGCGCAACGTCATTTCTCCCCATTGACCCCGCACGTCGGGCCTGCGCAGCGCGGTGACGAGGTTGCGCGTCTCGCGCGACAAGAGGCTTTGGCCGCTCGCCATCGCTTCCATCTGGCTCTTGATCGTCGCGAATGCATCGATGCGGCTGCGTTCGAGCGCCTGCATCTGCGCCTCGCTTTTCGCGAGTGCTTCGCGTATCGGCGCCACGATCGATTCGATCGCGGTTTGGCGTTGCTCGAGCGTGTGCGCGGCCGCGGTCTGTTGCTCCGCCAGGCGCTCGCGCGCCATCGTCAGGAACATCGTGTTATTGCTCTGCAGCGATTCGCGCGAGAGTTCGCTGAACGCCGCTTTCAGCTGATCGCGGGCACGCTCGAGGGCCTGGTTGCGTTCGGCGGCCAAGGCCTCGTCGGACTTCAGGCGCGCGCGCAGAACTTCCGTTTCGATGCGCAGCCGCGATTCGCGTGCGTTGCGCCAGAGCGCGCAGGCGAGGGCGCCTACACCGGCGCCCGCGACGAAGGCGAGAATCGCCGCGTACAAGCTCATAAGCGCCCGCTCCGCAACAGCCACCCGATCAGTTCGAGCGGCTGCGAAAGATCGCCGTCGCCGCCCCACGAGGCGGCGTCGTCGTCGTCATGCAGGTAACCGTAGCGTGCGATCAGCGCCGGCATGCCCGCGGCCTGCGCGGCCTGGACGTCGCGCAGCGCATCGCCGACATAGATGCATTCCGCGGCGTCGACGCCCGCGAGCTTGGCCGCGTGCAGCAGCGGCAGCGGGTGGGGTTTGCGCTCCGCGACCGTATCGCCGCTGACGACGCACGCGAACCGAGCGCGCAGTCCGAGCTCATCGAGCAGCGGATCCGTGAGCCAGGCGGCCTTGTTCGTGACGATGCCGGCGGCGAGGCCACGCCTCGCGAGATCCTCGAGCACTGCGTCCATGCCGGGGAAGAGCGTCGTTTCCACGCTCAATCCCGCGCGGTAGATCTCGAGAAACCGGGTCTGCAGCGTGCGCAAGCGGGGCTCGTCGGCATCCGGGAAGCCGACTCCGAGGAGGCCCGCGGCGCCGTGACTCACGCGCGGCCGCACGAGGTCGAACGGCAGGGTCGCGCGGCTTTCCTCGCGCCGCAGGATGTTGAGCGCGCGATGCATGTCGGGCGCGGTGTCGAGCACGGTTCCGTCCAAATCGAACAGCACCGCGCGCAATGGCGGCTGGGCATCAACTCTCGACACGGCGAAAATGCGCGAGGTAATTGACGCCCGCATCCGCCGAGAGGCCGAACGCGCGCGTCAGCGGGTTGTATGAAATGCCGGTCAAGTCGCGCAATTGAAGGCCGGCCGCCCGTCCCCATTTGGCGAGTTCCGACGGCCGGATGAATTTGAGGTACTCGTGCGTTCCGCGCGGCAGCACGCGCGCCACGTACTCGGCGCCGATGATCGCGATCAGGTACGAGCGCAAGTTGCGGTTCAGCGTCGATACGACGAGATCGCCTCCCGGGGCGAGCAGCGCGGCCAGCGCGCGCATCGTCGCGGACGGGTCGGGCACATGTTCCAGCATTTCCATGCAGGTCACGAACTCGAACGAATGCGGACGCTCCGCGACGAGCGCCTCCGCCGAGACCGCGCGGTAGCGCACCGCGACCGCGGCCTCGATCGCGTGCAATTCGGCGACCTCGAGCACGTCGCGCGCGAGATCTATTCCCAGCACGGTCGCGCCGGCCCGAGCCATCGCCTCGGACAAGATCCCGCCGCCGCAGCCGACGTCGAGGACTTCGCGGCCCGCGAATCCGGCGACGCGCCGCAGGTAATCCATGCGCGCCGGATTCAAGTCGTGCAGCGGCTTCGATGGACCGCTCGGGTCCCACCAGCTTTGCGCGCGCTCGTTGAATTTGTTCAGTTCCGCGGGATCCGCGTTTTGGGCCGAGCCGGACATCGATCAACTCCTCCAATCGCCAGTGGTTTCGCCGGGCTCCGCTGGCAAGAGCCCAGTATATCGGTTAAACGGCCCCGCAAGCTTAAGATGAGGGGGAACTTATGCTAGAATGTTTCGTTATGGAGACACCGTCTCGCTTGCTTCAAACCCGCTAATCAGACGCCCCTAACCAAGGTTCACCGGACTCTCGCAAATGGCCGAGATCGCACGCGAAATATTGCCCGTCAATCTCGAAGACGAGATGCGCAAATCCTATTTGGATTATGCGATGAGCGTGATCGTCGGCCGCGCGCTTCCCGACGTGCGCGACGGCCTGAAGCCGGTTCACCGCCGCGTGCTCTATGCGATGCGGGAATTGGGCAACGACTGGAACAAGGCCTACAAGAAGTCCGCGCGTGTCGTCGGCGACGTGATAGGCAAGTACCACCCGCACGGCGACGTGTCCGTGTACGACGCGATCGTGCGCATGGCGCAGCCGTTCTCGATGCGCTACCTGCTCGTGGACGGTCAGGGGAATTTCGGCTCCGTCGACGGCGATCCGCCGGCGGCGATGCGCTACACGGAAGTGCGCATGTCGAGAATCGCTCAGGAGCTTCTCGCGGACATCGACAAGGAAACGGTCGATTTCATACCGAATTACGACGAATCGGAAAGCGAGCCCACGGTCCTGCCGACGCGAGTCCCGAACCTTCTGGTCAACGGCTCCTCGGGCATCGCGGTCGGCATGGCGACCAACATACCGCCGCACAATCTTGGCGAGATCATCGCCGCCTGCATCGCGCTGATCGAAGACCCCGAGATCGGTCTCGCGCAATTGATGCAGATCGTTCCGGGCCCGGATTTTCCGACCGCGGGCAGCATCAACGGCGCGCAGGAGATCGTCGCCGCCTACAAGACCGGGCGCGGCCGGATTCATGTGCGCGCGCGCACGCATTTCGAGGACGTCGGCAAGGGGGATCGCCAGGCGATCATCATCACCGAGCTGCCGTACCAGGTGAACAAAGCCCGGCTGATCGAGCGCATCGCGGATCTCGTGCGCGAAAAGCAGATCGAGGGCATCGCCTCCGACGGTTTGCGCGACGAATCGGACAAGGACGGAATGCGCGTCGTCATCGAACTGAAGCGCGGCGAGGTCCCCGAGATCCTGCTGAACAATTTGTACGCGCAGACGCCGATGGAGACGGTCTTCGGCATCAATATGGTCGCGTTGGTCGAGGGCCAGCCGCGCTTGCTGTCGCTGAAGTCGATGCTCGACGCTTTCCTGCGCCACCGCCGGGAAGTCGTCACGCGGCGGACCGTGTACGAGCTGCGCAAGGCCAAGGAGCGCGGCCATATACTCGAAGGCCTCGCAATCGCGCTCGCAAATATCGACGCGATCATCGCCGCCATCAAGGCCTCATCCTCGCCGGCGGAGGCGAAGGCGGTGCTCGTCGCCCGGGTTTGGTCCGCCGGATCCGTGCCGGAAATGCTCGAGCGCGCCGGGGCGATCAGCACCCGCCCGGGCGGCGAGATCGCGGGGTTCGGAATGGTCGACGGCGGCTACCGTTTGACGGAGACCCAGGCGCAGGCGATCCTCGAGATGCGCCTGAACCGGCTGACCGGCCTCGAACAGGAAAAGATCGTTGCCGAATACCAGGAGCTCCTGGCGCTGATGCGCGATTTGAGCGACATCCTCGCGCGGCCCGAACGGCTTCTCGCCGTGATTCGGCAGGAGCTGGAATTCATTCGCGACAACTTCGCCGATGCGCGGCGCACCGAAATCGTCTCCAATCACGAGGACCTGACGATCGAGGACCTGATCTCGCCGGAAGACGTCGTCGTGACGCTCTCGCACAGCGGCTACGCGAAAGCGCAGCCGGTCTCGGATTACCAGGCGCAGCGCCGCGGCGGCCGCGGCAAGGCCGCAACCGCCGTCAAGGACGAGGATTTCGTCGACAAGCTGTTCGTCGCGAACACGCACGACACGCTGTTGTGCTTTTCGGATCTCGGCAAGCTGTATTGGCTCAAGGTCTATCAATTGCCGCAGGCCAGCCGTGGTTCCCGCGGCAAGCCGATCGTGAATCTCATCCCGCTTCAGGACGGCGAGCGCATCAGCGCGATGCTGGCGATCAAGGAGTTCGAGGAAGACAAGTTCGTCTTCATGGCGACGAGATTCGGCACCGTCAAGAAGACGCCGCTCGCGCTGTTCTCGCGGCCGCGCGCGAGCGGCATCATCGCGCTTGCGCTCGACGAAGGCGACCAATTGGTCGGCGCTTCGATCACCGACGGCGCGCGCGACATCCTGCTGTTCACGACCGGCGGCAAGTCGATTCGCTTTGCCGAGGATGAAGTGCGGCCGATGGGACGCGAAGCGGCCGGCGTGCGTGGCGTGCGCTTGGGGGATGGTCAACGCGTGATCGCACTGATCGTCGCCGATGAGGGCGACATTCTGACCGCGTCGGAGAACGGCTACGGCAAGCTCACGCCGCTCGAGGATTTTCCGCGGCACGGCCGCGGCGGCCAGGGCGTCATCGCGCTGCAGGTCACCGAGCGCAACGGCCGCATGGTCGGCGCGCTGCAGGTCAAGGCGGACGATGAGATCATGCTGATGAGCTTGGGCGGGGCGCTCGTGCGCACGCCGGTCAAGGACATATCGGTCGTCGGCCGCAACACACAGGGCGTTCGGCTCATGCGGCTCGAAGAAGGAGACCAACTCTCCGGTCTCGAGCGAATCGAAGGCCTGCCCGTCGAGGACGATGCCGCGGGCGAAACGCCGGCCGTTCCGGACGCGCCGGTGCCGGGCGCCTGAGGTTAAGCTTCGATGCGTGTCTTCAACTTTGCCGCCGGCCCCGCGGCGCTGCCGCTCGAAGTCCTGGAGCGGGCGCGCGATGAACTCGTCGACTGGAATCATGGCGGCATGTCGGTCATGGAGATCAGTCACCGCAGCAAGGCCTTCATGGACGTCGCCGCCCGTGCCGAGGCGGATCTGCGCGAACTTCTGGGAGTGCCCTCGCATTACAAGGTCCTGTTCCTGCAGGGCGGCGCGAGTGCGCAATTCTCGTTCGTGCCGATGAACCTGACCGCGCAGGGCGCGAACGTCGATTACATCGATACCGGCCATTGGTCGAAGAAGGCGATCCGCGAAGCGCAGCGCTATTGCCGCGTGCACATCGCCGGCGACAGCGGCGCGGCCTACACTTCGGTTCCCGCGCAAGCCGAACTCTCCTTCAGCAAGGATGCCGAGTACGTGCACTACACGCCGAACGAGACAATCGGCGGCGTCGAATTCCCGTACGTCCCGCGGACGGGAGGCGCACCGCTGGTGGCGGACATGTCCTCGAACATCCTGTCGCAGCAGATCGACGTCACCAAATTCGGGCTTATATACGCGGGTGCGCAAAAGAACATCGGCCCCGCGGGCCTCGTCGTCGTCATCGTTCGCGAGGACTTGATCGGCCATGCGCGGCCCGGTACGCCGACCGTGTTCGATTACCGAGCCGTGGCGGCGGAAGGATCGATGCTGAACACGCCGCCGACGTTCGCCTGGTACATGGCCGGCCTCGTATTCCAGTGGCTGAAGGCGCGCGGCGGGCTGGCCGCGATCGCGCAAGCGAACCGGCTCAAGGCCGAACTCCTGTACGCGGCGATCGACGGCTCGGGATCGTTCCGCAATGCGGTCGCGCAGGATGCGCGCTCGCGGATGAACGTCACGTTCGGCAGCACGCGGCCGGAGCTCGACGCCGAGTTCCTGCGCGAGGCCGAAGGCGCCGGCTTGAAGAATTTGAAGGGACACAAGGCCGCGGGCGGCATGCTCGCGAGCATCTACAACTCGATGCCGATCGAAGGGGTCGCGGCGCTCGTCGAGTTCATGCGAGAGTTCGAGCGCAAACACGGTTGATTTGAGGAATACCCATGGCGGCCCGCAAGCGTAATAGCGACGACAAGCGCAAAATCGACAATTCGAGGCCGGGGGTTGCGCCCGGCGGCGTCGATCTCGGCAGCATTCGCGGGAAAATCGACGAAATCGACGCGCGCATCGAGGAACTGCTGAACGACCGCGCGCGTTGCGCACAGCTGGTCGGCATTTCGAAGACGGCCGCGGGCAAGACTGTCGATTTCTACCGGCCGGAGCGCGAGGCCGAGGTCTTGCGCAACGCGCTCAAGAGGAATCGGGGACCGCTGCGCGATGAAGAGATAGCGCGGCTGTTTCGCGAGATCATGTCCGCCTGCCTCGCCCAGCAGGAGCCCCTCAAGGTGGCGTTCCTCGGTCCCGAGGGTACGTTCAGCCAAGCCGCCGCGTTCAAGCAATTCGGCTCTTCGGTGAGGGCCTTGCCGCTGCCGGCGATCGCCGAGGTGTTCCGCGAGGTCGAGTCCGGGAGCGCCGATTTCGGGGTTGGGCCGATCGAGAATTCGAGCGAGGGGACGGTCAACCATACCTTGGACATGTTCCTCAGCTCACCGCTGAAGATATGCGGCGAAGTCGAGATGCGAATCAACCACTATTTGATGGGACGCATGCCGGGGCTCGGCGACGTCAAGCGCGTATGCGCACACCCGCAGGCGCTCGCGCAGTGCCGCGGCTGGCTGGACGAGAATCTTGCCGACGTCGAGCGCATCGCGGTGTCGAGCAACGCCGAGGGCGCGCGCCGCGCGCGCGACGAGCGCGGAACGGCGGCGATTGCGGGCCGATCGGCGGCCGAGGTCTACGGCTTGAGTCTGCTGGCGAATGAAATCGAGGATCGCCCCGACAATACGACGCGCTTCCTCGTCATCGGCCCCAAGCTGTTCAGTGCGAGCGGCGTCGACAAAACGACTTTACTGCTGTCCGCCGAAGGTACGGCGGGCGCCGGCGCGCTGTTCCGGCTTCTCGAACCGCTCGCCGAACACAAGGTCAACATGACGCGTATCGAATCGCGGCCGTCGCGCAGGCGCAAATGGGATTATGTGTTCTTTATCGACGTCGAAGGCCACGTCAGCGACCCCGCGGTTGCGCGCGCTCTCGCCGCGCTCAAGGAGCGTGCATCGCTCTACAAGGTGTTGGGTTCCTATCCGCGGGCGGTGCTGTGAGCCGCAGTTATGAGGCGTCGCCCGCGGGGCCCATTCAAGGCAGCATCAGGGTTCCGGGCGACAAGTCGATCTCGCACCGCGCGCTGATGCTCGCAGGCATCGCCGACGGGCGCAGCGAGATCGACGGGTTCCTGCCGAGCGAGGATTGTCTGGCGAGCATGCGCGCGATGCGCGCGCTCGGCGTCCCGATCGTAGAGTTGGGCGCGACGCGCGTTCGCGTCGAGGGAGTCGGGATGCGCGGGCTGCGTGCCGCGCGGGGGGCGCTCGACCTCGGCAATGCGGGTACGGCGATTCGGCTGTTCACGGGCCTGTTGAGCGCTCAGACATTTGATTCACGCCTGGTCGGCGACGCATCGCTGATGCGCCGGCCGATGGAGCGCGTCGCAAAGCCGCTGCGCGAAATGGGCGCCGACGTGCGCACGACCGGCGGTACGCCGCCGGTCGAGATATTCGGCGGCAGGGCGCTGCACGGCATCCGCTACCAAATGACGGTCGCGAGCGCCCAGGTCAAATCGGCGATCCTGCTCGCGGGCCTGTATGCGCAAAGCGCCACGGTGGTGATTTCGCCGGCAGCCTCGCGCGACCACAGCGAGCGCATGCTGCAGAGCTTCGGCGCGCGCGTCGATGTCGACGGCCTCGCCGTCTGCGTTCACGCACCGGCGCGCCTCGCGCCGCAGCACCTCGCTGTGCCGGGGGATTTTTCTTCGGCGGCGTTCTTCATGGTTGCGGCGCTGCTCGCAGCGGGACCCGAAGGGCTGTTGATCCAAAATGTGGGATTGAACCCGACGCGGATCGGGCTGCTCGAGATCCTGCGCCTCATGGGCGCGGA
>DAIDVO010000047.1 GCA_027456085.1 Steroidobacteraceae bacterium | reverse complement strand
CGCGCCAGCGATCGACGGAAATGCGGATCGGCTCGCCGCGCTGCTGTTCGAACGCGCGTTGCGCCGCATGCCAGTCTATGATCACTCGTCGCCGCGCCGTCGCCTCGACGATCGTGCGCGTCAGCGCGGTCGGGTCCAGGGCGATCTTCGGATCCGCATCGTCCAGCGGATGGTGTACCTCGAGATACAATGCGCCGTCCGCCAAGCCCGTCATGATCCGCTGATTGACGATGCGCACGGCCGTGCCGACCGGCGCCTCGTGAAACAAGACGTCGATGTCCTCCGGGTAGAGGCGGATGCACCCGTGCGTGATCTGCATGCCGACGCCGACCGGGTTGTTCGTGCCGTGAATCAAGTATGCGCCGCCCGGAATCCCCAAGCGCAGCGCGTATCGCCCCAGCGGGTTATTCGGCCCGGGAGCGATCGCCGCGGGCAATACGTCGCCGTCCTTCAAGTGCGTTGCGCGCACCGACTTCGGCGGATACCACGTCGGCATTTTTTCCTTGCGAACGATTTTCGTGATCCCGAGCGGGGTGTTCCAGTCCATTTGCCCAACGCTGATCGGAAACGTCTCCACGACGGGGTGCAGGTTCCGGTCGTCGTGGAAGTAGTACAGCCGGCCTTCGGGCAGATTGACTACGATGCCGACGCGGGGCGCGTTCGGCAGGATGTGCTCGGTCGGCAAACGCACGCGCGTGCCCTTGCCGGGCAGCCACATGTCGACCCCCGGATTGGCCGCGCCGATTTCATCGAATCCCAAATGGTAGCGGCGCGCGATGTCCGCGAGCGTGTCTTGCGCCGACGCTCTCGTTTCCCGCATGGTTCCGACCATATCCTGGCCGGGTTCGAGTCGGAAAACCTCCGCGTGCGCGGCGGCCGCCGCGAGGCACGGACCGATCCACCAGACGATGCGCGCCGGCCGTGGAGTCGCCATCGCGTCAGTAGCGGATGAGCGCCGAACCCCAGGTAAACCCGCCGCCGAACGCCTCGAGAAGCAACAACTGGCCCCGTTTCACGCGGCCGTCCCTCACGCCCGTATCGAGCGCCAACGGCACCGACGCGGCGGACGTATTGCCCTGATCCTTGATCGTGACGATCACACGCTCCATCGGCAGATCGAGCCTCTTGGCGATCGCCTCGATGATTCGAAGGTTCGCCTGGTGCGGGATCAGCCAATCGAGCTGGTCCTTGTTGAATCCATTCGCCGCCAGCGTCTCGGTGACGAGATGTCCCAGGGTATTGACCGCGATCTTGTAGACCTCGTTTCCTTTCATCAGCACGCCCGCTTTGCCTGCACGCACGAGCTTGAATCCGCGCGACACGCCATCCGGGTACTGCAGCAAGTCCTTGTAGCGGCCGTCGGCGTGCAGATGCGTGCTGATGATCCCGGGATCCGCGCAGGGCTTCAAAATGACCGCACCGGCCCCGTCGGCGAACAAGACGCAGGTCGCCCGATCCTTCCAGTCGATGATGCGCGTCAGCGTGTCGGCGCCGATGACGAGCGCGCACTTCGATTCGCCGAGACGGACGAACTTATCGGCGACGCTCAATGCATAGAGGAAACTCGCGCACGCGGCCTCCAGGCTGAACGCCGGACAGCCGCGGATGCCCAGTCGATCCTGCAAAAGGGTGCCGACGTTCGGGAATACGAGGTCGGGCGTCGTCGTTCCGACGCATATCAAATCGATGTCTTGCGGCGAAACGCCGGCGGCCTCCATCGCATTGCGCGACGCCTGTTCGGCAAGATCCGTGGTCGTCTCTCCCTCCGCGACGACGTGCCTGCGCTCGATACCGGTTCGCGTTCGAATCCATTCGTCGGTGGTATCGACGATCTTCTCGAGGTCCGCATTGGTCAGGATTTGCGCGGGAAGGTAGCTGCCGGTGCCGGCGATGCGTGAGTACATGACTGATGATCCCTCAATTCACCGGTGGCGAGCCGAGCCGCTCCGCGATGCGCGCTGGTACGCCGTTGCGCGCTTCGAGAATGGCCACCTCGATGGCTCGCTGGAACGCGAACACGTCCGCGCCGCCGTGACTCTTGATCACGACTCCATTCAAACCGACCATGCTCGCGCCATTATACTGTCTCGGATCGAGCCGGGAGCGCAGCGCTTTCAACGCGGGACCTGCGATCAGGGCTCCGAGCTTGCGGCCGGCGCTGCGCGTGAATTCCTCGCGCATCGCGTCGCTGATCAGCCGCGCGACCCCCTCCATCGTCTTCAACGCGACATTGCCGGTGAAGCCGTCCGTGACCACGACATCGACGGTATCCGAGAAAATGTCGTGCCCCTCGACGAAGCCCACGTAATTCAGATCGCTCGCCAGCAGGAGATTGTGCGCGGCCTGCACGACCTCGTCGCCCTTGATGTCCTCCTCGCCGATATTGAGCAGGCCGATTCGGGGCCGCGCATGCGCGCCTTCGAGATCCGATGCGAGAACGGCGCCCATTACCGCAAACTGGTGGAGCTGCGCCGGCGTGCAGGTCGCGTTGGCGCCCAAATCCAGCATGTACGTGTGGCCCCCGCGCGAAGGTATCGTGGAAACGATCGCGGGCCTTTCCACCCCCGGCAGCATCTTCAGGACGAAGTGCGCGGTCGCCATCAGCGCGCCGGTATTGCCGGCGCTGACGCAAGCATCGGCGTCGAGCGTCTTGACTAGATCGAGCGCGCGGCGCATCGACGAGTCCTTCTTCCGGCGCAACGCATCTTTAGGGCGATCGGACATGCCGACGACGTCCGCGGCATGCAGGCAACGGATGTTCGCGGGAACTGATTGGCCGAGTTCGCGCTCCAGATCGGCTTTGCGGCCGACCAAGGTCAAGCGGATGTCGCCGTTTTCCTTGGCCGCCGCGAGCGTCGCGGGCACGCATATGGACGGGCCGCGATCGCCGCTCATGGCGTCGATCGCAATATGCAGCGGTGCAGACACCAAAGGAAGCGTCCTCAAGATGCGATCGGTCCGGCTGGAGGCGGCGCCCGCCGGTTCCAATCCGCGCTTCTATTCTTCGTCGGCGGCGGCGACGTCGGCCTGGGTCTGCAGCACCTTGCGCCCCCGATAGAATCCGTCCCGGGTGATGCGGTGACGCATGTGGGTCTCGCCGCTTTTCGGGTCGATCGATACGGCGGGCTGCGCGAGCGCCGCGTGCGAACGATGCATGCCGCGCTTTGACGGGCTCTTTCTGCTCTTTTGAACTGCCATGGTCGCTATGTCCTATCGGTTTTCTTCAATAAATCCTGTAAAGCGCGAAACGGCCGCGTCGTCTGCTGCAAAACGACCGCAGCCGCTTCGAGCGCGCGCGGCGCCTGCGCCTTGCCGCATCCCTCAAGCTCGCTGCACGCCGGGACGAGCGGCAAAGCCAACAATAATTCCTCGGCGGCGAGTTCGGCGAGCGACGCCCTGCCCTCCACCAACAAAAAAGGCTCTCGCCCCGAGCTTTGCGAGTCCGCGCGCCGATCGGTTGTAAACTCGATCTCGCTCCGTGCCGCGATCGGGAACTCGAAGGGCTGCATGCACCTTTGACAGACGAGACGCGCGCCGCCGTCCGCCTCGATCGTAACGCCGGCGCCGCCGGACTCGGTCTGCGCGAAGGCGAACCTCACGCGCAGCGCGCCACTCAAGTCCGCGAGCAGATCCTGTACCCTGGGCAGATCGGCGAGCGCATAAACACGCTCAACCACGGCGCCCTGCTCGGCCAAGCGCTCGCAATCGACGATATCCCGCAAGCCCCGTGCCATGGGGCGCGTATAATAGGGGCAGGCACCCCCCCTGTCAAAACGAATTAATCGCAAGTCGTTGTTTTTGAAGTCCCAGCCAACGCTTTTTCTCGCCTCTACGTCCGTTTATCGACGCGATCTGCTGTCCCGTTTGGGTTTGCGCTTCGAGCTGGCGTCTCCCGGAATCCCGGAAACCGCGCATCCCGGCGAAACGCCCTCGGCGCTAGCGCTGCGCCTGGCGCGCGCCAAAGCGGACCGAATCGCCGAAGCGCAGCCGGACGCATGGGTCATCGGCTCCGACCAAGTCGCGCTGCTCGACGACGGTTCGGGCGTACGCATTCTCGGCAAGCCGGGTACAGTTTCACGTTGCATCGAACAATTGACCGCCTCGTCCGGCCGCGTCGTCTCGTTTCTGACGGCCGTCGCCGTCGTGCGGCGGCGCGACGCCGCGTCGATCGAATTTCTGGACACAACCCGCGTCAAGTTCCGCGCGCTCGAGCGGACGATGATCGAGCGTTACGTCGAGCGCGAATCACCGCTTGATTGCGCCGGTGGCTTCAAGAGCGAGGGTCTCGGCATTGCGCTGTGCGAATCGATCGACAGCGCCGATCCCACGGCGTTGATCGGCTTGCCGCTGATTCGTCTGGCCGCCGCGTTGCGCGACGCCGGGTTCGAAATTCCTTAGCCGCGCCGCCGCGGCTTGCGCGCCGTGCGCCCGCCGGGCTTGGCCGTCGCGGTTGAAATCGCGTCGAGCACCGCCCCCAACTCCGCCGGCAGCGGCGCACTGACGTGAAACGGCACTGCGGATCCCGGCCACTCGAACGCGACGGAATGCGCATGCAGGAACGTGCGCTTCAGGCCGAATTCTTCGAACTGCGCGTTGCGGTCGCGATCGCCGTATTTGTCGTCGCCGAGCAGCGGATGCCCGGCATGGGCCGCGTGAACGCGGATCTGATGCGTGCGGCCGGTCAAAATATCGACCTCCATCAAGGTCGCGAGCGAACCGAAGAATTGGACCGGCTTGAATATGCTCGCGGACTCCTTGCCGGCGGCGGCGACGCGAACGTGGCGCTCGCCGTGCTCGCGGCTGTCGGTGGACAGCGGCGCATCGATGCGCTTTTCGCCGAGCTGCCAATTTCCCGCGACCAGCGCAAGATAGGTTTTGTGCATGCCGCCATTGCGGATCAACGCGTGCAGCGCGCTCAAGGTCGCGCGCTCGCGCGCGACCAGCAGGCAGCCGCTCGTGTCTCGATCCAGGCGGTGAACGAGTTCCAGGGTCTCGTTCGGCCGCGAGGCGCGCAGCGCCTCGATCACGCCGAAGCTCATGCCGCTGCCGCCGTGTACGGCGACACCGCTCATCTTGTCGATCACCAGCAAATGCCGGTCCTGGTAGATCACCGCGCGTTCAATCAAATCCAAAAGCCGCGCGGACGGCCGGCCGGGCTTGTCGGCCGGGTCGATCCGCACCGGCGGCAGCCGCACCGCATCGCCGGCAACCAACCGGTACTCCGCGTCGACACGTTTGCGGTTCACGCGCACTTCGCCCTTGCGCAACAGGCGATAGACGCGGCTGCGCGGAACCGCCTTGAAATGGCGCATGAGGAAGTTGTCGATGCGCTGGCCCGCCTCATCGTCACCGACGCTGTGCAGCATGACCTTGCTCTTGTGCACGGGCGTCCGGAACTCGCCGACGGGCTCGCCAATGGGCCCAGCAACGGGCTTGACGCTCATCGCGAATCGAACGCCAATTCTAAGGTCTTGATTATATTGACCATGGTGCACCCTCGTGATAACATTTGCAGACCGTGCCGTGCGTCGAACCCATTGTGGATGACGCAAACTGGCACCGGTTTCGGTGGCGTTCCCATCATACGGGAGCGCCGCATATTAGTTGGTTCTGGATTTCCAGACCATCGCTCGGCCGATGAGAAGGACGCAAGACAGCCTGAAACGAAGGCTCGCGCGTCTTGCAAGCGGTTATCCGAGAACAAGGCCCCGGGCTTGCCTTATATGTTTTGGCAAAATTGGATGTTGATGCCGCCGCTCGCGTGGTACGCGTTCGGCTGCGTGACATTCTTCGTCGCGTTCAACAGTGGGCGCCCGGCTTCTATTCTCCAGCTCTCCTCGGCTCCTACCATTTTAGTTGGGGCACATGAAAAGAATGCTCGTCAACGCAATTCAAGAAGAAGAATTGCGAGTCGCTTTAGTCGACGGTCAAAAGCTTTACGACCTATCGATTGAGATCCCGTCAAAAGAACAACGAAAATCGAATATCTATAAAGGTCGAATCACGCGCGTAGAGCCTAGTCTCGAAGCCGCGTTCGTCGACTACGGCGCGCTGCGCCACGGCTTCTTGCCGTTGAAGGAAGTATCCAAGGAATATTTCCGCCAGCAGCCGGGTTCCGGCGGCCGGGTCAACATCAAGGAAGTGCTGCAGGAAGGCCAGGAACTGATCGTTCAGGTCGAGAAGGAGGAGCGCGGCAACAAGGGCGCTGCTCTGACGACGTTCATCAGTCTCGCCGGCCGATTCCTCGTGTTGATGCCGAACAATCCGCGCGCCGGCGGCGTATCGCGCCGCATCGAGGGCGAGGAACGCGACCAGACGCGCGAGGCGATGAACGGCTTGGAAATCCCGGAGGGCATGGGCGCGATCGTGCGCACCGCCGGCGTCGGCCGTTCCACCGAAGAGCTGCAATGGGATTTGAACAATCTCAAGGCCGCCTGGGATGCGATCGTCGAGGCCAATCAAACGAAGCCGGCGCCGTTTCTGATTTTCCAGGAAAGCGACGCGGTGACGCGCGCGCTGCGCGACTACTTCTCCGACGATGTCGGCGAATGCCTGATCGATCAAGCGGAGGCATTCCAAAAAGCGCAGGA
The DNA here is from genome assembly GCA_027456085.1 of Steroidobacteraceae bacterium. GTDB lineage: Bacteria > Pseudomonadota > Gammaproteobacteria > Steroidobacterales > Steroidobacteraceae > Bog-1198. Next base: position 1,744 of record DAIDVO010000047.1, on the reverse strand, counting down.
ATACATGCAGCGCTTCATGCCCCCCGACGCGCAGCGCAAGCTGAAGATCTACCAGGACCCGGTACCGCTATTCACGCGCTACCAGATCGAGAGCCAGATCGAATCGGCGTATTCGCACAAGGTGACTTTGCCGTCCGGCGGCAGCCTCGTGATCGACCATACCGAGGCGCTGGTGTCGATCGACATCAACTCGGCGCGCAGCACTCGCGGCGGCGATATCGAAGCGACCGCGCGCAACACCAATCTCGAGGCGGCCGAGGAAATCGCGCGCCAGCTCAGGCTGCGCGATATCGGCGGCCTGATCGTGATCGACTTCATCGACATGGAATTGCCCGCCAATCAGCGTGCAGTCGAAGACATGTTGCGCGATGCGGTGAAGATGGACCGGGCTAGGATTCAGCTCGGGCGTCTGTCGCGCTTCGGGCTGTTGGAACTGTCGCGTCAGCGGCTGCGGCCTGCGCTCAGCGAGACGACGCACATCAATTGCCCGCGCTGCGGCGGCATGGGTTCGATACGCGGCGTCGAGTCGATGTCGCTGGCTCTGTTGCGGCTGATCGGCGAAGAGGCGCGCAAGGAGCGCACCGGGCGCGTGATCACCCAGGTCCCGGTCGACGTCGCCACGTATCTGATGAACGAAAAGCGCGACTGGCTGACCCAGATCGAGCTGCGCGACAAGGTCTCGCTGGTGATCGTGCCGAATCCGCACATGCAGACGCCGGCCTACGCGATACGGCGCATTCGCGACGACGAGAAGGATCTGCCTGAAAACGCGACCGTGAGCTACCACATCGCGGAACAGCCGGCGATCGACGATTCGGCCATCGGTACTCGCGACAAGAAGCCGCAGGCGGCTGAACCGCTCGTACCGAGCATACTGCCGGCTTCCGCGGCCCCGACTCCGCCGCCGGCCGAACCGGCGCCGGTCGCGGCCGCGCAGTCCACGGATCACCGCGGCGCACTCGCGAAACTTTGGACCTGGCTCGTCGGCACGAAGCCCGCCGAGTCGAGCGCCACGCCGCCCGCGACTTCGCCGACGACGCCGCGCGAACACCAGCGTCCGCGCGACGGCCATCAGGACCGGTATCGCTCGCGTGATCGGGACCGTGACAGAGGCGGACGCGACCGCAACCGTGACCGCGGCCGCGACGGCGCGCGCGACGGTGCGCGCGAGCCCCGGCGCGATGAGCCCCGGCGCGACACGCGGCCGCGCAGTGAAGGCCGCGGCGAGGCGGCGCCGCGCCGTGCCGAGGGAGGAGTTGCGCCGGCCGAGCGCACGACGGGTACGGCGCAAGCCGAGACGCCGCGCGTAGATTCCGCCGCGCGCGCGGAGCAGCCGCCGCGTTCCGGTGCGGATGGCGCGCGCCAAGGCGAGCGGGAACCGGGCAGCGAGCGCTCCGGTCGCGGGCGCCGTCGCCGCGGCGGCCGCGGCCGGCGCGACAACGGCGAGGGCGCCGCGAGATCCACGGAATCCGGCAATGCACCGCCGGGCGAAGCGCAACAACAAGGATCGCGCGAGGCGCCGCAAGGCCCGCGCGAGCCGGCTCCCGTGCGCGAACCTGCACCTCAGGCCGATGCACGTTCCGCGGCGGAGTCTCCGGCACCGTTGGCCCCGCCGCCCGCCGCTCCGGCGAGTCAGGGTCCGGAGCCCAAGTACGTGGTGTGGTCGTCTACGCCGCCCGCGTCGACGCCGCACAGCGATTCGGATAACGCCTAGCGGCGCACGCGCAGGCGAACGTCCAGGCAC
>DAIDVO010000046.1 GCA_027456085.1 Steroidobacteraceae bacterium | reverse complement strand
GCGCGGGCCGCGACCCGATTGCTGATAGAAGCAATACAGCGCGAGGGCGTGCGCCGCGCGACGGCGCCGCACCTTCACGCCGGCGGCGGTCGACAATTACGTCAAGCCGGAGAGCAAGATCTATGACGTATACGGACGCGTGACTTGGCAACTCGCGCCATCGACCTCGCTGATTACCGGCCTGCGCTACGACCCGGATCACCTGGGCTATTTCGACAACGAACGAATTTACGCGACGAGCCCGGGCGCGCCGTCACCGCGACTTAGGGAAACAGCCGCCGGTAGGCCTCGTGCGTCGGCTGCCGCGTCGCCGAGCGCCAGCGGATGTCGCCGCCGAACTGCCAGAAGACCATGAACTGCCGACAGGCCTCGAGTTCCGCTGCGCACCGCGCCCTGTGCGGACACTGACCGCACGGTCCCATTTCAACGACCGGAGAGCCGTCGAACAGGTTGCCCCGTACGCGCCGCATTGGAGATATTTCGTTGATGGCATTGACCGCGGGTAAAGAATTGGTCGGGGCGACAAGATTCGAACTTGCGACCCCTTGCACCCCATGCAAGTGCGCTACCAGGCTGCGCCACGCCCCGACCGAGACCGCGATGATAGCTGAATTGGACGCCGAATTGGGTGCCGAATTCCCGTCGACGCGCGCGCACCCCGGGCGCTCGCGCGCGTATCGCCCGAGCGCCGATGGCGCGATCAGCGGCGCAGGATCTTGATGAGCTCTTCGAGCTCGATGCGCATCTGATGAATCAGCTGTTGGCTCTGATTGAGGTCCGTCTGCGCATCGCTGCCGGCGAGCCGGTTGCGCGCACCGCCGATCGTGAAGCCCTGTTCGTACAGGAGGCTGCGAATCTGGCGGATGACGAGCACATCCTGGCGCTGGTAATAGCGCCGGTTGCCGCGGCGCTTCACGGGCTTCAGTTGCGGGAACTCTTGCTCCCAATAGCGCAGCACATGCGGCTTGACGCCGCACAAGTCGCTGACTTCGCCGATCGTGAAGTAGCGCTTGCCGGGTATCGCCGGAAGTTCGCTATTGTTGCTTGGTTCCAGCATACGCCTCGACGCGAGCCTTCAGTTTTTGCCCCGGACGGAAAGTCACCACGCGCCTGGCGCTGATCGGAATCTCCTCCCCGGTCTTCGGATTGCGCCCCGGGCGCCGATTCTTGTCGCGCAGATCGAAATTGCCGAAGCCCGACAATTTCACCTGTTCACCCGATGATAGCGCGGCGCGAATTTCCTCGAAGAACAGATCCACGAGTTCACGCGCTTCCCGCTTGTTGAGCCCCAAGCGATCAAATAGGGCCTCGGCCATTTCCGCCTTGGTCAGGGCTGCCATGCTTATTTAGTCTCTTATCGTGGCGCTTAAGTCATCCCGCAACCGTGCGACCACGGAAGTCATCACGGCGTCTGCATCGACGTCGGTAAGAGTGCGGGAAGAGTCCTGCAAAATCAAGCCTAAAGCGATACTTTTTCGTCCAGAATCTATCCCAGGACCGCGATAGACATCGAATACGATTAATTCGCTGAGGACGTTGGCAGCACTAACACTAACATTTTCCCGCAATTGTGCGAGCGTGACATGTTCATCGATGACGACCGCGAGGTCGCGCCGAACGCTCGGGAACTTCGAAATCTTGTTAAATAACAATCTCTTCGAAGCAAAACTCAATTCCACTTCTATTTCGAAAAGCAAGGGTGCCGGCGATATGTCAAATTGCTTCGCGAGCCGCGGGTGCAATTCGCCGAGCCAACCGAGCGCGCGATCTTCAAGCATGAGCCGCGCGCTCCTTCCCGGCCGCAGACAAAACATGTCCGCCGCCTCGAACCGGATCAGCGTTTCATTACCCGTCAATGCGAACAAGCCGGCAAGATCGGCCTTGACGTCGAAGAAGTCGATGGCCTGCGCACGGCTCCCCCACTGCTCGGGCCACGTTGAGCCGCATACGATGCCGGCGAGCGAGTCGACCTCCTCGAGGCCGGCTTCGCCCACGCAAAACTTGCGGCCGAGTTCGAATAGCCGGACGCGCGATTGCTGGCGCCGGCGGTTCTCGCGGCAGGCCTGAAGCAGCCCCGGCCACAGCGAGACGCGCATCTCGCTAAGTTCGGCGGAGATCGGATTCGCGAGCGCGAGACTCGGCGTTTGCGGGAACAGCGTGCGCTGAACCACGGGATCGACGAAGCTGTAGGTGATCGCTTCGCGGTAGCCACGATCGATCAACGCAGTGAGGAGCCGCTCGTTCGATATGCGCGACTCGCCCGCGCAACCCGCGACTTGCGGCGTGATTGCATGGCGCTCGGCGATGCGGTCGAAGCCGCGCAGGCGCGCGATCTCCTCGATCAGATCGACCTCGATCGAAATGTCGAACCGATGGCTCGGCGCCTCGACCTGCCAGCCGGACGGCGTGTCGTCGACGCAGCGACTGATCGCACCGAGCCACTCGCGCGCTTCCGTATCCGGAATTTCGGCGCCGAGTACCCGCGCAAGGCGCTCGCGCCGCAGGCGCACGCGACGCGGGCTCGCGGGCTCCCCGGCGCGCTGGACGTCGACGGGTCCGGGCTCGCCGCCGACGATCTCGAGGAGCAGCGCCGTCGCCCGTTCGATCGCGCGCGCCGGCAGACTCGAATCGACGCCGCGCTCGAAGCGCTGCTCCGCGTCGGTGAAGAGCCCCATGCGGCGCGCGCGGCCGGCGCCCGCGTCCGGCGTGAAATGAGCGGCCTCGAGAAATACGTCGGTCGTTTGATCGCAGATCGCCGTGTGCCGGCCCCCCATGATGCCGGCGAGGCCGACGGCGCCCGCATCATCGGCGATCACCAGGCAATCTGCTTCAAGCGCGTATTCTTTGTCGTCGAGCAGGGTCACGTGCTCGCCGGCCGCCGCCCAGCGCACCGTGATGCTTCCCGACAGCCGTGCGCGGTCATACGCATGCAGCGGCTGGCCGAGCTCGGCCATCACGTAATTGGTGACGTCGACGACCGGCGAAATGCTGTTGACGCCGATGCGGCGCAAGCGCTCGCGCAGCCACAGCGGTGTCCCGGCCCCCGCGCGGATGCCGCGGATCAGGCGTCCCGCGAACACGGGGCACGGGCCCGACACGGCGAGCACGACCGGGACAGTGCCGTCATGGCGCGGCGCGACCGCCGCCGTCTCGTAGCAGAGATAGCGCCGCTGCTGCGCGGCCGTGTAATCGCGCGCGATGCCGAACACGCTCATGCAATCGCCGCGGTTGGGCGTCGCATTCACCTCGATGATCGTATCCTCTAGATCCAGCGCCTCGCGCACGTCGCGACCGACCGCGAATTCCTCCGGCAATTCCAGAATGCCGTCATGCTCCTCGCCCAAGCCGAGTTCCCGCGCCGAGCACAACATGCCCTGCGACTCGAGCCCGCGCAGCTGCGCGCGCTTGATCGTCAAGTCTCCCGGCAAGCGTGCGCCGATCTTCGCGACCGCGACTTTCAAGCCGGCGCGCACATTGGGCGCGCCGCAGATGATCTGCAGCCGATCCGCGCCGTCGGTGGTCACCTGGCAAACCGCGAGACGCTCGGCATCCGGATGGCGCCCACAGCCGAGCACTTCGCCGACGACGACGCCGGAGAATGGCGGCGCCGCGGGCGCGATCGATTCGACCTCGAGTCCGGCGACGGTCAGGCGCGCGCCGAGTTCCGCGGGCGACGCGCCGAGCGGCGTGAATTCCTCGAGCCAGCGCGTAGTTATTTTCACGGGAATTGCTTCAGGAACTGCAAATCGTTTTCGAAGAACAAGCGCAGGTCGTCGACGCCGTAGCGCAGCATCGTGAGCCGCTCGATGCCCATGCCGAACGCGTAGCCCTGCCATTGCTCGCTGTCGATGCCGGCCGCATCGAGGACATTCGGATGAATCATCCCGCAGCCCAATATCTCGAGCCATCCGCTCTGTTTGCAGACGCGGCAACCCCCGCCGCGGCAGAACACGCACTCGATGTCGACTTCCGCCGAGGGCTCGGTGAACGGGAAATACGAGGGTCGCAGGCGCATGCCGAGCGACGTCTCGAAAAAGCGTTCGACGAACGTGTGCAGCATCGCCTTCAAATTGGCGAAGCTGACGTTCTCGCCGACGACGAAGCCCTCGACTTGGTGGAACATCGGCGTGTGCGTCATGTCCGAGTCGCAGCGGTATACGCGCCCCGGCGCGATCACCGACAACGGCGGCTTCTGCGTGCGCATCGCGCGGATTTGAACCGGCGACGTGTGCGTGCGCAGGAGACGGCCGTCCGGGAAATAGAACGTGTCGTGCATCGCCCGCGCCGGATGATTCTTCGGGATGTTCAGGGCTTCGAAATTGTGGAAATCGTCCTCGACTTCGGGGCCCGTGGCGATTTGAAACCCGGCCTGCGTGAATATGCGCTCGATGCGCAGCCGCGTGCGGGTCACCGGATGCATGCCGCCTTGGGCTTGCCCGCGCCCCGGCAAAGTCACGTCGAGGCTGCCGGCGGCGAGCGCCTTGTCGAGGGCGGCTTGATCGAGCGCGCTGCGCCGCTGTTCGATGGCTTCGTGGATCGCGGCCTTCGCGTCATTGATGCGCTGGCCGGCTGCGGGGCGCTCCGCGGGCGGAAGCTTCCCTAGGCTCTTGAGCTGCTCGGTCAGCAAGCCCTTCTTGCCGAGCAGCCGCACCCGCACCTCGTCCAAGGCCGCGAGATCCGCCGACGCCGCGGACTCGGCGAGCGCACGCTCGACCAATGCGGACAGGGACTGTTCTACGGCCATGATCTGCGCGGCAAGCGGAAACGGCCGGGACGGGACTTGCCCTAAAGCCCCGACCGCCCCGCCGGCGTCGGTTTAGGCCGCCAGACTCGCCTTGGCTTTCTCGGCGATTGCCGCGAACGCGGGCAAATCGTGGACCGCGAGATCCGCGAGAACCTTGCGGTCGATCGCGAGTTCCGCTTTGACGAGGCCCGCGATCAAACGGCTGTAGGTCAAGCCGCTCAAGCGCGCCGCCGCGTTGATGCGCGTGATCCACAGCGCGCGATACTCGCGCTTCTTCTCGCGCCGTCCGCGATACGCATATTGTCCGGCCTTGATGACCGCTTGTTTTGCCGCGCGGAAGACCTTGCGTCGGGCGTTGTAGTAGCCCTTCGCTTTCTTCAGGACCTTTTTGTGCCGTCGGCCGGCGATGACGCCGCGTTTTACTCTTGCCATATTCTGTTACTCCTGGTCACTCAAGCGTACGGAAGCATCTGCACGACGCGATGCTGATCGGTCTCGTGGACCTGCATTTCGCGGCGCAACTGCCGTTTACGCTTGCTTGGCTTTTTCGTCAGAATATGACGACGGTGTGACTGACCGCGTTTGAAGCCGTTCGCCGTTTTGCGAAAGCGCTTCGCCGCAGCCCGTTTGGTTTTCATCTTGGGCATGATCGACTCCTGATTTTGTAGCCCTGATCACAAACGCCGGCGTCATCCCAGGACGAACGACCGGCGCCGCTACAGGCGGGGTGACAGGCCTTACGGCCCGCCGCTCACTTCTTTTTGGGCCCGAACACCATGATCATCTGCTTGCCCTCCATCAGCGGGCTTTGCTCGACCACCGAATGGGGGGCGAGATCCTCCGCGATGCGAGCCAAGAGCTTTCGACCGATGTCTTGGTGCACGAGCTCACGGCCGCGGTAACGCAAAGTTACCTTGGCCTTATCGCCGTCGGTAAGGAAGCGGACGATGTTACGCAGTTTGACCTGGTAATCCGCCTCTTCCGTGCCGGGACGAAATTTCACTTCCTTAACTTGAATCTGCTTCTGCTTGCGCTTCGCCGCGTGCGCCTTCTTGTTCTGTTCGAACAGGAATTTGCCGAAATCCATCACTCGAACCACCGGCGGCTCCGCCATCGGTGAGACCTCTACCAGGTCCAGTGATTGCGAGGTGGCCATTAGCAGCGCTTCCGCGCGTGTCATGACCCCTGCTTGGCTTCCATCTGCCGCGATCACGCGCACCGACGGTGCGGAGATCTCCTCATTGCGCCTTATGCGCTTCGACGTTGCGATACGCGATCCTCCAAAACATGACGGCCGCGGCTCGCGACTTCGTCGGCAAGCCCGGAGACGAGCGCATCCAGCTCGATCGCCCCAAGGTCTTTGCCACTGCGCGTGCGCACGGCCAGGGTGCGTCCCTCAACTTCCCGGTCGCCGGCGACCAGCAGATAAGGGACGCGCTTAATTGTGTGCTCGCGGATTTTAAAGCCAACCTTCTCGTTCCTCAAGTCCGTTTCGACTCGAAGCCCCTGATTTTTCAGGTTTTCCGCGACTTCTAGGCAATATTTCTCTTGCCTTTCGGTAATTCCCATGACTACGGCCTGAACCGGCGACAGCCAAGTCGGGAGCTTTCCCGCATGGTGTTCGATCAAAATGCCGGTAAACCGCTCCAGGGAGCCGAACATCGCCCGATGCAGCATCACCGGCGTGTGCTTGTGGCTGTCTTCGCCGATGAACGTCGCGCCGAGCCGCGCAGGCAGGTTCAAATCGACCTGGAGCGTGCCGCATTGCCAATCGCGCCCTATCGCGTCGCGCAGTACGAACTCGAGTTTCGGGCCGTAAAAGGCGCCATCGCCCGGGTTCAGCGTGGTTTCGATGCCGGCGGCGGCCGCAGCCGTCCTGAGCGCCGCCTCGGATTTGTCCCAGATCTCATCCGAGCCGACGCGCTGCGCGGGTCGGTCGGAGAATTTGATGCGCACATCCTCGAAGCCGAAGTCGCGGTAGATGCTCAAGATCAGTTCCGTGACCTTGACGGACTCTGCGGTGATCTGGTCGGTCGTGCAGAAGATATGTGCATCGTCCTGCGTGAACGCACGCACCCGCATCAGGCCATGCAGTGCGCCCGAGGGTTCGTAGCGGTGGACTTTGCCGAATTCGGCCAGACGCAGCGGCAATTCCCGATAGCTGCGCAGACCCTGCTTGAATACCTGTACATGCCCGGGGCAGTTCATCGGCTTGATCGCGAACGTACGCTCGTCCGGCGTCCTGGTCATGAACATGTTTTCGCCGAATTTCTCTATATGGCCGGACTGAACCCACAATTCGCGGTCCATGATCTCGGGCGTATTGATTTCCAGGTAGCCCGCGGCGGCTTGGCGCTCGCGCATATAACTGATCAGCGATTGGAATAGCGCCCAGCCCTTCGGGTGCCAGAAGACGGCGCCCGGCGCCTCCTCCTGGAGATGGAACAAGTCCAGTTCCTTGCCGATGCGCCGGTGATCGCGCTTTTCCGCCTCATCGAGGCGCGTCAAATAATCCTTCAGCTGCTTTTCGCTCGCCCACGCCGTGCCGTAGATCCGCTGCAGCATTTCGTTGCGCGAATCGCCGCGCCAATAAGCGCCGGCGACCTTCGTGAGCTTGAACGCACGCAGCTTCGAGGTCGAGGGAACGTGCGGCCCGCGGCAAAGATCTTCCCAATCGCCCTGGCCGTAAAGGCTGATCGACTCCCCGGCCGGAATCGACCCGATGATTTGCGCCTTGTAATGCTCACCGATCCGTTCGAAATGCCGGATCGCCTCGTCGCGCGGCAGCACGCGGCGAAGGATCGGCAGGTCTTTGGCGGCAATCTCGGCCATGCGCTGCTCGATCGCGGCCAAATCGTTGGACGAGAACGGTCTTTTGTAGGCGAAATCGTAGTAAAAGCCGTCCTCGATGACCGGGCCGATCGTCACTTGCGCATCCGGGAACAGCTCTTGGACCGCATTCGCGAGCAAATGGGCGGTCGAATGGCGAATGATCTCGAGGCCTTCCGGATCCTTGTCGGTGACGATGCTGACCGCCGCATCGTGCTCCACGAGGTAGGACATATCGACCAAAGCCGCGCCGACGCGGCCGGCGAGCGCCGCTTTCGCAAGCCCTGCGCCTATGCTGGCCGCGATTTGTGCGACCGTGACGGCGCCGTCGAACTGACGGCGGCTCCCGTCGGGAAGTGTGATTTCAGGCATAAGCGCGCATCTTATCAAAACAGAGCCGCCCGCCTTTCGGCAACGGTGCCTAAAAACGAGGGGGTGGTGCGCGCTAGTGGGATCGAACCACTGACCCCCACCATGTCAAGGTGATGCTCTACCGCTGAGCTAAGCGCGCTTTAGAGGGCGCGAACGATACCGGATTCGCGCGCGCCATGAAAGAGGCCCGTGAGCCGCCGGCGGCCGGTACGGTGCCGAAACCTAACCGACGAGCTGGTCGGGTACGCCGAACGCCGCTTGACGCAGCGCATGAATCTCGTCGCGTAAGCGAGCCGCCTGTTCGAACTCGAGATTGCGCGCGAGCCGCAGCATCTCGCCTTCCAGCTTCTTGATGCGCTTCGCCGCCTGTTCCGGCGCGAGCGGCACGAACGCCGCGATCGCCGCGGCGGCGGCGTGCGCCTCGAAGCCGCGTGCGCCCTCCATCGCATCGCCGACCGCCTTGACGATGCCGCGCGGCGTAATGCCGTGCTCGAGGTTGTATTCGATCTGGCGCGCGCGACGCCGGTCGGTTTCCGCGAGCGCGCGCTCGATCGATCCGGTACGGCGATCAGCGTACAAAATCGCCTTGCCCTCGATGTTGCGCGCAGCCCGTCCGATCGTTTGTATGAGCGAACCCTCCGAGCGCAGGAATCCCTCCTTGTCGGCGTCGAGGATCGCGACGAGCGACACCTCGGGCATGTCGAGCCCTTCGCGCAGCAGGTTGATGCCGACGATCACGTCGAATTTTCCGAGCCGCAGATCGCGGATGATTTCCGAGCGTTCGACCGTTTCGATGTCCGAGTGCAAATAGCGGACTTTGACCCCGTGTTCACCCAGGTATTCGCTCAGATCTTCGGCCATGCGCTTCGTCAGCGTCGTCACGAGCACCCGCTCCTTGCGCTCGACGCGCAGGCGAATCTCGGACAGTAGGTCGTCCACCTGGCCGCGCACCGCGCGTATCTCGACTGCCGGGTCGATGAGGCCGGTCGGGCGCACGACCTGCTCGACGATCTGGCCCGAGACCCGCCTTTCGTACGCGGCCGGCGTCGCCGACACATAAATCGTCTGCGGCGCCGCTTTTTCGAATTCATCGAAGCGCAGCGGCCGGTTGTCGAGCGCCGACGGCAGGCGAAATCCGTACTCGACGAGCGTCTCCTTGCGCGACCGGTCGCCTTTGTACATCGCACCGAGCTGCGGAATCGTCTGATGGCTTTCGTCGATTACCAGCAGCGCATTGGCCGGCAAATAATCGAACAAGCACGGCGGCGGCTCACCGGGCGCGCGCCCGGACAGATAGCGCGAATAATTCTCGATCCCGGCGCAATAGCCGACTTCGTTCATCATTTCCAGGTCGAACGCCGTGCGCTGCTGGAGCCGCTGCGCCTCGACCAGTTTGCCCGCGGCCTGCAGATTCAGAAGCCGGTCGCGCAACTCCTCGCGGATCTCCTCGACCGCCCGGTGGATGCGCTCTTTCGGCGTCACGTAGTGCGTCGACGGATAAATCGTCAGGCGCGGCACCCGCCGCATCACCTCGCCGGTAAGCGGATCGAACAGCCTCAAATTTTCGACCGAGTCGTCGAACAGCTCGACCCGCACGGCCTCGCGTTCGGATTCAGCCGGAAATATGTCGATGACGTCGCCGCGCACGCGGAACGTGCCTTGCTGCAGATCGAGCTCGTTGCGCGTGTACTGCATGTCGGCGAGGCGCTTGAGGAGTTTGCGCTGATAGAGTCGGTCGCCGCGCGACATGTGCAGCACCATGCTGAGATAAGCGTTCGGATCGCCCAAGCCGTAGATCGCCGAAACGGTCGCGACGATGATCGAGTCGGGCCGCTCGAGCAGCGCCTTCGTCGCCGACAGGCGCATCTGTTCGATGTGTTCGTTGATCGAGGCGTCCTTTTCGATGAACGTGTCGGACGCC
>DAIDVO010000045.1 GCA_027456085.1 Steroidobacteraceae bacterium | reverse complement strand
GGCCATTGCGAGGCGCACACGCCAGCCGCCCGAGAATTCGGCAACGGTGCGCTCGTGGTCGGCGGCGCGAAATCCCAACCCGTGCATGATCGCGGCCGCGCGCGAGCGTGCGCGGTAGCCGTCGATGGCCTCCAGCGCCGCGTGCGATTCCGCCAATTCCATCGGGGTATCGCGCTTCTGCGCGCATTCGATCGCGGCCTCGACGGAGCGCAGCTCGGCGTCGCCGTCGAGGACGTATTCGATCGCAGGCCGCGCGCTCGCGGCCACTTCCTGTTCGACGAACGCTATGCCGAGCGCCGCCGGCATGTGCAGATCGCCGTGGGCCGGCCCGAGTTCGCCGCGCAGCGCGGCGAACAGGCTCGACTTCCCGGCGCCGTTCGCGCCGGTGATGCCGGCCTTGTCGCCGCGGTGGATCGTGAAATTCACCCGCTCGATGAGCGGCAGCGGACCGCGCCGCAGGGTGAGATCCCGAGCAGATAGCATAACCGTGGACTCTAGCGCGGCCGCGACGTCCGGAATCAGGACGCGGCGAGCGGCGGCCGCAGCGCGGGTGCGCACAAGACCGCGTGATGGGCGCTGCCGGAGACTTTGTTATGATTCGCGAGAATCTCGAGCAATTCATCCTGGCCCATCGCATCGCCGAGCAAGCGGCCCTGCGCGAAGTGGCAGCCATGCTCGCGCAAAAAGTCGAGCTGCTCGGCCGATTCCACGCCTTCAGCGACGACCTCGAGGTCGAGGCTCCTTCCCATGTCGATGATCGTGCGCACGATCGCGGCGTCGCTCGAGTCCACGGCGACGTCCTGGACGAAGGATTGATCGATTTTCAGCGTACCGATCGGAAATTGCTGGAGTGCGGAAAGCGAGGAGTATCCGGTGCCGAAATCGTCGATCGCCAGGCTCAAACCCATCGCGTAAAGCTCGTTCAACAGGCCGACGGTGCGTTTTGGATCGGTCATCAGCGTCGTCTCGGTGACTTCGAGTTCGAAGCTGGTCGGAGAGACTTCGTGCTTGCGGAAGATCGTGCGCGTGCGCGCGACGAAGTTCGCCTGCTTCAATTGGCGCAGCGACAGGTTGATCGCAATGCGTCCCGGGTCCGCGACGACCTTCTGCCACTCGCGGTAGTCGGCGCAGACACGGTTCATGACCCATTCGCCGATATCGAGGATCAAGCTCGTCTCTTCGGCGAGCGGAATGAATTGCGACGGCGAAATGTCTCCGTGGCCCGGCAGCCGCCAGCGCAGCAGCGCCTCGGCGCCGATGACGCGGCCGTCGCGCAAGTCGACCTTCGGCTGGTAGAGAATAACCAGTTCATTGCGCTCCAAGGCGCGGCGCAACTTGCTCTTGAGCATCAGGCGCTCTACGGCCGCGGCGTTCATCTCGGGCACGTAGAACGCGCTCGAGTTACCGCCGTTCTGCTTCGAATGGTACATCGCGGCGTCGGCATTGCGGATCAGGTCGATGACGTTCTCGGCATCGTAGGGGCATACGGCGATGCCCACGCTCGCGGTCAAATACACTTCCTGATGGTTCACGTAGAACGTGCGGCTGATTTCATCGAGCAGAGTGCGCGCGAGCGCACCGATGCCGGGGCGATGATCGATGTCCGCCGGAAGATCGTCGATGAACATTGCGAACTCGTCGCCGGCGAGGCGACCGATGACGGCATCCTTGTTCAGGCTGCGCGTCAAACGCTCGCTCAGGATTTCGAGCGTACGGTCGCCGGCCGCATGGCCGAACGTGTCGTTGACTTCCTTGAATCGGTCCAAGTCCAGATACAGCAGCGCGAGCGCGCGCTGATTGCGCCGCGAGCGCGCGATTGCCTGCTGCAGCAAGTGCTGAAACTGCATCCGGTTCGGCATCTTGGTCAGCGCATCGTAGCGCGCCAAATAGCGGATGCGCCGCTCCGCGCGCTTGCGCTCGGTGATGTTGCGCGCGACGTAGATGTTTCCCTGGAATTGCGGATCCTCGGTGCTGATCGGCGAACCCGCGATCGACACCGGGATGGTTTGGCCGCTCGCAGTGCGCAGCACGGTCTCGCGCGCGTTGGTGGCGACGAGTGCGGGATCGAACGCGGGGCGATGCGGCTGATCGACGAAGTGGAGCAAGGGCTTGCCGTGCAGTTCCTCTTCGCTGTAGCCCAGGAGCCGGTGCGCCGCTTCATTGCAGCTCTTGACGATTCCGTCCGGAGAAGTGACGAGCACGGCGTCGCTCAAGCTGTTGAGCACGGTGTTCAAATAATTCTTCGTGATCATCGTGTCGCGCAGTTGCTGGCGCATGCGCTCGAGCGCGGCCTGTAACTTGCCGAGTTCGTCGCGGCGCACGACGCCGAGCGGCCTGCTGTAGTCGCCCCGTCCTATCCGGTCCGCGCTGTTCACGAGCGCCGAGATCGGGCGCACGAGTTCGCGCGCGACCAGCCAGGCGCCCGACATCCCCAGCAACAGTAGCACCGTACACAAGACGAACAGCCCTCCCAAGACACGCGCCGCCTGCTGCGCCTGTTGCTGTTCCAACGCCATGCGCAAATCAGCGAGGGTCGCGTCGATATTTTCGCGGCTCATCCACAGCCGCAGCGTGCCGACGCGCTCCATGGCGCCGCCGCCGCGGCTCGACCGGACCGGGATTTGCAGCGTGTAGGGCGCGCGCTGCCGACGCGGCACGAGGCTGGTGCCGCCGGCAAAGGCGACGGCGCCGCGCGCATCCAAGACCTCCACGCGGGCGACGTCCGGTTGCTGCAGGAGCCTCTCTGCGGCCGCGGCGGTCGCGGCGGAATCTCGGGAATTCATCGACGCGGCCAGGATCGGCGAGGAAATTCGGCTGAGCGTGCGCGCGCGGCTCTCGAGATCCGCCTCCAGCTTCTCGGCGACGGTGCCGTTTGCGATGCGGTTGATGGCCGCCGCGTCCATTCGATGCTCGAAGTAGGCAAAGCCGCCGAGCAGCAGCGACAGCAGCGCGACCATCGTGAAGGCGAATTGTAGGTATTTGATTTTGAGACTGGTCGCCATAGCTGCCACTGGCCGTGTTTGCGGCTGCAAACCGAAGCATGATACCCGCTAAGCACAAATCCTCATAAGGGGCCGCGTACAATCTGTGCATGGGAGCCCAATGATGCGTATCGACATATATTCCGACACGGTTTGTCCATGGTGTTATCTCGGCAAGCGGCGCTTCGATGCGGCGCTCGCGCTGCGGCCGCAATATGAACCGCGCGTCATCTGGCGGCCGTTCGAGCTGAATCCGGACCTCCCGGTCGAGGGCGTAGAGCGCGCGTGGTTTCTAAAGGCGCGCGTCGCCAACCCCGATCATTTCGAGCAAAGCGAGCGGACGCTGGTCGAGCTCGGCCGGGCCGCCGGCATCTTGTTCCGCTTCGACCTGATTAAGCGCATCCCGAATACCCGCCGCTCGCACTTGCTGCTCGCGCTCGCCGCCCGCCGCGGCCTGCAAAGCGAGACCAAGGAGCGCCTGATGCGAGCTTATTTCCAGGAGGGCTGCGATATCGGCGACGCCGACGAACTGGCGCGCCTCGGCGCCGAGTCCGGGCTTGCCGAACGCGAGGTCCGCGCCGCTCTCGTGCTGCGCGCCGGGCAGGACGCGGTGTTGGCGGCGGAGCGCCACGCGGCGGCGCTCGGGTTGACCGGTGTCCCGGCGTACATTTTCAACGGTGAATATGCCATATCGGGCGCGCAGCCGCCGGAGGCGCTCGCCGATGCGATGGACCAGGTTGCGGGCGTCCCGGCGGGTCGGGAGGCCTGACCCGCTTGAATGCCGCCGAATTGACCGGACGCACCCGCACCCACGTCGTCGAGGTGGCCGAAATGGCCTGCGTGGCGCACATTCACGTCGTCACCCCATTCTTGAGCCTGCGCCGCGCGGCGCTGCGCGACGGCATCGATGTGCGGATCGCGAGCGGGTTCCGCGACTTCGACCGCCAATTGAAGATTTGGAACGAGAAATTCAGTGGTGCGCGACCGCTCTATGATGCCGCCGGAGAGCGCTTGGACGCCGCCGCCTTGGCGCCGGCGGCGCGCGTCGAGGCTATCTTGCGCTGGTCGGCGCTGCCCGGCGCTAGCCGCCATCATTGGGGCACCGACGTCGACTTGATCGACCGCAATCCGATCGCCGCCGGCTATCGCCTGCGGTTGACTGCCGACGAATTCGCTGCCGGTGGGCCGTTCGAGCGGCTCGCCGCATGGCTCGATCGGCGGGCGGCTAATTTCGGCTTCTTCCGACCCTTCCGCGGTGTCCTGTCGGGCGTTCAAGCCGAGCCATGGCACTATAGCTTCGCGCCGGTAGCCGAAAATGCGCTGCGCTCGTTGGATCGCGCGGTGCTCGCCGAGGCGCTAGCGCCTGCGCCAATGCTCGGCAAGGACGAGGTTCTGGCTCGCTTGGACGAATGGCATGCGCGCTATGTCCTGCGCGTAGACCCGCCCTGAGGCCCGCTCAAGCCCAAAGCGCCTTGAGGCGATCCAGCATGAGTCCGCGGACCTGCGGCATTTGATTGTCGCCGACTGTGAACAACGGCGGATTGCGGCGCAACATCGGCCAGCGCTCGGTTTTGAGGACACGGTCCAAGTACGCGAGGTTGCGGTCGATTGCCTCGAGGTAGGGGTTCTTTCCGTCGAATAGAGGCTCGAGATAGCGGTACGCATGGTCGAACTCGCCTTCGAGCCGTTCGATGCGCGTGTTGTGCACGAATCGCGGCGTCTGGCGCAGAAGATCGACGCCGGAGCTGTAGCGGACCTGCAGCGCGCCGTCGCTGCCGGCCGCCGCGGCGATTCCGCCGAGTACGAATTCCGGGTAGAGGCGGTCGCGGCACTTCTCGAGGTAACAGCGATCGGCCATCTGCGCGATCAAGTCTGCCGTACCGAGCAAGTGGCCGAGCTTGCGGTCGCGCGGCTCCGCGAGCGCAATCTGGCTGAGTTGCATCTCGTAACCGGTGAAATGAACGAGGCGCGTCGCGACCGGCACCCAACTTTCCATGCCGATGCGGGGTAGATAGCGCGCGATGAATCGCGCGCTGCGCGTGACGTGATACAGCGTGAATTCGGCGCCGTTCGCGTGCTGCCGATCTTCGAATTCGCGAATATAGCCGGAGTCGTGGAACAGCGAAGTCACAAGACCCGCGACCGCGCGCTCGGCGCCGAGGCGCATCGCCGGCGCAGCCGAGCGTTCGTAGCCGACCAGCAGCCGAGCCGCCGCCAGGGTCATGTCGAGCGAGTGCTGCCGGTCGTGATAGACCGTATCGACGCCGTGATAACCGGGCATGCGGCCGGTGAACAGCAAATCGAAATCCTCGAACGCGCGCGCAACGCGGTCGAAGGGTTCGCCGGGCCAGCTCGCCGCGAAGAGCTCGCGTACCGCGGCCGCCACCGTCGCGGTCGAACTGACCTGCACGGAATTCGTGACGTCGTAATCGCTGCGACGGAAACAAGCCATCAGTGGAAGTCTAGCCCCTAAATATAGCCGGCGCCACGACGTTGCTTTCCGAAATGCCGGTTCCGTCCGCTGCGAATCAGGATAAGTCAAAGCCGGCGGCACAAGGCGCGTGATCGGAGGGCCGCTCCCAGGCGCGCGGCTCGCGGTCGATGCGACAAAACACGCATCGGGCCGAGAGAGCTTTCGAGGCCAGCATCAAGTCGATCCGCAAGCCGTTGTTGCGCCGGTAGGCGCCCTGGCGGTAATCCCACCACGTGAAGGACTGCGGCGGCTGCTCGAAGCGGCGAAACAGGTCGATGGTGCCGCACGCGGTCAGGCGCGCGAACGCGGCGCGTTCGTCCGGGCTGACCAGAACCGACCCGCGCCAACTTTCCGGATCGTGAACGTCGCGATCGTCCGGCGCGATGTTGAAGTCGCCGAGCATCAACACGCTCTCATGCGCCGCAAGTTCGTGCGCGAGAAATTTCTCCAAATTCCGCAGCCAGAGAAGCTTGTATGCGAACTTGTCCGAGCCGACGGCTTGGCCGTTCGGCACATACACATTGATCACGCGCACGCCGTCGATCGTCGCGGCGAGCAGCCGGCGCTGCGGGTCGGCAAACGATGGCAGCTCCGTGACCGTGCTCTCGATCGGCCGGCGCGACAGCAGCGCGACGCCGTTGTAGGTCTTCTGGCCGCTGAACGCGATTGCGTAGCCCAGGGCCTCGATTTGCGCGCGCGGGAAGTCTTGGTCCGCAAGCTTCGTCTCCTGCAGTGCGCCGACGTAGAACTCGTTCACGCCGAGCCATTGCTCGAGCTGCGACAGGCGTACGCGCAGCGAGTTGACGTTCCAGGTGGCGATCTTCACGCGGCGATCCCCGTTTGCCGCAACAGCGCGTGCACGTCCGGCGGCCGCCCGCGAAACTCTATGAATGCGTCCATGGGATCGACGCCTCCGCCGCGCGCCAGTATCGATTCGAGAAAGCGCGTCGCGGTGATCGGATCGAATGCGCCGGCTTCGTCGAACGCCTCGAACGCGTCGGCGGCGAGCACTTCGGCCCATTTGTAGCTGTAATATCCGGCCGCGTAACCGCCGGAGAATATGTGCGTGAAGCTTGCCGGCATCCGGTTGAATTCCGCCGTCGGCACGACGGCGATGCGCCGGTGCACGGCATCCATCGCCTCGGCGATCGCGGCGCCCTGCGCCGGATCGTAGTTCGCGTGCAACTCTAGGTCGAGCGTCGCGAGTTCGACTTGGCGCAGCGTATCCAGCGCGGCATTGAAGGTGCGCGTGCCGAGCAGCTGTTCGAGCTTGTCCGCCGGCAATACTTCTCCGGATTCTACGTGCGCAGAGATCAGCGGCAGGACCTCCGGCCGCCAAACGTAGTTCTCCATGAATTGGCTCGGCAGCTCGACCGCGTCCCAGGCGACGCCGTTGATGCCGGCGACGCTCGGGTAGGCGACCCGCGTCAGCATGTGGTGCAGGCCGTGGCCGAACTCATGGAACAGCGTCGTTACTTCATCGTGAGTCAACAGCGACGGCGCCGCGCCGATCGGCGCCGAAAAATTGCAGACGAGCTGCGCGATCGGCAGCGCACTGCCGGTCGGCAAGGACTTGGCGACCACGCATTCATCCATCCATGCGCCGCTGCGCTTCTCGGCGCGCGCGTACGGATCGAGGTAGAAGCCGGCAATCGTGCGTCCGGCGCGGTCGTCGACGTCGTAGAAGCGCACGCTGGGATGCCAGACGGCGATTCCGGACCGTTCGCGGACGCGGATGCCGTAGAGGCGTTCGGCGACGGCGAACAGGCCTGACAGGACCTTGGACAGCGGGAAGTACGGCCGCAACTCTTCCTGCGAGATGCGAAACCGGTTCTTCTTGAGCTTCTCAGAAAAGAAGGCCAGATCCCAGGCGGCGAGCTTCCGGCCCGCGAATCGTTCGAGCTCGGCGTACTCCCGGGTCGCCGCTGCGCGGCAGCGCCGCGCGAGATCGTCGAGGAAGTCCTGCACCTGACGGCGGCTCTTCGCCATGCGCGGCACGAGCGCGTAGTCGGCGAACGTCGCGAAGCCGAGAAGGCGCGCGAGCTCGTGGCGCAAACCGAGGATTTCCGCGATCAGCGGGTAATTGTCGAAGCGGCCGGCAGCGGGACCCCGTGCGCAGGCGCGCGTGACCCAGGCTTCGTAGATGTCGCGGCGCAGTTGCGCGTCCTCGGCCGAGGCCGTCACCGCAAGATAGGTGGGCTGATCCAGCTTCAACAGCCATCCCGGCAGCCGTGCTTCCCGGGCATCCACGGCGGCACGCTCGAGGAGATTCGCGGGCAGGCCGGCGAGTTCGGCGAGCTCGGTCGCCGGGCGCGCGTAGCTGCGCATCGAGTCGAGCACATTTTCCGAAAATTTGCTGCCGAGCTGGGCCAAGCGCTGCAGGATGTCGCGCAGCCGCGCTTTCGGCTGTGGCGGCAAATCGACACCCGCGAGCCGAAAATCGCGCAGCGTGTGCGCGACGAGCTTGCGCGCCGCCGGATCAAGCAGCGCGCCTTCCTTTTCCAGGACGTGCGCATAGCCGGCGTAGAGCGCGCGATTCTGGCCGAACTCGGCGCCATAGGCCGTGAGCTCGGGAATGCATTCGTTGTATGCCGCGCGCATCGGCGCGGAATTCGCGACCGCATTCAAATGGCCGATCGGACTCCAAACCCGGCTCAAGCGATGGCCGGCCTCCTCGAGCGGCAAGACGAACGTCGCGAACGTCGGCTCGGGCTGAAGGACCAAGGAGGCGATCAGTGCGCGGTTTTGCGCGAGCACGTGCTCGAGCGCCGGCCGCGCGTGTTCCGGCCGAATACGGTCGAACGGCGGCAGGGATTCGAATTCCAACAGAGGGTTGTTCACCCGTTCGATTCTAGCAGACGGCGGCCGGCAGCCGGCCGAGCGCGCCGATGTTCCCGGCCGCCGCGGCCTCGCCGAACCGGTATATCATTGGAAAAATCGCGTCGATCCGGATGGAGTTCACAGTGTCGGAGCAGGCTCTCGATCTTCTCGTCATCGGCGGCGGCAGCGGCGGCCTCGCATGCGCGCAGCGCGCGGCCGAATACGGCGCGAAGGCGGCGGTCGTCGAATCGCAGCGCCTCGGCGGAACCTGCGTGAATGGCGGTTGCGTCCCGAAAAAGGTCATGTGGAATGCGGCGCACGTCGCCGCGGCGCTCGACGATGCCGAGCATTACGGCTTCGGCGTCCCGCGGGCAGGCCACGATTGGGCGGCGCTGAAGGCGAAGCGCGACGCCTACGTCGCGCGGCTGAATGCGATCTACGAGCGCAACCTCGCCGCGAAAGGCGTCGAATACGTCGCGGGCCATGCGCGCTGCGTCGATGCGCGCACGGTCGAGGTGAACGGCCGCCGGCTGTCGGCGCGGCATGTCGTGCTTGCGACCGGCGGCGCGCCGATCGTGCCGGCTTTGCCCGGCGCGGAATTCGGCATCACGTCGGACGGCTTCTTCGCGCTCGAGCACAGACCGCGGCGTGCCGCGATCATCGGCAGCGGCTACGTCGCTTGCGAGCTTGCCGGGGCGTTCCATGGCCTCGGCACCGCGGTGGAACTGTTCATCCGCAAGGCCCGCGTGCTGAACCATTTCGACGAAATGCTCGGTGTTGCCTTGATGCGGGAAATGCGCGCCCAGGGCGTCGTCATCCACGAACACGTGGCGCCCGCGGCGGTTCGGCAGACGGACGGCCTCAAGACCTTGATCGCCGCGGACGGCCGGGAATTCGCCGGCTTCGATTGTTTGATGTGGGCCGTCGGGCGCACGCCGAACGTCGGCGATCTCGGCCTGGATCGAACCGGCGTTGAGCTCGACGGCGACGGCTTCATCGTCACCGACGGCTTCCAGGACACGAACGTCGAGGGCGTGCATGCGATCGGCGACGTCACCGGCAGGGCCGCGCTGACGCCGGTCGCGATCGCCGCCGGCCGGCGCCTGAGCGACCGGCTTTTCGGCGGCAAGCACGGACGGCGCCTGCAATACGACATGATTCCGACCGTCGTATTCACGCATCCCCCGATCGGCACCGTCGGGCTCGGCGAGGCCGAGGCGCGCGCACGCCATGGCGCGGCGATCAAGGTGTACGTGGCCGGCTTCGTCGGCATGTATTACGCGGTCACCGTGCGCAAGCCGCGTACGCAGATGAAGCTCGTGTGTCTCGGCCCGGAGGAAAAAATCATCGGCTGCCACATCATCGGCGACGGTGCGGACGAAATGCTGCAAGGGTTCGCTGTCGCGATCCGCATGGGCGCGACCAAGAGCGATTTCGACGATACGATCGCGATTCACCCGACGAGCGCGGAAGAGCTCGTCACGATGCGCTGACGCCGATGGCGATCCGCGATTATCGAGGCGTGCTTCCGACCTTGGGTCGCGGATCCTATGTCGACGAATGCGCGCTCGTGATCGGACGAGTGGCGCTTGGCGACGACGCGTCCGTCTGGCCGTACGCGGTGGCGCGCGGCGACGTCAATCGGATCGCTATCGGCGCGCGCACCAACATCCAGGACGGGAGCGTGCTCCATGTCGTGCACGACGGGCCATATGCGCCGGGCGGACTCGCGCTCGTGATCGGCGAGGATGTGACGGTAGGCCACAAAGTGCTGTTGCACGCCGCCACCATAGGGGCCCGATGCCTGATCGGGATGGGAGCGATCGTGCTCGATGGGGCCGAGATCGCCGACGAGGTCATTGTCGGCGCCGGCAGCGTCGTGCCGCCGGGCAAGCGGCTGGAGAGCCGCGGCCTATATATCGGCAATCCGGCGCGGCGCGTGCGCGCGCTGACCGAACGCGAACTCGAACAAATTCTCTACAGCGCGCACCACTATGTGGCGCTCAAGGAACACTACCGCGGTATAAGTGCTTAGCGCGGCCGAGGCGCCTCAAAAGAAAGGCGCCAGAGCCTCGAGCACGGGCCGGGTATCCGGAGTGATTCCGCGCCACAGCGCAAATGAAGCCGCCGCCTGTTCGACGAGCATGCCCCAGCCCTTGGTCACGTGCCGCGCATGCAGAGCTTTCGCCCACAGCGTAAACGCCGTTTGGCCGCGGCCGTAGGCCATGTCGTAGCACACCGTATCTTCGCCGACGAGGCCCGGCGGCATCTCGGGCACTTCGCCCTTGAGGCTCGCGGCGGTGCCGTTGAGCACCAGGTCGAACGGCGGCCCTTCGGCGTCGGCGAATCCACAGCCCTCGATCGATCCCAAGTCGCCGAATTCCGCGGCGAGATCGAGCGCGCGCGCCGGCGTTCGGTTCGCGATCACGATCCTGGCGACCCGGCGCTCCAACAGCGTCCCGAGCACGCCCCGCACGGCGCCGCCCGCGCCGAGAATCAAGATCCGCTTGTTCGACAGATCGAGGCCCAAATTCTCCTCCAGGTCGGTGGTGAGGCCGATGCCGTCGGTGTTGTCGCCGAGCAGCGTCGTGTCCTCGTGCAAAGCGATGGTGTTGACCGCCTGGGCGCGCGCCGCGCGCGGCGTCAATTCGTTGACGAGCTCCGCGGCCGCCTGCTTGTGCGGCAGCGTGATATTGAGGCCACGCAAGCCGCTCGTGAACAGCCGCAGCGTTTCGCGCCTGAATTCGGCGGGTTCGACGTCGAACAGGCGGTACGCGATGTTTTGTCCGGTCGCCTTCGCGAACATGCCGTGAATGAACGGCGACCAGCTATGTTCGACGGGGTGGCCGACGAGACCGTATTGCTCCGCAGCGCCCGCCGCGGTCGCTGCGCTCACTGTGACAGCCACAGGGCGGCGCGCTTCGCGAAGTAGGTCAGAATTGCGTCGGCGCCGGCGCGCTTGATCGATACCAGCGACTCGAGCGCCACCGCCCGCTCGTCGATCCATCCGTTGCGCGCAGCCGCCATGATCATCGAGTATTCGCCGCTGACCTGGTAGACGAACGTCGGCATGCCGAACCGCTCTTTCACGCGCCGCACGATGTCCAAGTACGGCAGGCCGGGTTTGATCATGACCATGTCCGCGCCTTCGGCGATATCCAGCGCGACTTCGCGCATCGCCTCGTCCGAATTGGCCGGATCCATTTGATAGGTGTGCTTGCCGCTCTTGCCGAGTTGGGCGGCCGAGCCGACCGCATCGCGGAACGGGCCGTAGAAGCTCGACGCGTATTTGGCCGCGTAAGCGAGAATTCGCGTGTTGATCAAGCCGGCGGCCTCGAACGCTGCGCGGATCGCGCCGATGCGACCATCCATCATGTCGGAGGGTGCGACCGCGTCGGCGCCGGCGTCGGCGTGCGAGCGCGCCTGGCGCACCAGGGTTTCCACGGTCAGGTCGTTCATGACGTAGCCGGCCTCGTCGATGAGACCGTCCTGGCCGTGCGTCGTGAACGGGTCGAGCGCGACGTCGGTGATTACGCCGAGATCGGGGAATTCCTTTTTCACGGCCCGCACGGCGCGCTGCGCGATGCCGTCGGGGTTCCATGCCTCGCGTGCGTCCAGGCTCTTTTTCCCGAGCGGCGTGACCGGGAAAATCGCGATCGCCGGAATCCGCAGGCGCGACAAAATCTCGCATTCCCTGAGCAGTAGATCGATCGACAGCCGCTCGACTCCGGGCATCGACGCGATCGGCTGGCGCTCGTCGTGGCCGTCGACGACGAAAAGCGGATAGATCAGCGCATCGACGGTCAATTGGGTTTCGCGCATCAGGCGCCGCGAAAATTCGTCCCTGCGCATGCGGCGCATCCGTATGCGTGGAAATGAATCCGATGGACTCCCGGTCATCTCTGTCATGACTCCTGCCGAGTTGAGAAGTGTCGCGAGAGCGCAATTCGCGCCCGCCCCTGAAGGAAGCCTGGCAATTGCCGATATTAACGCCCCGGGCCCCCGCCGGGGATATATTACGCGCGGTCCCTAGAGGCCGGCCTTACCGAGCAAGTCGACGAAACGCCGCGTGCTTGCCGCGAGCGCAGGGTGATCGGCCTCGAAGCGGACCGCGATCTGCTCGAGCCGATCCGCTATCGATGCGTCCCAGTCGCCGCCGCCGCCCGAACTCGGCTTGTCGACCAGGCGCGAGATGTCGTCCATGATTTGCCGCAACAGCTCGCGCACGGCGGGGTCGACGCGCTTCGCGCCCGCGAGTTCGGCGTGGAGTTTCGACAATTGTTCCTGCAAATGCTTTGAGTCCATGAAGCGTTCCTCCCAGGGATGCGTTCATTGTGCCATTCGTTCCGGCGTAAGGCGCGCGACTTCCACGTATCCTGCGCCGGATGGAGACAGGCAGCGGTGGATCGCTTCATAGGCGGTGAGCAAGTATTCGTCGGCGCCGTACGGCGGGTTGACGATCATGAGTCCGCTGCCCGCCAATCCCAGCGTCGTCTCGTCCGCATGGATCGCCAAGTCGGCCGAAAGAATCTTCGGGATGCGCAACGCGTCGAATCGGGCGTGCACGCTGCGGCGCTGCACCGCGCTCAAGATCGGGTACCAGATCAAAAAGATGCCGCTCGGCCAGCGGCGATGGGCGTCCGCGAACTCGCGCAGCACCGTCTTCATCTCGTCGACGTTCTCATAGGGCGGATCGATGAGCACGAGTCCGCGGTGCTCGATCGGCGGCAGATGGGCTCTGAGCGCCGCGAAGCCGTCGCCGATTTCGGTGCGCACGCGACCGACGCCGGCAGCCTCGCGTTCCGCGGCCCGCGCCTCGGCCGGCAGCAACTCGACGAATAGCGCGCGATCCTGCGGACGCAGCGCCGCGCCGATCAGCGCCGGCGATCCCGGGTAGTGCGCAAGCCGCGTACGGTGCGCGGCGCCGATCGCCGTCAAATAGCGCGCAAGCGCGGGCTCCTCGACGCCGCTTTGCACGAGCCTCTGCACGCCGCGTTCCGCTTCGCCGGATTTCTGCGCCTCCGGGGCCTGCAGCCGGTAGAGTCCGCGGCCGGCGTGCGTGTCCAACGCGAAAAACCCGGCGTCCTTGCGCTTCAGCGCATCCAGACAATACAGAAGGGCGACGTGCTTCGCGACATCCGCAAAATTGCCGGCATGATAAATGTGTTGGTATTTCATTGCGCGGCGTGCGTGCCACCGACCCTCGGCAAAGGGCCGTTCAGGCGAATTCGGCGAGGTAGTCTCTCGGCTTGAGAAATGCCTCGTACAAGCGCGCTTCGGGCGATCCCGGCGCCGGGCGCCAATCGTATTCCCAGCGGACCCGCGGAGGCAACGACATCAGGATCGATTCGCTGCGGCCGCCGGACTGCAGTCCGAACAGCGTGCCGCGGTCATAGATCAAATTGAATTCCACGTAGCGCCCGCGGCGGTAGAGTTGAAATTCCCTTTCCCGTTCGCCGTAGGCGTGCGCCTTGCGGCGCTCCAAAATCGGCATGTAGGCGGGCAGAAAATGGTCGCCGACGCTCTTCATCACGCCGAATGAGCGCTCGAAGCCGCCGTCATTCAGGTCATCGAAGAACAGGCCGCCGACTCCGCGCGTCTCGTTCCGATGCGGCAGGAAGAAATAGCGATCGCACCAGGTCTTGAACTTCTCGTAGAGTCCGTCGCCGAACGGCAGGCAGGCCGCGCGCGCGGTGAGGTGCCAGTGCAGCACGTCCTCGTCGAACGGGTAGTAAGGAGTCAGATCGAAGCCGCCGCCGAACCACCAGACGGCGGGGCCGGTCTGCGGGGACGCGATCAAGAATCGTACGTTCGCATGGGTCGTCGGCGCGTACGGATTACGCGGATGAAACACGAGCGACAATCCCAGTGCCTCGAACGGCGCGCCGCCGATCTCGGGGCGCTGATTCGACGCCGACTGCGGCATTTTCGCGCCGAAGACGTGAGAAAACCCGATTCCCGCGCGCTCGAACACGGCGCCGTCGGTCAGCACGCGGGTCTCGCCGCCGCCGCCCTCGGGCCGGTGCCATGCATCGCAGCGAAATTTGCCGCCGTCGACCGCCTCCACGGCTGCGGTGATCCGGTCGTGCAATAAAGCGAGATAGGCTTTGACTGCGGCGCCCGCATCCGCAGCGGACCAATTTCCGGACCCTCCGAACTCGCTCATGGGCTAGCGCAGCTTCTTCGTGGCCGGCGCCTTCCTGGGCTTGGGCGTCTTCGGCCCGGCGGCGGTCTTCGCCTTCGGTTTGGCCGCTTTCGTCGCCGTCGCCTTCTTCGCCGCGGCGACCTTCAGGACGCGGGCTTTCGGCGCCGATTCCGCGGTCGCTGCCTTGGCGCCGTCTTTCGCCGCGCTTTTCGCGGTCTTGGCCTTGCGGCCCCATTTGCCGAAGGTGCGCAGCGGCGCCGCCGCGAGCAGCGCCTGGCACTCGGCCAGAGAGAGGCTCTTCGGATCCTGATCTTTCGGAATCTTCGCATTGCGCGTCTTGTCGGTGATGTACGGCCCGTAGCGGCCGTTGAGCACCTGGATTCCCGCGTCCGGAAAATCCAGGATCAGGCGGTTGGCGTCCGCGACCTCCTTTTCGCGTATGACCTCGAGCGCGCGCTCCGGCGAGATCGTATAAGGATCATCGATCTTGAGCGAGGCGTACTTGGAACCGTACTTCACGTAGGGGCCAAAGCGGCCGACGTTCGCCGTGACCTCGTCGCCATGCGGCGTCGTGCCCAATTTACGCGGCAGCTTGAACAGTTCGAGCGCCTCGGCGTGCGTGATCGCGTCCATTTTCTGGCCGGGGCGCAAGCCCGCGAAGCGCGGCTTGTCGGCATCGTCCTTCGTACCGATCTGCACGAAAGGCCCGAAGCGGCCCATGCGCACGCTCATCGGTTTGCCGCTCACGGGATCCTTGCCGAGATCGCGCGCCTGAGCGACCTCCTCGCGGCTCACGGACTTCTCGGTCCGGTTCACCAATTCGATGAACGGCTTCCAAAACCGCTCGAGCAGCGGCACCCACTCTTGCTCGCCGGACGCGACCGCGTCGAGCGAATCTTCCATCTTCGCGGTGAAGTCGTAGTCGACGTAAGTCGTGAAATACTGCGTCAGAAAGCGGCTGACGATCTTGCCGATGTCGGTCGCGGTAAAGCGCCGATTCTCGATTTCGACGTAATTCCGGTCGCGCAGCGTGGAAATGATCGAGGCATAGGTCGACGGCCGGCCGATGCCGTATTCCTCGAGCGCCTTGACGAGCGACGCCTCGGAAAAGCGCGGCGGCGGTTCGGTGAAATGCTGCGCAGGCAGCACCGCGCGCAATTTCACGCGGTCGCCTTCGGCCATCGGCGGCAGGACGTGATCCGAATCGTCCTGCACGGCATCGTCCATGCCTTCCTGGTAAACGGAGATGTATCCGGGCTTGACGAGCGTGGAGCCGTTCGCGCGCAGCACGTGGCGCCGCGGAGCCTGGTCGCCGGCGAGCATCTCGACGGCGACCGTATCGAACACGGCCGGCGCCATTTGGCACGCCACGGTGCGCTTCCAGACCAATGCGTACAGCCGATGTTGGTCGGCGTCGAGTTTCCCCTCGATATCGCCCGGCAAAATCGCCGCGGAGGTGGGACGGATCGCCTCGTGCGCCTCCTGTGCGTTCTTCGATTTGGTGCGGTAAACGCGCGGGCCGTCGGAAAGCCCCTCGGAGCCGTATAGTTCTACGATGACGTCGCGAATTTGCGCGACCGCCTCCTGCGCGAGGTTCAGCGAGTCGGTGCGCATATAGGTGATCAAGCCGACTGCGCCTTCGCCGATGTCGACGCCTTCGTACAGCTGCTGCGCGACGCGCATCGTTTTCTGTGCGCTGAAGCCGAGCTTGCGCGCCGCCTCCTGCTGCAAGGTCGACGTCGTGAACGGCGGCGCCGGATTGCGGCGGCGCTGTTTGCGGTCGACGCTTTGCACGGTGAGCTCGCCGCCAGCGGCTTCCCCGAGCGCGCGCTCGGCTGCGCGCGCCTCGGCTTCGCTCGTGAAGGTGAACTGTTCCACCTTGGCGCCGGCGTATTCCACGAGCCTGCCCGGGAACCCCTGCCCGGAATGCTCCAATTCGGCGTCGATCGTCCAATATTCGCGAGCGACGAATGCGGCTATTTCATCCTCGCGCTCGCAGATCATGCGCAGCGCCGGACTCTGCACGCGGCCGGCGGAAAGCCCTGGGCGCACTTTCTTCCACAGCAGCGGCGACAGATTGAACCCCACCAGAAAATCGAGCGCGCGCCTGGCCTGTTGCGCATTGACCAAATCGACCGACAGCTCGCGTGGCTGAGCCATCGCTGCGCGGACGGCGTTCTTCGTCATTTCGTAGAAGACGACCCGTTCCACGCGCTTGCCCTTCAAATCGCCCTTGGCTTTCAGCAATTCGTACAAGTGCCACGAGATTGCCTCTCCCTCGCGGTCGGGGTCGGTCGCGAGATAGAGGGCGTCCGCCTTCTTGACGGCCTTGGAAATGGCGTCGACGTGTTTCTGGTTGCGTTCGACGATTTGATACTTCATCGCGAACCGGTGTTCCGTGTCGACCGCGCCCTCTTTGGGCACGAGGTCGCGCACGTGACCATAGGATGCGAGCACCTCGAAGTCTTTGCCGAGGTACTTCTTGATGGTCTTCGCCTTGGCCGGCGATTCGACGATGACGAGATTGCTGCTCAAAGCGATCTAATGCAGCGCGTCGCCGCGCTCTTCGAAGACCAGGTCTTCCATTTGCGCGTAAGCCGATTCTTGTCCGGGCTGGCTGAACAGCACCATCAAGACCACCCACTTGACCTGTTCTATGTCGATCTCGTCTGCGTCCAGCGCCATCAGCCGGTCGATGACGAGCTCGCGCTGCGCTGCGGACAATATTCGTAAGTTTTCCAGATACATCAAATATCCGCGCACGTCCGTGTCCAGGCGCAGCAGCTCGTGGCCGTTGAACACGCGCACCGCGCGCGCCGTCGCCTCGGCGACTTTGCCCAATTGCTCGCCGGACAGCCCGTCGAGCCACTCGAGTGCCCGTTCGATATCCGGTTCCGTGAATCCGGCCCTGTCCAGTTCCGTCTTCAGCGTGCCGCGATCGGGGCGGGGCTCGTCGTCCGCGCTCATGTAATTCTCGAAAAGGTAGATCAGCAAATCGAGAACGTTATCTTTCACCTCATGGGCTCCTGGCAACTCGTGAGTATCGGCCCCCCGGGGCGGCCTGAACGTAGCCTTCGAGCTCGAGGATTAGCATCATCGAGGACACGGCATCGGCTTTGAAGCCGGTTCGGACGATCAGCGTATCGAGGTCCGTCGGGTCAAAGCCGAGCGCATCTAACAAGATTTTGTGATCCTTGTCCATTCCCGGCGCCGGCCGGGGCTCCGTTCGGTGCCCTGCGGAACGGGACGAATCGGCTGCAAAATGCCCGGCAAAGTCCAGTTCGGTCAATATGTCATCGGCCGTTTCGGTCAATTTCGCGCCTTGGCGGATCAGTTGATGGCAGCCCCGCGCCAGCGGATTGTGGATCGAACCGGGTATGGCGAACACCTCCCGGCCGTACTCGCCGGCAAGGCGCGCGGTGATCAAGGAGCCGCTTTGCCTTGCGGCCTCGACGACCAGGGTGCCGAGCGCCAAGGCGGCGATGATGCGATTGCGCCGCGGAAAGTTTTCGCGTCGTGCGCTTGTCCCCGGCGCGAATTCGCTGATCAGGGCCCCGTGCTTCGCGATTTGCTCGGCAAGCTCGCGATTGCCCGGCGGATAGGTCACATCGATCCCGGTCCCGAGAACGGCGACCGTCGGCCCGCCGCCGGCGAGCGCGCCGCGATGCGCCGCGGTGTCGATGCCGACGGCCAGCCCGCTCGTGATCGTAAGTCCCTGGCGCGCCAGGTGTTTCGCGAAGGCGAACGCATTCTCCTCGCCGCCCTTGCTGGGATTGCGGCTGCCGACGATCGAAAGCTGCGGGTCGCTTAGGACTTCGACGCTCCCGGCGACATAGATCGCGATCGGACAGTCACGGGCCCGAAGCAGCAGTTGCGGAAATCGGGGGTCGCAAAACGGCACGAGATCATCGTTGCGCTCGTCGAGCCATCGGCGTTGCGCATCGGTGGCCGCGGCCGCCGCGCTTTGCAGAAACGCGCGCGCAGATGATCCGGTGCGCTCAAAACGCCGGCCGCGTCCCCAAGCGTTTCGAGCGCAGCCGACAATTGCGGTAGGTCGAGGCCCGGTGTGCGCGCGAGCGTCGCCCACGCCAATCGATCATCGGATGGCGGCATGGCCGGCATTATCGCCGATCGGCAGGTCGCCTGAACGCCGCCGGCGCGGCGTCAATGCACAGATTGACGCCGGCCGCGCCTTTTATCAGGGATTTTCTACGCGATCGCCGACTCTGATGATGTTCTCGGCTTCCATGATCAGGCCGTAGCTGATGTGGTCGAAGGTCTTGAAGACCATGAAAGTCCCCGACCGTTCATCGGGCAGACGCACCTTCGGCGCAAGGAACTTCGTCGTGCCCTGCAGGAATCCGCCCTTCTCGTTGTCGCGGACGACTTCGCCCGCCTTATAAACCGCGAGCACATTACCGGCGGCGAGGCCGTCGCGCGCGCCGCGGTCGATGACGACGACTTCATACTGTCCGATCATCGTCACGCCGTCCCTGACCGCCATGATGCGGCCGGCGATCTTGTGCTGCGGCGCACTCGGGATGAAATCGAGCGGCAGGTCCGCTCGGCTCGGCATCACTTTGTCGCCGGGCTCGGCTTCCTGCGTGGATTCGGTCATGACCAGGGTCGCGGGGTCGCCGCTGCGCGTCACGCGCGCCAGGCCCGCGAGAATGCCGTCGTAGCCGAGGATTTTGTGGGTATCCGGATCGCGCAGCGGATCGCCGACACGTACGACATTGTAGGTCATGCCGACTTCAGGCGGCTTCTTGAAGCCGCGCGCATAAATCGTGTTGCCTTCGGCGATCGCCGCGTGATTGTTCAGCGACGCCAACAGGTAGGCGGCGCGCTCGATGTCTTCGGCCGACAAAACGGAAGGCTTCGACATGAACGCGGCAACCGTCTCGTAAGGAATCGTCGTCACGGCGGCTTCGAGCGGCTCGCTGCGGACCCGAGGTTCCAGGCGCACCTCGCCGCCGCGCCGCATCTCGGCGCCGCGTTGCAATACGAGTTGCGGATGCCCCTCGATATAGACCAGGCGCAAGGTGTCGCCGGGGTAGATCAGATGCGGATTATGGATTTGCGGGTTCACCTGCCAGATTTCGGGCCAGTGCCACGGGTCGCGCAGGAACACCTTGGCGATTCCCCACAACGTATCTCCGCGCTTGACGACGTAATGGTCCGGTGCACTCGGCGCGAGCGCGACTTCACCTGCCGGAGCGGTCGCTGCGGGGCCCGCAGCCGCATCCGCAGCGGCGGGTGCCGGCATCGCCGATCCCTGATCGGTGCTCGTGGAGGCCGGCGCCGCTGCTGCTTGCGCGGTATCCGCGGTCCCGCCGGCCTCTGGCGCGCGCTCGCTGAGCGGACGTTCAGAGCGGCAGCCCGCCACCAGTCCAACCGAAAGAATCAATGCCATAACCCGATGGCGTCCAATCAACATAGGCCGGATCCTCTGCGCCTGCATTA
Organism: Steroidobacteraceae bacterium; assembly: GCA_027456085.1. Lineage (GTDB taxonomy): Bacteria > Pseudomonadota > Gammaproteobacteria > Steroidobacterales > Steroidobacteraceae > Bog-1198. The sequence goes on along the minus strand of DAIDVO010000045.1, from coordinate 2,462 downwards.
GCGTTGCTCCCTTGGCTCACCGGTCTCTGCGGCGATGGGCCGGCTGGTATACTTGCTGCCCGCCGCACTGACTCGAATTAAGTTAAGCAGTGGCGGAACTTTAGCAACATTCTTGAGCCAAAAACACGATATTGCTCTCATAACGTCCATGCCAAAGCTAGTAATTCTGGAGTATCCGGACCCGCGGCTCAGAACCAAGGCGGCGCGCGTTGCCGTCGTCGACGCCCAGATCCGGCGTTTTGCCGACGATATGTTGGAAACGATGTACGCTTCCAACGGCATCGGCCTCGCGGCGACCCAGGTCGATGTCCACAAGCGCCTGCTGGTGTTCGACGTCAGCGAACAGCGTGATCGGCCGGTCGTGCTGATCAACCCGGAAATCGTCGCGCGGGAAGGCGATTGCGTGCACGAGGAAGGGTGCTTGTCGCTCCCGGGAATCTACGCGAACGTCAATCGCGCGACGAATGTTCGCGTCCGCGCTCAAGACCGGGACGGCAGGACGTTCGAGATGGACGCGCAAGGTCTGGCCGCGATCTGCGTCCAGCATGAAATGGACCACTTGGACGGCAAGTTGTTCGTCGATTACCTGTCCGAGTTGAAGCGCCAGTTGATCCGTCGGCGCCTGGAAAAGGAGCGGCGGCAGCGCTCATCGGGAAGCGAGAGTCGCGTGGCCGCGCGGGCTCTTTAGGGCCTTGAACCACGCATCAAGAGCACTGCGGCTGGCGTTCGCCGGTACGCCGCCGTTCGCGCTGCCGGCGCTCGATGCGCTGCATGCGGCAGGGCACGAAATCGCGGCGGTGTTCACCCAGGCCGACCGACCGGCGGGCCGCGGCCGCCAAGTGCAGCCGGGCGCCGTCAAGGCGCGCGCCCTCGCGCTCAAGTTGGCCGTGCACCAGCCCACGAGTTTCAAGTGCGCGGCCGCGGTCGATCTGTTGCGCCACATCCGCGTCGATGCGCTGATCGTCGTCGCCTACGGTCTCATTTTGCCGCCTGCGGCCCTCGCTGCGCCGAGACTCGGATGCTTCAATCTGCATGCTTCCCTGTTGCCGCGCTGGCGTGGAGCGGCGCCGATCCAGCGTGCGCTTCAGGCCGGCGATCCGGTGACCGGCGTGTCGATCATGCGTATGGAGTCGGGGCTCGATACCGGGCCCGTGCTCGCGGTCCGTCGCGTAACGATCGATCCTTGCGATACCGCCGCAACGCTGCACGACCGGCTGGCCGCGGTCGGCGCCGCGCTGCTGTGTGAAACGCTGGATGCCCTCGCCGGCGGCACGGCCGTCGAGATGCCGCAGCCGGCGGATGGCGTCTGCTACGCCGCCAAAATAGAAAAGTCCGAAGCGCCCATCGATTGGCGCTTGGATGCCGATTCGATCGTGCGCCAGGTGCGCGCTTTCAATCCGTGGCCGGTTGCCGAGACCCGGTTGCGCGGGCGGCAATTGCGCATTTGGGGCGCCGAGGTCGCGCCGCCGTCGGCGTGCGCCGCCGGGGCCGCACCCGGAACGGTCGTCGCCGTGTCGAAGGAGGGCGTCGACGTCGCCTGCGGGCGCGGGGTCACGCGCATCACGATGGTGCAGCTCCCGGGCCGCAGGGCGGTGTCCGCGGAAGCGTTCGCGAACGCGGAGCCGCTCGGCGGCGCGGCTTTCTCGAATCCATGAAGGCGTCGGCCGATGCACGAATGGTGGCCGCCCGGGCGGTCGCGCGGGTTCTCTCGGACGGCGTGACGCTCGATGTCGCTGTCGCCGATGCGCTGCGAGCGTCGGGGCCGGAGCTTGGGCCGCAGGTTCGCTCCTTGGGTTACGGCGCGGTGCGCGGCTATTACCGGCACGAGGCGATCCTGAGACGCCTGATGTCGAAGCCGGTCGGTTCGCTCGATGCGTTGGTGCGCGCGCTGCTGTCGGTGGCCTTGTTCGAATTGGAGGATGCGCGCAGCCCCGCCTACGCGATCGTCGATGCCGCCGTCAACACCGCGAAGCGCGAAGTTGCCGCGCGCGCGGGCGGATTCGTCAATGCCGTGCTGCGCCGATATCTGCGCGAGCGCGCGGCGATCGACCAGCATACCGCAGCGGACCCGGCGGCGCGCCACGCGGCTCCGCCGTGGCTCGCGCGCCTCGCGCGCACCGACTGGCCCGCGCACTGGCCCCGAGTGTTGGCGGCCATCGATTCGCAGGCGCCGATGTGGTTGCGCGTCGACTCGCGGCGGTCGACGGGGGACCTGTACGTCGAGCGTTTGCGCGCGGCTGGCATCGGCGCGCGCGCGCAGCCGCGCGTGCCGTACGCCGTGGTTCTCGACCAGCCGTGCGACGTTGCGGATTTGCCCGGGTTTGCGCAGGGTATCGTGTCCGTCCAGGATTTGGGGGCGCAACTGGTCGCGTTTGCCTTGGATCTTCGCCCCGGCGATCGCGTGCTGGATGCTTGTGCCGCACCCGGCGGCAAGACGGCGCTGATCGCGGAGCGGGGGCCGC
>DAIDVO010000044.1 GCA_027456085.1 Steroidobacteraceae bacterium | reverse complement strand
GGGCTTCTCGACGGCGCACGCGAGTCCGTCGGTACGCAAGTTCGCACGCGAGCTCGGCGTCGACTTGAGCCGCATCGCAGGCTCCGGCACGAAAGGCCGCATCACGGCCGACGACGTCAAGGCGCACGTCAAGAAGCTGTTGACGAGCCCGGCGCCGGCCGCGCCCGCGGCCCTGCCGAAGGTGCCGCAAGTCGATTTTGCGAAATTCGGCGCGGTCGTTGTAGAGCCGCTGTCGCGCATCCAGAAGATCTCCGGCGCGCGCCTGCAGGCGAGCTGGATCAATCTACCGCACGTCACTCAGCATGAAGACGCCGATATCACCGAATTGGAGGCCGCGCGCGCGCAGCTGAAAGGCAAGGCGGCGCAGGAAGGCGTGCGGCTCACCATGCTCGCCTTCGTCGTGAAAGCCTGCGTGCTCGCGTTGAAGGATTTTCCGCGCTTCAACGCGTCGCTCGACGCCGGCGGCGAAAATCTCGTATTGAAGAAATATTATCATATCGGCTTCGCGGCCGACACGCCGAACGGCCTCGTCGTCCCGGTGATTCGCGACGCCGACCGAATGAACGTGTTCGACATCGCGCGCGCGCTCGCGGCCCTGTCCGATAAGGCGCGCGCCGGAAAATTGACGGCTGCGGAAATGCAGGGCGGCAGTTTCACGATATCGAGCCTCGGCGGCATCGGCGGCACCGCGTTCACGCCGATCATCAACGCTCCGGAAGTCGCGATACTCGGTCTATCGCGCTCCGCGTACAAGCCGGTGTACGAGAACGGCGCGTTCGTGCCGCGCCTGACGCTGCCGCTGTCGCTGTCCTACGATCACCGCGTAATCGACGGCGCGGCGGCCGCGCGCTTCGCCGTATACCTGACGAAGGTTCTCGGCGACGTGCGGGCCCTGCAGTGAGCATCGTCGAGGACACCACCGCCAAGGCGGCGTCGCCGCCGCCGATCGGTGCGCTCGACCTGGTCGTGATCGGCGCCGGTCCCGGCGGCTATACGGCGGCCTTTCGCGCGGCGGATCTCGGCCTATCGGTGACCTTGATCGAGCGCTGGCCGGTCCTCGGCGGGGTTTGCCTGAACGTGGGCTGCATCCCCTCCAAAGCGCTGCTGCATGCGGCGAAAGTCGTCGAAGAGGCCGCATCGATGGCCGCCTGCGGGATCGTCTTCGGTGCGCCGCAGATCGATCTCGAGCGCTTGCGCGCATGGAAGGGTCGCGTCGTCGGCAAACTCTCCGGCGGGCTCGCGGCGCTCGCGCGGCAGCGCAAGGTGAACGTCGTGCGCGGCGCCGCGAAATTCGTGGGTCCCTACGCGCTTGCGGTCGATTCGCCCGAAGGCGTGCGCCGTCTCGAGTTCAAGCAATGCATCATCGCCGCGGGTTCCGAGTCGGTGCGCTTGCCGGGCCTGCCCGACGATCCGCGCGTGCTCGATTCGAGCGGGGCGCTCGAATTGCCGGCGGGAGTCGGGCGTCTGTTGGTCGTCGGCGGCGGTATCATCGGCCTCGAAATGGCTTGCGTCTACGACGCGCTGGGCGCGCGCGTGAGCGTCGTCGAGCTGTCCGGCGGCCTGATGCCGGGCGCCGACCCGGATCTCGTTCGGCCGCTGCAAAAGCGGATCGAAAAGCGCTATGAGCGCATCTTGCTCGGCACGAAAGTCGCGCGGCTCGAGGCGCGCGCGGACGGCCTGCGCGCGAGCTTCGACGGGCCGGGCGCGCCCGAGCCGCAGGACTTCGCCCGCGTTCTGGTCGCGGTCGGCCGGCGCGCGAACGGGCAGGCGATCGATGCCGCTGCCGCCGGCGTCGCGGTCGATGCGCGCGGGATCATCGCGGTCGACAGGCAAATGCGCACCAACGTGCCGCATATTTTCGCCGTTGGCGACATCGTGGGCCCGCCGATGCTCGCGCACAAGGCGACGCACGAAGCTAAAGTAGCCGCGGAAGTCGCCGCCGGCCACAAGGCCTCGTTCGATGCGCGCTGCATTCCGTCAGTCGCCTATACGGATCCGGAAATCGCCTGGGTCGGCGTGACCGAGACCGAAGCGAAAGCGCGCGGCATCGAATACGGCAAGGGAACGTTTCCGTGGGCCGCGAGCGGCCGCTCGCTCGCGATCAACCGGGACGAAGGCTTCACGAAACTGCTGTTCGACAAGGCGACGCGCCGCGTTATCGGCGGCGGTGTCGTCGGCACGAACGCCGGCGAGTTGGTCGCAGAAATCGGGCTCGCCATAGAGCTGGGCGCGGATGCCGCCGATATCGGCCTCACGGTGCATGCGCACCCGACGCTTGCGGAGACGGTCGCCATGTCCGCCGAAGCGTTCGAAGGGACGCTGACCGACCTTTATATCCCGAAGCGCTGACGGTCATCGGGATTGCGGGGACTTTCGCCCAAGGCTGCGCCGCGCCAGCGCAAGATATTGCTGTTCGTCGGCCGCCGCCCCGCGCCTTTGCGCCTCCCAGAGGGTCTCGCCGAGAGCCTGCATCAGCACGTGCTCGGCCGTGTGGGCATCGCCGTATTCGGCGGCCAGTGCGCGGTGCAAGTCGCGCACGCCGGGCGGCCGGTCTATCGCGAGCTGTTCGCGCACCGCGAGGTGCAATCCCATGTGGAGGAAAGGATTCTCCCGGCCGCCCGCGGCGCCGGGTTCGTATGAGAGCGCCGCCTCCGCGTCCGTGACGACGGGGTGGTATTCAGGATGGAGTCCGATCACGTCCGCGATCATCGCCTCGGTCGACGTCAGCGGCGCGCGCGCGCGCTGCTTCTCCCAGGCGTCCGCGTATGCGCGGCGCAGCTGGTCGCGCGAATAGCCGCCGGGAAGCGAACTCATGCTTGCTCTCGCCGCGTCTTGCCGCGGTATTCACATAGATCGCGGATGATGCATTCCGGGCAGTTGGGCGTGCGCGCCTTGCAGACGTAGCGGCCGTGCAGGATCAGCCAATGATGCGCATCGCGCAGAAATTCCTCCGGCACGACTTTCATGAGCTTATCCTCGACCGCGCGCGGCGTCTTGCCGGGCGCGAGCCCGGTGCGGTTGGCGACGCGAAAAATGTGCGTGTCGACCGCGATCGTCGGTTCGCCGAACGCTGTGTTCAACACGACGTTCGCGGTCTTGCGGCCGACACCCGGGAGCCGCTCGAGCGCCTCCCGATCCTTCGGCACGGCGCCGCCGTGCCGTTCGAGCAAATTGCGGCAGGTCGCGATGATGTTCTTGGCCTTGCTGTTGTACAGGCCGATCGATCGGACATAGCGCGAGAGTCCCGCAACCCCGAGCGCGAGGATGGCCGCCGGTGTATTCGCGTCCGCGAACAGGCGCGCGGTCGCCTTGTTGACGCTCTTGTCGGTCGCCTGCGCGGACAATATCACCGCGACCAGCAGTTCGAACGGCGTCGCGTAGTTGAGCTCGGTGCGCGGCGCCGGATCCGCCGTGCGCAACCGCGTGAAGATCGTCCGGCGCTTCGCGGCGTTCATTGCTCAAGGCCCGGTCATGCGTAGCGCCGGCGGGCGCGGCGCCGCCGCCTTGTGCGCGGCGATCCCGCGCCGTCTTTCCTCGGCGCGCCGCGCAAGCCGGCGCGCGTGCGCGGCGAAACGCGCGCGGTTGAGGGCGGCGTCGTTCGCGCGCCGGCCCGCCGGGGCCGGGCGCATCTCGATGCAATCGACGGGGCAGGGTGCGATGCATAGGTCGCAGCCCGTGCAGCGCTCGCTCAACACGGTATGCAGGTATTTCGCGGCGCCGACGATCGCATCGACGGGGCACGGTGCGAGGCATTTGGCGCAGCCGATACAGCGACTCTCGTCGATGAAGGCGACGCGGGCCGGTCCCTCGGCGCCGCATTGCGGATCCAGCGGCTTGACCTCGCGGCCAAGCAGGAGCGCGAGCGCCTCGATGGTCGCGGCTCCGCCCGGCGGGCATCGATCGATGTCGGCTTGGTCCGCTGCGATCGCCGCCGCGTACGGCGCACAACCGGCGTAGCCGCAGCGCGTGCACTGGGTCTGCGGCAGGAGCGCGTCGATTTGCTCGGCCGCAGCCGACGCGGACATGGAGTTCATCTCACTTGACGCGCATGCCCGGCGCCGCGCCGGCGTCGGGCGACAACAGGAACACATCCCGGCCGCCGGGGCCCGCCGCGAGCACCATGCCTTGCGATACGCCGAAGCGCATCTTGCGCGCTGCGAGATTCGCGACGACGACGGTCAGCCGACCGACCAGATCAGCGGGCGTATAAGCGGCGCGGATGCCGGCAAACACATCGCGCTCGCCGAGATCGCCGACATCGACGCGCAATTTCAATAACTTGTCGGCGCCCTCGACGAACTCGGCGGCGAGTATCTTCGCGATGCGAAGATCGATGCGCATGAATTCATCGATCGACACCGGTGCGGCCGCCGCCGGCGTCGCGGAATTCGCAGGTGCCGCAGGTGCCGCCGCAGCCGCGGGCTCGACCAGCCGCGCGACCGCGGCGGGATCCAGGCGCAGCGCGAGCGGCTCGTAAGGCCGGATCGGCGCGCCGAGGCGCGGCGCCGCCGCGTGCTCCCAAGTCCAGTCCGGCTCCTGAAAGAAATGTTCGGCCTTCGCCGCCATCGCCGGTAGCACGGGCTTCAAATAGATCATCAACGTGCGGAACAGGTTCAGTCCCTGCGTGCAGACGCCCTGCACTTCGGACGCGCGCTCGGCTTGCTTCGCGAGCAGCCATGGCTTGCGCTGGTCGATGTATTGATTCGCGCGATCGGCGAGCGCCATGATCTCGCGGACCGCGGCTGCATAGTCCCGGCCCTCGTACGCTGCGGCTATAGTGCCGGCGGCGGCGGCGAAGGCGGCGAACAGTTCCGGTTCCGGCAGCGCATCGGCGAGCCGGCCGCCCGCGGTTTTGCCGATGAACCCCGCGCAGCGGCTCGCGATGTTGACGAGCTTGCCGACGATGTCGGAGTTCAGGCGCGTCGCGAACTCCTCGAGATTCAAGTCCAGATCGTCGATTCCCGGGCCGAGCTTCGCGGCGTAGTAATAGCGCAGGTATTCGGGCGGGAAACTCTCGAGATAGCGGCGCGTGGTGATGAAGGTTCCGCGCGACTTCGACATTTTCTGGCCGTTGATCGTCAGAAAGCCGTGGGCGTGGACGCCTGTCGGCCTGCGCATTCCGGCGCCCTCGAGGACGGCCGGCCAGAACAGCGCGTGGAAATACAAAATGTCCTTGCCGATGAAGTGGTGGAGCTCGACGGAGGAGTCGGCCGCAAAAAAATCCTCGAAGCGCAAGGCAGTGCGCGCGCACAGCTGTGCAAAGCTCGCGAGGTAGCCTATCGGCGCATCGAACCACACGTAGAAATATTTCCCGGGCGCGCCCGGAATCTCGAAGCCGAAATACGGCGCATCGCGCGAGATGTCCCAGTCCTTGAGTCCCTGGGAGAACCATTCGTCGAGCTTGTGCGCGACGCTTTGCTGAACCGCGCCGCTCTTGATCCAGGACTTCAGCCGGTCCTCGAACGCACTCAGGCGAAAGAAATAGTGCTCCGAATCGCGCTCGACCGGAGCCGTGCCGCTGATCGCGGAAACCGGGTTCTTGAGGTCCACGGGGCTGTAGGTCGCGCCGCAGACTTCGCAGCTGTCCCCGTATTGGTCGGGCGCGCCGCAGTTCGGGCAGGTCCCCTTGACGTAGCGGTCGGGCAGGAACATGTTCGCCTTAAGATCGTAGGCTTGGCGAATCGTCCGCTTGACGATGTAGCCGGCCGCATCGAGGCCGCGATACATGCGCGCGCAGATCGCCCCGTTCTCGGCGTCGTGCGTCGAGCCGAAGTTGTCGAGGCCGATCAACATGTCGGCCAAGTCGCGCGCATGCTCGACGTGCACTTGGGCGATCAGCCGCTCGGGGCTGAGTCCGTCGGCCTGCGCCTTCAGCATGATCGGCGTGCCGTGGGTGTCGTCCGCGCAGACGTAGAGGCATTCATGCCCGCGGAGCTTGTGAAATCGCACCCAAATGTCCGTTTGCACGGCCTCGAGCGTGTGGCCCAAGTGGATCGGGCCGTTCGCGTACGGCAGGGCGCTGGTGACGAGAATCCGGCGTTTTGGGCTCATAGCCGCAAATTATGCCACGCGCGCCGCCCGGCGGGCGGACGCGGGCGCCTCGAGGGGTCGCGCGCGAGCCTTTAGATGGCTTCCTTGTGTTGCTCGAACCGGGCCTTGTTGATCGCCTTCTTGTACGCGTCGTTGCCGGTGATCAGGCCCTGATCGAGCAGAGCCTGAATCGCCGAGTCCATCGTGCGCATGCCGTAGGTCGAGCCGCTCTGCATCGCATTTTCCAGCTGATCCATCTTTCCCTGGCGGATCAGATTGGCGACCGCCGGCGTATTGATCAGGATTTCGAGCGCGGCGAGGCGACCCTGTTTGTCGGCGCGCGGGATCAGCTGCTGGGAGACGACGCCGCGCAAGGAGGTCGACAGCATCGTGCGCACGTGCGACTGTTTGTCGGCCGGGAAGGCGTTTACCATGCGGTCCACCGTCGCGGCCGCGCCGTTGGTGTGCAGCGTGCCCATGACTAGGATACCCATCTCGGCCGCCGTCACGGCGATGCTCATCGTCTCCAGGTCGCGCAACTCGCCGACGAGTATCACGTCCGGATCTTCACGCAGGGCCGAATGCAGGGCGGCGGCGAACGACGGCGCGTGAACGCCGATTTCGCGCTGGCTGATCAGGCAATTCTTGCGCCGGTGCACGAACTCGATCGGATCCTCGATCGTCAGGATGTGGCCTTTGATGCGGGTATTCAGATCGTCGATCATCGCGGCGAGCGTCGTCGATTTGCCGGACCCCGTCTTTCCCGTCACGAGAATCAGGCCGTTGTTCGCGTTGCCGAGGGTCCTCACCGCCGGCGGCAGGTCGAGTTCGTCCATCGTGCTCGCGGCCGAGGGGATCGCGCGGAAGACCCCGCCCATGCCGTTCAAATGGCGCATCACGTTGACGCGAAAGCGCGCGATGCCCGGCATGCTGTACGCGAAATCGGTGCCATCCTTCGCCTCGAAGCGCTTCAGCGCGAGCTGCGGCATGATTTCGTACAGCGTCTTCTTGACCATCTCGGCTTCCAGCGGCTCGGGCGCCAGAGCCTGCAGCTGCCCGTACTGGCGAATGCGCGCCGGGTCGCCGGCGAGGAAGTGCAGATCCGAGCCCTGGCGTTCCAGCAGTCGCGTCAAGTAGCTGTCGATGGCGGGCACGGTGGTCTCAACTGGCGGCGGTGGGCTCTTGGGGCTTCGAAATGTTCGCGATCTCGGTCGTGAAGCGCTGGAACTGACGCTTGTCGAGCGCGTAGCCGTAGGCGTCGTCGGGATCGACCTCCTTGGCGTTGATCGCCGCGATCAGCGCCTGGTCCATCAGCTGCATGCCGTAGTCTCTGCCCATCTGCAGCTGGCTCGGAATCTGGTGCGTCTGGTCGGTCATGATCAGTTTGGCGATGGCCTTGGTGACGACCATCACCTCGCAAATCGCGCGTCGCGCACGCTGGTCGGGGCTCTTCACGAGCACCTGGGTGATCACGGCGATCAGGCTTTGCGACAGGAAGCTCTTCGTCTGTTCGCGCTCATCGGTCGGCAGCGCATCGATGACGCGGTCGATCGTCTTGGTCGCGCTCGTCGTGTGCAGCGTGCCGAGCACCAAGTGGCCGGTCTCGGCGGCGGTCATGGCCATCGATATCGTCTCCGCGTCGCGCAGCTCGCCGACGAGAATGACATCCGGGTCCTCGCGCATTGCCGCGCGCACGCCCTCGGCAAACGACGGCAGATGCGTGCCGAGTTCGCGCTGGATGACCTGGCTCGTCTTGCTGCGGTGGACGAACTCGATCGGGTCTTCGAGGCTGATGATGTTCAGCGCACGCGTTTGATTCAGATAGTCGATCATCGCGGCGAGCGTCGTCGACTTGCCGGTGCCCGTGGAACCGGTGACCAAGATCATGCCCTGGTGATGGTCGCAGAGCTTGCGCACGATCGGCGGCAAGCCCAACTGGTCGATAGTCGGCATTTTCAGCGGGATCGAGCGGAACGCGGCGCCGATGCCGGATTCCTTGCGGAAGACGTTGACGCGAAACCGGCCGCCTTCGCTCGACACGTAGGAAAAGTCGAGATCGTTGCCGCGTTGCAGGTGGGCGAGCTGGGACTGGGTCAGAACCTCGGCGATGTAGCCTTCGAGTTCGGCGTCCCCCAATTCGCGGAACTTGATCGGCATGAGATCACCGTGCATGCGCAGCATCGGCGGTACGCCGACCGCCAGGTGCAGATCGGAGCAGCCTTGCGCGAGGCCGAGTTTCAAGAACGCGTCGATTCTAGCCATAAGTCGCCCCAAGGCTACCCGCAACCGCTTCGTTTTTCGAGTTTTTGGCGTCGGCAGCGCCGATAAACGTGAGTTGAGTCAAGTTCCGCGGCGCGTCGACTCGCGCCCGGACGCGCTTCCTATGCGAACATTTCGAGGGCGGCGCGCAGTTCCTCCATCGTCTGGATGCGCTTGGTTTTATCGAGCGCCATGCACTTCTGGACGAGATCGTTGAGCGCGGGCGGCAGATCCTTGTTGATTTCGATCGGCTGGCGGGCCTTGCCCTGGACGTGCTGGTACATCACGGACATATGGTCGCCGCGCGTGTAGGGCGGCACGCCGCAGAACATTTCGTAGAGAATCACGCCGAGGCTGTAGATGTCGGCCATGATGTCGACCTTCTTGCCGAGGATTTGCTCCGGCGCCATGTATTTCGGCGAGCCGATCACATAGCCCGTCTTGGTCAGCTGCGTGTCGCCCTGACTCTGCGCCGCCGCCACGCCGAAGTCGACGATCTTGAGCAGACCCTCGTCGTCGATCAGGACGTTGGCGGGCTTCAAGTCGCGGTGGACGATGCCCGCCTGGTGCGCTACCGCCATGCCGGTCGCAATGTCGATGCCGAATTTGATCGCGCGCTTCAGCTCCACCGGTTTTTCGTTGACGATTTCGCCGCCCAGCGTATGCGACGGAAAATACTCCATCGAGATGGCGTAGTTGCCGCGGATGTACAGGAAATCGTAAATACGGATGACGTTTTTATGCGTGATTTTGCGGCTATAGCGCAGTTCGTGCACGAAACGCTTCATCATCTCCTCGTCTGTGGAGACGTTGGGGTTGAGGAACTTCAGGATCAGGCGCTCCTCGACGATCGTGTCCTCCATCAGCAGGACCGTGCCGAACGCGCCTTTGCCGATCTTCTCGATGTATTTGTAGCGTCCTTCGAGGATGTCGCCGGGCGTCAAGGTCGCGATGTCGAGCCTCGAGGACAGCGCCTCCTGCGCTCTGACGATGCTCGATATCTCCTGGTTCTCGATGAGCAGGGTTTTCGCCGGCTCCTGCATCTTCGCGGCGCGCTGGTTGGCCGCGATCTGCTGTGTGGAGAAGCGGTTGTCGAGTTCCTGCACCGCGCGCTCGACGGCCGCCTTCATCGTCGTCTCGCCGACGGCGCCGGCCGCCTGCAGCCGCACGCGCACCGTGTTCGCGCGCCGCTCGTCGGCGAGCTTCACGAGCGCCGCGACCGCTTCGGTCCTGACCTCGGTTTCCGACCGCTGCAGCATCGGCAGCACCTGTTCGATGTTCTTGGCATCGCCGACTTTGCCGATCGCGCGGATCACGGTCGGGAGGCTCTTGGCTTCGCCGGCGCCGAGCATTTCGACCAAGCGCGGCACGGCCTTCGTGCTGCCGATCTCGGCAAGCGCGTCCACGGCGCGCTCGCTGACCCACCAATCGGGATCCCTGGTCGCCTCGATCAATTGCGCGACCGCGCGTTCGTCCTTGGTTTGATTGAGGATTTCGATCGCGGCGCGGCGGATGTCCTGGTTGTCGTCCTTTATCAATTCGAGCACCGCGTCGACGACCCGCGGGCCGCCGATCTTGCCGAGCGCGTCGGCGGCGCGCGTGCGTACCCACCAGTCGCTGTCGGCGATCACTTCCAGAAGGTATTTGACCGACTTCGATGTGCCGACCTCGTTCAAGACCTCGACCGCGGCCCGGCGCGCGTACTCGTTCTCGTACTTCAGGACGTCGATGAGGTATTTGATCGTTTCCGGGTGGTTTGCGCGCACGACGACGTCGACGGCCTTGTTCTGCACTTCGATTTCCGGGTCGCGCAGCATGCCGCAGAGCAGCGTGATGTCGAACGGGCCGTCCATGCGCGCGAGCGCCGACAGCGCCGCGGAGCGGATGAACTTGCTTTGGTCCTTGAGCTGGGTCTGCAGCGCGTCCTTGACCTTGGGGATGTTGAATTTCGCGAGCACGTTGATCAGGTGCAGCCGCACGACCGGGTCCTTGCCCTCGATCCGCGCGAGCAATTCGTCGACCGAGGACTCGTCCACGACGTCGCCGATGATCTTGAACAGGCCGCCGCGGTCGCTCGGCTCGAGCGTGTATGCGGCATTCAGCAGTTCACGCACGCTGAAGCGCGATTTTTGCGCCGAGATCACGTCGAGTATCGCCTGTTTCGGCATCGAGGATTTGGTCAGGGCGTCGAGCAGCGCGCTCGGCGGATAGCCGCGGCTCGTCGACAGCGCCCAGGCGACCGCGGCGACTGCGCGTCCGTTCGCCTCGCTCATCGTTTTAAGAATTTGGGGGAGTGTCTTCGCGTCGATGAGCTGCGCGAGCACCTCGACGTACGCGACCGTCTCGCGCTTGTCCGAATTCGTCAGCGCCTCGATGATCGGTTCGATTGCGTTGGGGCCGAGCGCCTGGAGCTTCGCCAGGGCCTTCTGCGCCTCCGGACTCGCCGGATTGGCGCTCGATCTGACATCGGCGATGAGCCGATCGGCACGATAATTTGCAAAGAGGGTCATTCGAAGGGTTCGCGTTCCACCGTACAATTATGCCATACCGTGCGCTTGTATCCGCCGGCTGCGGTACAATCGCAAGCTCTATGAATCAAGCCGCCGCCGAATCCGCGATTCGCGCATCACTCGCTTCCTATGTCGACCCTTACCTCGGCTGCACTCTCGCCGAGGCGAAGGCGGTCGCGGCCGTCCACTTCCGGGACGGGACCGCTACCGTCGAATTGAAATTCGGGTTTCCGTGCGCCGACTACGAAGATGAGCTTGCGCCGGCCCTCCGTGGCCACCTCGAGGCCGTTCTGGGCGGCGCCCGCTTAAATCTCGTGCTGCGCGCGGAAATCACGCCGCACGCGGTCCAAAAGACCTTGAAGCCGCTGGACCGGGTGAAGAATATCGTGGCGGTGGCCTCCGGCAAAGGGGGTGTCGGAAAATCGACGACTGCGGCCAATTTGGCGCTCGCCTGGGCCGCCCAAGGCGCAAAAGTCGGTCTGCTGGACGCGGACATTTACGGCCCGAGCCAGCCGCAGATGATGGGTCTTGCGGCGCAGAAGCCGACGAGCGCCGACGGCAAGCACCTGACGCCGCTGACCGCCTACGGCGTCGAGGTGATGTCGATCGGCTTCATGGTCGATGTAGAACAGCCGATGGTATGGCGCGGCCCGATGGCGACCCAGGCGCTTACCCAGCTGCTTGGCGACACCTTGTGGGGTGAACTCGATTATCTCGTCGTCGATATGCCGCCCGGCACCGGCGATATTCAGCTGACGCTGGCGCAGCGCGTACCGGTCAGCGGCGCGGTCATCGTCACGACGCCGCAGGACATCGCCTTGCTGGATGCGCGCAAGGGACTGAAAATGTTCGAGAAAGTGGAAGTTCGTGTGCTCGGGATCGTCGAAAACATGAGTGTCCACGTTTGCACCAAATGCGGGCACGTCGAGCATTTGTTCGGCAGCGGCGGCGGGGCGCGCATGGCCGAGCAATACGGCGTCGCCTTGCTCGGCGAGCTGCCGCTCGACGTGCGCATTCGCGAGGACGCCGACGGCGGCGCGCCCACGGTCGTCGCCGACAAGGGCGGCGCAACCGCCGGGGCGTATCTGCGGATGGCGCGGCGCACCGCGGCGCGCCTGTCGATGCTGAACAAGGACTACAGCCGCGCGTTCCCCAAGATCATCGTCGAGTCGACCTGATGAGCATCAAGAGCGACCGCTGGATCCGCCGCATGGCGGCCGAGAGCGGCATGATCGAGCCGTTTTGCGCGCAACAGGTGCGTCTCGCGGCGGGGGAGAAAATCGTCTCCTACGGCACGTCGAGCTACGGCTACGACGTGCGCTGCGCGGATGAGTTCAAGATTTTCACGAACATCAATTCGACGATCGTCGACCCGAAGAACTTCGACGAGAAATCCTTCGTCGACTTCAAAGGCCCCGTCTGCATCATTCCGCCGAATTCGTTCGCGCTCGCGAGCACCGTCGAATTTTTCCGCATACCGCGCAGCGTACTCACGGTATGCCTCGGCAAGTCCACCTACGCGCGCTGCGGGATCATCGTCAACGTCACGCCGTTGGAACCGGAATGGGAGGGCCACGTGACGCTGGAGTTCTCCAATACGACGCCGCTGCCGGCGAAGATCTATGCGAACGAGGGCGTCGCGCAGATGCTGTTTTTCGAGTCCGACGAGGTATGCGAAACCTCGTATCGCGATCGCGGCGGCAAATACCAGGGCCAGCGCGGCGTAACCTTGCCGAAGGCTTGAATCGCAGCAGCCGGCGCGCGGGCCTTCATTGCCGCAGCCGCTGTATGCGCATCGCGAATTCCAGCTTGCCGCCGCGCGTGCGCTAGGCCTGCACCGGAACGTAGCCCAAGGAAGGCGCGAACCACATCCTGAGCACGCGGTCGCCGCCGTGGCGGCGGCTCGTCACGACGACGGTGTCGAGTTCGCCGAGCTCGGTGCGAATACGCGCCGTTCCTGCGCGCGTGTATTCGAAGTCCTTGATCGCATTCGTTTCGAAGATCCAGAATATCGGCGGCAGATCGCCGTTCTTCAAATCCTGCATGACCTCGACTTGGATCGACATGACGTCCTGCGTGTCGGCGCGCAGCGCAAGATCGAGCGGCTTGCCTTCGGACAGGCCTTGGACGCGGCCTGTCTCCCAGTCGAAGTCGGCGCTCACTTTCGCGTTCCCATCCTGCGCGCGGTATTTCTCGGGGCGGATGTGCGTGCCGTGAAGCCCGAACACGCTCGTCTGCATGACGTCGTGACTGTAGAATATGCGGAATATGCCGCGCGCACGCGTATTCCAGGTGTAGACATATTGGTCGCGGCCGGGCTCACGCGTGAGCTCGAGGTCGCTCGTGCCCACGTTGATGTCCTTCCATTGCGCGACGAAGTGCGCCGCGAACGGCGCGATGCCGGCGGCGGTGTCCGGCGGCGCGGGAGTCGGGGACGCGGCGGGGATTGGCGCCGGCGCAGCGCCGGCCGCCTGCATGGCGACGGCCGCGACAATCGATGCAGCCAGGATCGCTTTTAACATTGGTCGAGTCACTCCCTATCGGCGTCCGCGAGTTGTATCGGGCGATCGAGCGCGGCGCCGTCGAACCAGGCTTTGCCATCATGGCAGCGAAGCCGGCCTTCGCAGAACCAGCGCACCGCGAGCGGGTAGATTTCGTGTTCCAGCGCCTGCACGCGCGCCGCAAGATGAGTCTCTACCTCCGCCGGCTCGACCGCGAGCCGGCCCTGGATCACAGCCGGGCCCGCGGCGAGCGCGGCGGTCACGAAATGTACCGTCGCCCCATGCTCCTTGTCGCCCGCGGCGAGTACGCGCCGATGCGTGTGCAGGCCTGGGTATTGCGGCAACAACGACGGGTGGATGTTCAACAGACGCCCCGCGAACTCCTCGACGAATGGCGCGGACAGGATGCGCATGAAGCCCGCGAGCACGACGAGGGCGGGCGCATGGCGCGCGATCGCCGCGGCGAGCCGCCGATCGTAGGTTTCGCGTCCTTCGCCGGCGGCGGCCAGGGCCTCGGTCGGGATGCAAAGATCCCGCGCCGCCCGCAGGCCCGCCGCGTCCGGCTTGTCGGCCAGCACGGCGGCGACGCGGTACGCCGAGTCCGCGGCGCGGCTGCGCTCGATCAACGCGAGCATGTTGCTGCCGCGGCCGGAAATCAAGATGACGACGGGCCGGCGGATAGCCGCGCCGGTCACGCGAAAACGACTCCGCGCGCGCCGCTTCGCACCTCGCCGATCACCGCGGCCGTTTCGCCGGCCGCGCGCAGCGCCTCGAGCGCCCGGTCGGCGTCGGCGACCGCGACCTGCACGGTCATGCCGATACCGCAATTGAATACGCGCGCCATTTCCGCCTCCGTGATATTGCCGCTCTTGCGCAGCCACTCGAACAGTGGGTCGCGCGGCCAGGCGGCGCGCTCGAGAACCACTTCGAGGCCGCCCGGGATCACGCGCGGGATATTGTCGACGAGCCCGCCGCCGGTGATGTGCGCAATCCCATGCACCGAGATGCGGCCGATGAGGCCTAGCAGCGCCTTGACGTAGATGCGCGTCGGCGCCATCAGGCGGTCGATCAGCGGGACGCCGTCGACGAGGTCTTGCGGGTCCGCGCGGCTCAAGGCCAGGATCTTGCGGATCAGCGAAAAGCCGTTCGAATGGGCGCCGGAGGAGGCGAGTCCGATGACCGCGTCGCCCGCGCGCGTTTTTTTGCCGTCGATGATCGCGTCCTTCTCGACGACGCCGACGCAGAAGCCGGCGAGATCGTAATCATCGCCATGGTACATGCCGGGCATTTCGGCGGTTTCACCGCCGACCAGCGCGCAGCCGGCCTGAACGCAACCTTCCGCGATGCCCGCGATCAGGCGCTCGCCGACGTCGACGTCGAGCTTCCCGGTCGCGAAGTAGTCCAGGAAGAATAGCGGCTCCGCGCCCTGCACGACCACGTCGTTCGCGCACATCGCGACGAGGTCGATGCCGACCGTGTCGGGACGGCGGTGGTCGATCGCGAGGCGCAGCTTGGTGCCGACGCCGTCGGTGCCCGAAACCAGCACCGGCTTGCGGTATCGATCGAGCGGCACCTCGACGAGCGCGCCGAAGCCGCCGATGCCGCCTAGGACCTCGGGCCGCATGGTCCGGCGCACGCGCGGCTTGATGCGCTCGACGAGTTCGTCACCGGCATCGATGTCGACGCCGGCCTCACGATAGGTCACGGGCGCTCGCTCAGTCATAAAACGGGTTCCTTCGAACAGCGGGTGGGGGGGG
>DAIDVO010000043.1 GCA_027456085.1 Steroidobacteraceae bacterium | reverse complement strand
CATCGGTATGGCCGTGGATGTGTGCGATGCCCCGGTCGTCGCGGATGATCATCACTCGCTGCGCTTCGCTTTTCCAGCGGGCGATCTCTTGCGGGGACTCGGCCCGGGAGGCGAGCGGCGTGGCGAGCAGACTCGCGGCCGTTAGGACGAGGATGAGCGTGGCGCGGCGCAAGAGCGAGCGCGCCGGCATTGAAGCTGCTGGTGTGTATCCCATGGTAGTCGGATCAATGGGGTAGTGGGCCGTGATGCCGGACGGCCGCTTGGATTTCGGCCGCAGCGATGCCCGGCACCCTCTGGGGCGTCGCGAACCCGATGTATGTCCGTTGGGGAATTCTGGCTGCGTGCGGAGCCCGCGACGCACAGCGCGATCGCGACGAACGAGACCGACAGGAGCGGCGGGTCATGGCACCTAGCCGGAACGGTCCGGCGCATCCGCAATACCGTTCCGGCAACCGCAGTGCCGGCGGCCTTCCAAAGTATACGCATCATCATTTGCCGACCCCCGGCACCGGTTGAGCGTCGGTGCGTCATCGCTGCGCGTAGCAAGCATAACCCACATTGCGCGGGTAATTGTGGCGCGCGCATCGGCGTACCAGGCGTTTCGGACCCGGCATTACCTGCGTAGAATGCTGTCGAGGCTCAATCAATCCGTCGAACGGAGTCCGCGGTGATGACCCCCGGTGATCTGGCAATGCTTGCTTGGTGCGATCTCGGCGCGGTTCTGCGCACACGGCCGGTGCCGCTCGACCGGCTCGACGCCCGGCGGCGTCACGGCCTCGGTTATGCGACTGCCGGCGCCGCGATCACGCCGCTCGACGGCCTCGTCGACAACCCCTGGGGCCCGATGGACGAAATGCGTCTCGTGCCGGTCGACGATGCCTGCGCGATCGTGCCGGCGCGCGACGCGCACCCGGCGATGCATCTGCATCTGACGCACGCGCTGTCGCCGGACGGCGTACCTTGCAACTGGTGCCCGCGAAACTTCTGCGACGCAGCCCTGGCCGCGCTCGAGGCCGAGACCGGCTGGACGATCTGGTCGGCGTATGAGCACGAATTCACGATCATCGATTCACCGATCCGCTTCGGCGCCGTCTACTCGGTCGAGGCGCTGCGCGCCATCGCACCGTTCGCGTACGAGGCGACCGCGGCGCTGCGGCCCCTCGATCTGGAGTGCTTCGAACCGGAATTCGGCCACGGCCAATTCGAGGTCAGCTGCGCCCCCGTGCCCGGCACGGCCGGCGCGGACCGCGCCGTGCTGACCCGCGAAGTCCTGCGCGAGATCGCGCGGCGCCACGGACTGCGCGCAACGTTCTCGCCGAAGCCGTCCCCGGAGGCGGTCGGCAGCGGCATGCACGTGCACTTCAGCTTCCGCGACCGCGCCGGGCGGCCGGCGCTCTATGACCGCGCGGCCCCCGCCACGGTGACGCCGAAGGCGGCCGGCTTCATCGCCGGCGTGCTGCGGCACATCGGCGCGCTGAGCGCGATCTGCGCCCCGTCGCCGGTCTCGTACCTGCGGCTCGGACCCGGCCACTGGAGCTGCGGCTACGGCGCGTTCGGCGTCCAGAACCGCGAGGCCGCGCTGCGCGTCTGTCCGTCGCCGGACCGCTCCCCCGAGGGCGCCGCCGAGGCGACGAACCTGGAACTGCGCGTCCCGGACGGCACCTGCAATCCCTACCTCGCGCTCGGCGCGCTCGCGCTCGCCGGGCTCGCCGGAATGCGCGACAACCTGCCGCTCCCGCCGATAGTCGACGGCGACCCGGCGAAAATGCCGGAGGCCGACCGTCGCCGCCGCGGAATCGAGGCGCTGCCTTCGACCCTCTCGGCGGCGCTCGATGCGCTGGAGAGCGATGCGCTCGCCCGATCCTGGATGCCGTGGCCGCTGCATGCCACGTTCGTGGCCATCAAGCGCTCCGAAGTGCTGGCCCACGCCGACGCCACGGCCGCCGCGCTGACGCGCGCCTACAATCAACGCTATTGATTTGCAGAAGGAATCGCCGATTGCACGACAGTCAAACCTTCATGAGCGAATTTCCGCTCATCGATCATCATTGCCACGGCGTGGTCACCTCGCCTACCAGCACACGTCTTTGCGTCGAGTCGCTGATGAGCGAGAGCTATCGCGCTCCACCTCCCGGGACCAGTCAGTTTCAAAAGCCGCTCGGTTTGGCTGTTCGGCGCCATTGCGCGCCGCTGCTCGACCTTGAACCGCTTGCCTCCGCCGACGCCTACCTCGAGCGCCGCGCCCAGCTCGGCACGCACGAGGTCAATCGGCGATTGCTCGGCGCTCTGGGGATCGGCATGCACCTGCTCGACACCGGACATCGCTCGTCCGAAATCACCGGCATCGAGGATTTCGCGCAGCTCAGCGGAAACCCGGTGCGCGAAATCGTCCGCATCGAGGCCGTCGCGGAAGATGTCGCCGCATCCGGAGTCGACGCCGCCGGATTTGCGGCGCGCTTCGCCGATGCATTGCGACGTCGCGGCGAGACAGCCGTGGGATTCAAGAGCATCGTCGCCTACCGTACGACGTTCCGCATCGATCAGACCGCGCCGGCCGGGGAGGATGTCGTGCGCGCGGCCGGCTCCTGGCTCGCGGCGACCGGCAACCGGCGGCCGCGAATCAGCGATCCCGTATTGATCCGATTCGGCCTATGGACCGCGGCCGAGCTCTGCCGGGACCGGAAATTGCCGATTCAGCTGCATGTCGGGTTCGGGGATCCGGACGTTTACATGCATGCCTGCGATCCGACGCACTTCACGGACTTCCTGCGGGCGATGGAGGCGTGGGAAATACCGGTCGCCTTGCTGCACAATTATCCGTTCATTCGCGAAGCCGCCTGGTTGGCCGAAGTCTTCCAGAACGTCTACTACGACGTCGGCGCGATCGTAAATTACACCGGCCCGTCCGGTCGCCGCATCGTTCGCGAAGCGCTGGAGGTCGGGCCGTTCACGAAACACGTTTTCAGCACCGATGCGTTCGGACTGCCGGAACTGCATTATCTCGGCGCGTTGCTGTTCCGACGCCACATCGGCGACGTCCTCGACGCGTGGATCGCGGCCGGCGACTGCACCACGCGGGACGCCGAGGAGATATTCAAGGCGATCGCGCGCGACAATGCGGCGCGCATCTATGCGCTCGCCTGACGGCGCCGCGGCGGCTTACCGGCGGCGGCGTCTTCGAACCAGGTAACCGACTAGGAACAGCGCGAGCAGGCAGATCGTGACCGACGACCACAGCGGATTCGCGATGAAGCAAGCGACGAACGACACAAGGGATGCGCACCAGGCGAAGCCGGCGGTCCACACGCCGCCTGGCGTGCGGTAAGGCCGCGGCAGGTCGGCGGCGCGCCGGCGCATGATCCAGTGCGCGGGCAGCATCAGCAAGTAGGAGAGCGTGCCGGCGCTCACCATCAGCACGAAAATCTCCTCGGCGGCGCCGGTGAGCGCGAGGATGCAGGCGAGAATTCCCGGCACGACGATCGCCGTCAGCGGCACCATGCGGGAATTCGTGCGTCCCAGCGCGCGCGGCAGGTACCAGGCGCGGGCGAGCGCGAACGCGAGGCGGGAATAGCCGAAGATCGCCGAGAACAGGCAGGCCAGAAGGCCGGCAAGACCGCAGACGTTGACGACCCGCACGACCCAGGGAGCGGCGCCCGCGGCCTGGAGGCCCGCGACGATCGGGTCGTCCACGAGCCGCAAACCGCGAACGCCGGCGGCCCCCGGGCCGGCGACGACGATCAGCACCGCGAACGCCGCCAGTACGAGAAGCGCGGCGAACATTCCGCGCGGCAGGTTGCGATGCGGATCGCGCGTCTCCTCGGCCGCCATAGCGACGCCCTCGACCGCGAGAAAGAACGCGGTTCCGAACGGCAATGCGGCCCACACGCCGATCCAGCCTCCAGGCAGCCAGCGGCTCGCGCCCCACGCGCCGCCGGCGGCGACGTCGGTGAAGTGCTCGATCCTGATCAGGGGCATGGTCGCCGCCACGAACACGACCAGGCCGAGCAGCGCCACGATCGTCATGCCGAGCAGCACGCGCAAGGCTTCGCCGACGCCGGCCGCGTGAATCGCGATGAACAGCAGAAACACGCCGAGAATGACCGCAGGCCCGCCGATACCGAGGAGCGGCCGGGTATACGCGCCGACGAACACCGCCACGACCGCGGCGGCGGCGCAATACTCGATGAGGATGCAGCCGCCGGTGAGGCAGGCAGCCACCGGACCGAAAGCGCGCTCCGCGAACGCCGAGCCCGCTCCGGCCTCCGGGATGATCGTTGCGAGTTCCGCGAGCGAGGCAAGCAGCGCGGAGTACATTGCCGCGCCGAAGGCGACCGCGAGCACGAGGCCTCCCCAGCCGCCGTGCTGCATTCCGAAATTCCAGGCCGAGTAGTCTCCGGCGATCACGTAAGACACGCCGAGGCTCGCCAGCAATACCCAGCCAACCGCACCCTCGCGAAGCGTGTTCTGCATCCGGGTCAGCGGGCCCTTCTAGGCCGCCTCGGAGGCCGGGTTCCTAGACCGTCGCCTTTCCGACCCCGGCGCGAGCGCGGCTGTTGTCGATGTCGATCGGCTTGCCCGTCACCGGGTGGGCGTAATGAAACGGCACGATATCGGTCGCCGGCCACAGCATCGGCTGCGGATCCATGAGCTCATCGGGCCCGAGCGGATCCTGCGGATAGCAGATCTTGGACATCGGGATGAATTCCGGCTTGGTATAGGCCCAGCCGTGCTCGAAACTGCCGTGCCAGTGAGCGCGATAGTCGAGCCGCTTGATCCGCCAAACGCCGTCGGTGCGGACATATTCGTTCTCGTAAATGCCGCCTTCCCACCACTGCCGCGTATTTCCGCCGACATTGGCGTGCAGGCCCGCCTGCATCATCGAGCGGCCCCGCACCTTGGCCGTGTTGCGGTCCGGCGCCACGTCCACGATCATCTGCAGCTGCGGATGATCGAGCAGCCAGCCATAGATCGGGCCGTTGTGGTCGTTGGTGAAATTCTTGCGGAAACGGTCGACGTAGAGCCTCCGCACTCCCGCCTTGCCCCGGTACTTGCCTCCCAGGAACCAGACTTCGCCGTCGTCGGCGAACAAGTCGACGACTTCGTCGTATTGCGTCTTGTCGATGAAATAGCCATAGGCGTATTGAAGCCGGCGAACGGCGTGGATATCCTGCTGGATGCCGAGATCGTGCTCCAGCCGGTCGAGACGCGTACGCAGTTCTGTGAGTTCGGATTCCGTGGTCATTGCATACCTTCCGTTGTGTTGATGTCAGACGGGCTCGGTGTCGAGCCCGCCGCGTTTCATCGCCTCGCCATAGGGGCGCATGCCGAACCAGAAGATGTAGATGGCGGGCAGGCCCAGCACGGCATTGGTGAGCATGATCGAATAGCGGATTTCGGCCTCCGAAAAGACGTATTGCGAGAGCAACGCGACGAACAGCGGCCCTAGCCCCATGCCGACGACGTTCATCGTGAACAGGAAGAGAAACGTCATCTGCCCGCGCATGCGGTTCGGTGTGACGCTCTGCAGCGCCGCGTTCTCGACCGGCGCCGCCATGCCGAGGAATACGGCCGTGATCATGCTCACGCCGGCAAAAAGCCACGGCGAGGGCAGGAGCGGCGCGAATATGCCGAGCGGAACCGACAGCGCCGTGCTGATGACGACGACGCGAATGTTGGCGTCGTGCCGTCCGCGCTTCCAGTAATATTCCGAGAGCCAGCTCCCCAGGAACAACCCGAACGGCATCGCCACCATGAGGCTCGCGCCGCTGACGAAGCCGATCTGCGTCGCCGACCAGCCATAGGTGCGCTGATAGAAGGCGGGGCCCCACATCTGCAGCCCGAACATCTGTACCGAGCGCAGAGCAAGGCCGGCGAACATCGGAATGAACACTCGCCAGTGCCGCAGCATCAGCGTGAAGACCTCGGTCACCGGCTGGTTTTCGCCCGCAACATGGCCGCGGTGGCGAGGCGGTTCGCGCACGCTCAGCATGATCGCGGCGACGATGAGGCCGGGCGTGCCGACGAGCATCAGCACGACCTGCCAGCTGCGGAACGCACCCAGTACGGGAATCACGATCTCGGGCCGGTTGCCGACCACGCCGATCACGACCGCTCCCAACACGAGCGACAGGCCCGAACCCGCGACGAAGCCGATATTCATCCCGGCGATCGCGCGCGGCAGCTTTTCCGGCGGGAAATAGTCCGAGAG
This sequence comes from Steroidobacteraceae bacterium, assembly GCA_027456085.1. GTDB lineage: Bacteria > Pseudomonadota > Gammaproteobacteria > Steroidobacterales > Steroidobacteraceae > Bog-1198. Next base: position 10,209 of record DAIDVO010000043.1, on the reverse strand, counting down.
CATCGAGTACGCCGAAGGGCCGCTCGTCGTTTCACCGACCCCGGCGCCGACGCGCGCGAGGAACAATTGCCAGAAGTTGCCCGCAAAACCGCACAGCGCCGTCATCGCGCTCCAAATTGCGATGCCGATCGCCATGATACGTTTGCGATTGCCGCGGTCGACGAGCCGAGCGACCGGCAGGCCGAGAATCGCGTAGAAGAAGGTGAACGCGAAGCCCATGATCAGACTGACTTGGACATCGCTGAGATGAAGATCCGCCTTGATCGGCCGCACGAGCAGCGCGAAAATCCCACGGTCGAGGAAGTTGACCATGACGGCGAGCGCCAATGCGAACACGGCATACCAGCCTTGGATCGCCGACGGATAAGCCCGCGATGTCGTTCGCTGCAACGTTCGTGCGCACGATCGATTCGACACTCATTGCATTCCCCCTCCATCATCCGCTGACGGCCACAGATAGGAAGGATAAACCACCTTTGCGCGAAGTGCGTGCGGCGGATGAGACCTACCGGCATCGGGCGAATGTTGATACCTTCGGGGCGCGGTTTGCGGGGAAGGCACATGAAACACCTGGTTCTATGCGTGCTGCTGGGCAGTTTCGGCGCGGCGGCGAATGCGGCTGCGCCGCTGGCGCTCACCCATGCCACCGTCATCGACGGCAGCGGGGCGGCGGCGATGGCCGATAGGACCGTGGTCATCCGGGGCGAGCGCATCGAATCGGTGTTCGCCAGCGGCAGCCGGCCACTACCGCAGGATGCGCGGGTGGAGGACTTGCGCGGCCGCTACCTGATCCCCGGCCTGATCGATGCGCACGTGCATCTGACCGGCGCCGAGTCGGGCATGGCCGGATACAGGCCGCTGCTGCAGGCCTTGCTGCGCGGCGGTGTCACGTCGGTACGCGACATGGCCGGCGATGATCGCCTGCTCGGGTATCTCGCGCTGCGAGCCAATACGGACGCGTTCGCGTCGCCGGACATCGTCTATGCCGCGCTGATGTCCGGGCCGAGTTTCTTTGCCGAGGATCCGCGCGCGCAGGCGGCATCGGTCGGCATGCCGCTCGGTCTTGCGCCATGGATGCAGGCGATCAGCGGCACCACCGACATTGCGCTCGCGGTGGCCGCAGCCCGTGGGACCGGCGCAACCGGCGTCAAGCTCTATGCCAATCTGCCGGCGGCCCTGCTCAGGCAGGTGGCAGCCGAGGCTCACCGGCAGGGCTTGCGCGTGTGGACGCACGCCACGGTCTTTCCGGCGCGACCGAGCGATGCGGTGGCCGCAGGCGCCGACACGATCTCCCACTCGCCATATCTGGTGTGGGAGGCCGCCTCGCCGGTGCCGGCCGACTACCGTGTGCGTGCGCACGGCGATTTCCGCCACGTGGCCCCCGATGCCGCGCCGATCATTGCCCTGCTCAAGGCGATGAAGGCACGCGGCACGATCCTGGATGCGACGCTCGTTGTCTTCCGGCGGGAGGCGCAGCATCACCCGAACCAGGTCGGCGCAGGGATCATGCCGTGGGGCTATGCGGTGACGCGACTGGCGCACCGGGAGGGCGTGCTGATCGATGCCGGATCCGATAGCGCGGGTCTGCCAAGCGATGCAACCGGTCCCGAACTACGTGCACTGCCGCTGGTGCACGAGGAAATGGCCTTGCTGGTCAAGCACTGCGGCTTCAGCCCGATCGCGGCGATCGAGGCGGCCACCCGCATCGGTGCGATGGCCATTGGCCACGGCGGGGACCGCGGCACCATCACTGCCGGCAAGCTCGCGGACTTGGTCGTGTTGACGGCCGACCCGAGCCGCAATATCGGCAATACACGGCGGATCGCGTTCGTGATCAAGCATGGCCGAATCTACGGCGTGCGCGACCGATGAACCCTTGCGCGGCGTGCAACGGCAGTCCTTCACTATGCTAGGGTGCGCGCATCGTGTCATCGGACGATGCTGTCGGGCTCGCGTCCACTGTCTCCTGGAGATCGGAAATGCGGCTATTCAATCAACGTACACGCCTGGTGCTGCGAACGATGCCGAAGATCTGGATTGCGGCGCTGTTGTTTGGCGCCGCCGGCTTACCGGCCGGCGCGCAAGCCGCCGATCCGGAAGCGGCGGCGGAAGCGGCCGCCGCGACGTGGCTCGCGCTGGTTGACGCGGGAGCATACGGCCGTAGCTGGACAGACGCCGCCAGCTACGTTCGACAGACAGTCGCGCAATCGGCGTGGGCGTCGTCAGTTGCACGAGCGCGCGCTGCCTGTGGTCTGCTGAAGTCGCGCCGCCTCAAGTCGGCGTACGCAACCTCGTACCTGCCCGATTCACCCGATGGACACTACGTCGTCATCCACTATGCGAGCGAGTTTACCCACAAACCTCGGACGATCGAGACGATTACGGCGGTCGAGGAGTCTCCCGATCACTGGCGCGTCATCGGCTACTACATCAATTGACCGTTGCGCGAGAGACGCCGAGCATCGGGTCAACGGCCGATTTTGCGGCTGACGTGATTCTCTCGTCGATTGAGGAAACGCTGCTGGCCCTTGGTGAGGTGGCCGTCGTTGCGCGCGGCCATCCGCCGCTCCTGCGCGCGGATGCTGCGATCCCGACGGTGCAGTGCGGCCGCCTGTGACTTCGACAACTCACCCTCGGCAACCTGCCGGTGGATCCGTGCGTTCTGACGCTGTAGTCGATTGTTGACCTGTTCCCGCCATGCATGATGTTGCTGCCACGGCGTGTCGGCCATGGCGCTCGCTGCACCGAGCGTGAACGCGGCCGCCGCGATCGCAATCGTCAGGGTTCTCGTCGCGAAGTTGAACATGTCTTTCTCCGTTGTCGGTCGGTGAATCGGTCCGGTATGCAGCGCGCTCTCTCGAATGCGCTCAGCCAAGACAACGCGCGAGCTACGGTTTGGTTTCAGCAGATTAAGGAATCGTCACGACGCCGGCGCAGGAATGCGACCGAAATCATGTTCGGCGGCCCGAATCACGCACGGGCGCGGCGCTTGCGCTGAAATTCGTATTGCCACCTCGCACAGGCGGCGGCGAGTCGCGACGCACGCGCCTCGAAGCCCATTTCTTTGGCGTAATCGGCGGCGGTCCTCCCGCGGGCATCCGTCGCGCAGGGATCCGCGCCGTGATCGAGCAATATGGTAATTATCGCGTCCGCCATGGCATCGGGGCCTGGCCGCCGCAGGGCCGCCCACATCAAAGGGGTGGTCTTCTGCGCCATCGTCGAGTTCACCGCGACTCCGCTCCGGATGATCTGTTCGACGACCGTCGGCGACGACCCTATGACGGCGGCATCCAGCGCGGTGTCACCGGCCGCATCCCGCGCTTCGATGTCGGCTCCATGGGAGATCAATACCGCGGCACATGCCTCCGCCCCGGACTGGAGTGCGCTCAAGAGAGGTGGTGCCGAGGACGGCGAGCCACGCTGATTCGGATCGGCGCCCGCCGCCAACAACGCGCCGACGGTGCCGGCAGGACAGGTTCTGGTCTGTACGACGAGAGAAAGCATCGATATTCCGTGGTTCAAGATCTTCGGGTCCGCACCGTGCGCGAGCAGCAAGCCGGCTATTCGGTAGCGTGCCTTCAGAATGGCAAATGCGAGCGGTGTTTCGCCGCTTGCGAATCTCCAATTCGGATCGGCCCCCCGTTTCAATTGCGCATCGACATCCGCGAGCGTTCCCGATTGGATCGCCGCCGCGAGGCGGTCGGCCGCGGAAATATGCCGTCCTTGCGGCACGAGCAAGGCGCAGCAGACGAAAATCGAGATCAGGCCCGGGGATTTCAACGTTTAGCCGCCCGCTACTGCGAGTTCGGCCGCCGCCAAATCCTCGAGCGCCGTGCCGACGCTCTTGAATAGGGTGATCTCAGCGGGACTGCTGCGCCCGGTGACCGTGCCGCGCGCGAGTTCAGCGAGGTCGCCGCGAATGTCGGCGCTCGTCAGGCGGCCGCTTGCGAGCGCCTGGACCAACTCGCCGCTTTCGGCGAGCGCCCCGACACGCGTGTCGACATAGACCGTCGCCCGAGCCACGGCCTCTTCGTCAGCCTCGCGCATCTGCGGCGTGAACGATCCGATGAGATCGAGGTGCTGTCCCGGGCGCAACCATGCCCCACGCACGATCGGCGAGGTGGCGAGGGTCGCGCAGCTGATGATGTCCGCCCAAGACGCGGCGGCATGGAGATCCTCGGCCGCTTCGACGTCATAGTGCCTTCCCGCGAGACCCGCGGCGATCGCCCTCGCGCGCTCGGGTCTGCGTCCCCAGATGCGCACGCTGCGAATCGGTCGAACGATCGCGTGGCTTTCTATCACGTGCGCCGCGAGACTGCCGGTTCCCACCATCAGCAGTCGACTGGCCTCCGGGATTGCAAGATAGCGGGCGGCGAGCGCCGAAGCCGCAGCGGTACGACGGCGGGTGAGTTCGGTCCCATCGAGCACCGCTCGCGGTGCGCCGGTGGTGCCGTCGAATAATGTGTAGGTTGCATGCACGGCGGGCTCGCCGCGGGCGGCGTTGTGCGGGAATACGGTGACCAGCTTGACGCCCATGGAAGCGTTGCGCTGCCACGCGGGCATGATCAACAGCGCGGCGTCCGGATTTTCGCTGTCGCCGACGGCGTAGCGCTGCCGGATCGGCACCCGGCATTCAGCGCGAAATGCGCGGTCGAGTGCATCGATCAGGGAAAGGCGATCCAGGCGAGCCGCCAATGCGTGGGCATCAAGATACAACATGCGGCCGACCTCCCGCTTCCGGCAATGAAGCCTAGATCACGTTCAGCTCACGCAGCGGTTGCCCACGCGTATAGCGAGCGTACGAAAACGCGCTGACGTCGATGGTGCGATATTCGCCGAAGGCAATCAGCTCAGCCAGCGCTCGGCCAATGCCGGGGGCGTGCTGCAGGCCGTGGCCGCTGAATCCACAGGCGAGAACGAGGTTGGGCACGGCTTCGCAGGCACCGACGAAGGCGTTTTGATCGAAGACGTTAAAGTCATAGTGGCCTGCCCAGGCACTCACGGCCCGGGCCGCTTCGAACGCCGGCACGCGATGCGCCAAGGCGGGCCAAACCAGTTGGTCGAAGAGACGGTAGTCGACTTCGAAGTCGTCCGGCTCGACGTTTGGATCGACACTGGGTACGGGACCGCAGATGAATTGCTCGCCGTCGGGCCGAAACCACAATCCGGTGGTATCGACGACGAGCGGACAGTTTGCGATCTTCGTTGGGCTGCGGAACACGAATACGGTCCGTTTGCGCGGAAAGATCGGCAAATCGACGCCGGCGTATGCGGCCAGCGAACGGGATTGCGTACCGGCGGCATTCACGAACCAACGGCATGGCAAAATCTCGCCGGACGCTAAGCGGACGCCGTCGACCGCATGCGCACCGCGCATTACCAACCCCGCAACCCGGTCCCGCAGGTAGCGCACGCCGCGGCGTTCGCTCCCCTGTCGCAGCGCACACAGCAGCGCGTAGCCGTCGAACCAGCCCTCCCCTTGCGCCGTGTCCGCAGCGGCCGCAACATCGGCAGTGTTGATCCACGGATAGGTAGAGGCCAGGGAATTGGAGTCGTAAACTCGAACGTCGACGCCGCAACTGCGCTGCACGCCGACGTTCCGGGTCAAGACGTTCACGCCGGCTGGAGAAGCGAGATACAGGTACGTCGACTCGAGAAGGCCGACGTCGGGCAACTCGCCGCTGCCCGCGCAGCCTCCGGCGCGCAGGAATTCCAGGCCAAAGGCCGAGAGTGCGATGTTGAGCGGCGTGGAAAATTGCTGCCGGATCGAGCCGGCCGAGCGCGCGCTGGCGGCGAAGCGGTAGCTCGGATCGGGTTCGACCACGACGATGGAGCCGGAAAACGCGGATTGGCAGGAAAGGAAATGGGCGGTCGCAGAGCCCACCGCGCCTCCTCCGGCGATCACGACATCCACTCTTCCCATTCGCTTACGGGCGCCCTTCGCTCCAGCTACGGCTAGAATCGGCCGCGGCGCGCTGCGCGCGGCGGCTGGCCGGCGGCAAGCTCGGCCACGATAGTGGCTTGCCAAGATCTCATCCGGCCTTACCGTCGATGCGCGGCGTCCAAAGAATCGGTACATATACCACGACGAAGATCGCAAAAGCCGCGGTCCAGAACAACGCACTGCAAATGATGACCACGGGATAACTCAATCGAAATCCCGCGAGACCAAAGACGCGCACCAGCGCCGCTCCCGTTAGAAGCAAGTATGCGAACGTGATCGGCCGAGTGACGATCAGCGGACGGCCGGTATGGCCGAGCGCAACGCGCGTCATCACGCCCAAGATCATTGTGCTCAGCGCACCAATCGTCAAAGCGTGGAGCCAGAAAGCCGCGATCGCAAATCCGCCTAGCAGCGCCGCCGCCTTCAACGCGAGTCCCACCGGCAGCCACGCATAGGCCACATGCAGCACCCAGACAATCGGCTGGCGCAGGGTCCGAAGCGTTCCCCATTGCAGCAATCGCAACCCCTGCAGGCCCGCCGCTGTGCCCGCAATGACACCGGCGATCTTGGTATCAGGCCGGAACACATCGCCCAGCGCTACCACAACCATGGCCGCGACAGTGAGCACCGTCAAGGCAGAACTTGATCGCAGGCCACCCTGCTCTCCCCTCTGGCGCAACGCTGCGGTCGTAAACGCCGGCACGATGCGTCCGCCGATAACCGTCACCAGGATTAGCACCACATCGATACCGACGATCACCGCACGAAGTGCCAACGGTTCATCATGACGGAGTATGCCCACGTGAAAAACGAGGTTGGATAGCCACAAGACGCCAATGACCGCCAACAGCGGCCAATTGCGGTTCCGCTCGCGCAGCAGTGGTTGCGCGATGAGCAGCGCGAGCACCGGAAGAAAAGCCAGATCTACCGTGCCGATCAACAGCGGCGGCCACAATACCGGACTCGCGATCAGTGCCCGGGCGGCCACCCACAGGACGGCCAGCACGATGAGCGGACGACCTGCAAAGCCCTTCTGGCCGGTCCAACTCGGAACCGCGGTGAGCATGAATCCCGCGACTGCGCTCATGATGAATCCAAATAGCATTTCATGCGCATGCCACAAGGTCGGCGGCCAGCCGGCACCGACCGGCAGTCCGACGACAAAATTCAGAGCCCACAGCGGCACCAGCAGGATCGCCGCCAGACCCGCGAGGAGGAAGTGCGGCCGAAAACCATAGGCAAATATGTTCGACTTCAATTGCTTGCCCCAGCGTCGACGCATCCGCCGCGCGCAGCTCCGGCGGCCACGCGTGACCCATGGATCCTGCGCGGACCGCCTTGCCGCTTGCGCTGCGGCGGATGCCGCCCATCGTGGACCGAGTCACTTTGCCGCCTCATAAGAGGCATTATATCTGCATCTTAAAGAGACTTGCCATGGTTCCGGTGCAAGTACGGTCATACTTGCGCCAAAGCGCGATTGGACATCATATAATCGGCGCGCGGCCGGGGGTATCGGTTCGGCACGAAACAATAGACGTTCGGACTCGCGAGGTTCCTCGATGAGGATAGTTCAGACACTGACCGTCGGGGTGCTGTTGCCGTTGCTGGCGGGACCGGCCATAGGCCGGGATGCGACGCCAGTTCGCCGCACGCTGACCGCCGACGACTTCTACCTCGCGGTGGACGTGAGCGATCCGCAGGTCTCGCCGAAAGGCCGATGGGTCGCGTACGTCGTGACCACGAACGACCGCGCCGCCGACGAGGCGCGCAGCGCCGTTTGGATGGTGAGTTGGGACGGCGGCGAGCGCTTGCGGCTGACGGCCGCTGCGGCGGACACCGCGAAGCCGCGATGGAGTCCCGACGGACGCTATCTTTCCTTTCTCGCCAAACCGCCGGGATCCGCCCGGGCGCAGGTCATGCTGCTCGATCGTCGCGGCGGCGACGCGCGCCCGCTGACGAACGTCGACGGCGACATCAGCGACTACGCGTGGTCGCCCGACGGCAAATATCTGGCGTTGACGATGGCGCCGCACGATCCGGCGGCGGCGTCAAAGCCGATCGTGATCGACGCGCTGCGTTTCAAGGACGACGCTGAAGGCTACCTGAGCGCGGGCCGCAACCTACACCTGTATCTGTTCGACGTCGGCGCGAAGCGGCTCGAACCGCTGACGGCCGGTGCGGATGCCAATGAAAGTCACCCCGCCTGGTCCCCCGACAGCCGGCGAATCGCGTTCATTCAGCGGCGCGTGCACGGAGCCTACCGCGACGGACGCGATGCGATCGAGGTCATCGATGCACATCCGGGTGCGACGCCGCGCGCGATCGCACGGCCGTACGCACCCAATAATCCGGCGCTCGCGTGGAGCCCGGATGGATCCTCGATTGCGTTCCTGCAGGGCCTTCAGCCCAAGTACTACGCCTACATGCAGGACCGCCTGTTCATCGTGCCGGCTGCGGGCGGCAGCGCCAGAGCATTGACCGACCAGCTCGATCGCGCGGTTATGTCGTTTGCATTCACGGCGGACGGCAAAGGCATCGAAATCACGGTCGAGGACGACCGAACCGAGTACCCGGCGCTCGTCGACCTGGCCGGCGGATCGATCCGCCGGCTGACGGCGGCGGGACCGTACGTCGTAACCTCGTTGTCCGAAGCCGGCGGCCATACGGCGCTGCTCTATACCGATGATCACATGCTCGCCGAGGTGTACGCGCTCGACGACGGGCGGCTGCGCAAGCTCAGCGCGCAAAACGACGCTCTTTTTGCGGATTTGCGCCTCGGCGACGTGAAAGACTTGAGCTTCCGTAGTCGCGACGGCACCGAGGTCCACGGACTCCTCGTCGAGCCGCCGAACTTCGTGCCGGGTCGACGTTATCCGACGCTCCTTTGGATCCACGGCGGACCGAACGGCCAAGACGAGCATTCTCTGGTGCTCGACGGATATCAGTTCGAACCGCAGATGTTCGCGGCCAGGGGATTCGTCGTGTTACGGGTAAACTACCGCGGCGGCAGCGGACGCGGTATCGCATACGCGAAGGCGATCTTCGCCGACTGGGGCGACAAGGAGGTACAGGACCTTCTCGCGGGCGTCGATTACGTGGTCCGCCGAGGCATCGCCGATCCGAATCGGCTGGCGATTGGCGGCTGGAGCTACGGCGGGATATTGACCGATTACACGATCGCGAGCGACCGCCGCTTCAAGGCCGCGATCAGCGGCGCCGGCAGCGCGGATCAGATCGCGATGTACGGGAGCGACGAATACGTCATGCAGTACAACCACGAGCTAGGGCCGCCGTGGGTGAATACCGCGCTATGGATGAAGGTATCGTATCCGTTCTTTCACGCGGACCGCATCCATACGCCGACCTTGTTCCTCGGGGGCACCAAGGACTTCAACGTGCCGGTCAATGGCGGCGAGCAGATGTACGAGGCGCTGCGCACGCTCGGAGTGCCGGCGCGGCTCGTCGTCTATCCCGGCCAACATCACGTCTTCACTCGCCCCAGTTTCCTGAAGGATCTGGCCGAGCGCATGTCGGCCTGGATCGATCGGTTCATCGCCGTGCGCGCCGAGAATCAATCCGCCCCGCTGCCGCCGGCCTTGCCCCAGCGGTAGGAAAGACGCAGGCCGAACACGCGCGGTTCGTTGCGCGTCTGCCGCAGGTCGAAGTTGCCCTCGTTGGTGTAGATGACCGCGTTCTTGTCCGTCAAGTTGGTGATGTACAGCTCGGCGAGCCAGTGAGAGTCGGTTTGTTCGAGGCCAAAACGCAGGTTCATGATCGAATAGCCCGGCTGCAGCACGCGCGGCAGGCCGTTGCTGCCGGAGGTTTGCAGGTCGTTCCACATGTCGCCCTTGTGCGAGATGTCGTATTGAATATATCCGTGGAGGGCGCTTTCGATCGGCACTTCGTAGCGCGCATTGGCGCTATAACTGAAATAAGGATCGTACGGCAGCCGCTCTCCGGGCGACACGGCAAAGCTGGCGTTGGCGAAATTATTGGTCTGTACGCGCGCGTCGTTGTAGCTTGCCGAGAATGCCAGGCTCAAAGCCGACGTCGCCTGATACTTGACGTTCGATTCCATGCCATAGACCCGCGCATCGCCGACGTTTGCGTTGAAACTGCTAGATGGGCAGATCGACGGATCGAACACCAGCGTCTGTAGGTTCTTCCACGGCATGTAATACACGGCGCCGTTCCACAGCAAATGGTCGTCGATCCAGGTGCTCTTCCATCCGATCTCGTAGTTCGTCAAGGTGTCCGGGGTGAAC
>DAIDVO010000042.1 GCA_027456085.1 Steroidobacteraceae bacterium | reverse complement strand
ACAGCGGCTTGGCGCCGAATCGTACCGCGACATTGGAAGTAGACAGCATGCTTACCCAAACCTTCGAGAAAATACGGCCGCGGCCGGCCGCGCCGGCGGCGGATGTCGATTCCACTGAGGATGCAGCGCCGTGAGGGATGCATGGCCATCGGGGATGCAGTGCCGTGTCGCCGCGAAAAACTCGCAGGCGAGGCGCACGCCGCTGCGAGGCGGGCGCGACATTGGGTCCCTTCGGCGGCCCCTATTCCGGCCCGCTCAGTCGATTTGCCGCTGGCCGGACCCGAAAATCAAGTAAACGACGGCGCCGAGCAGGGCGATACCGGCCGTCAGGTAGAACGGCGCGCCGAAACTCCCGGTACGATCGACCAACCAGCCGGTCGCATAGACACCGACGATCCCGGGCAGCGTCGCCACCGTATTGCTGATGCCCCAGATCACATCGGCTTGCCGCGGCGCGATGTCGAAACAATTGGGCGCGAAACCGGCCATGCAAAAGGCAGCCGCGCCGGTCGCGCAGCACATCAAGAACAGGCCCTGGTAGAGTGACCCGGCGCTCGGCAACAACAGCAAGAACAGCCCGCTGCCGCCGAGCGCGATCATCTGCATCAGCTTGCGCACGAAGCTCGCGCCGCGCCCCGCCTGCAAGAGCCGGTCGGCCAGATGCCCGGCGAAGTTCGCCATGAGGAACGCGGCGAGCCACGGCGCGGCCGAGAGCAGTCCGGCATCGGCGAGCGTGACGCCGAAGGTGCGCTTGAAATAGCTCGGCAGCCAGGCGAGCAGCACGTACAAGAGCCAGTTCGAGCTGAAGTGCGCGGCGACGATCGCCCACACCGACGGCAGGCCGAGCAGCCGGCGCCACGGGATCGCCTCGCGGATCTTGGCGGCCGGCGGTTCGACGCCGTAGCCGCCGCGGACGCTCGTGAACCAGACGACGGCCCAGACGAGCCCGGCCAGGCCGAACAGGTAGAACGGCATCGGCCAGCCGTAGAACTTGACCAGCCGGCCGGTGACCGGCAGCGAGAACACCGTGCCGAGGTACATCGAACTGGAGAACAAGGAAACCGCCTGCGAACGGCGCAGCGGCGGCACCCAGCGGCCGATCATGTTGATCGAGGCCGGAAAGACCGCCGCCTCGCCGAGTCCGAGGGCGACGCGCGTGGCAACCAGCATCGGCAGCGAGGCCAGCGCGGCCGGCGGCGTCAGGATCGTGAACACCGACCACCAAACGACCGCGACTCCGAGCACAATCTTGCCGCCGTAGCGATTGGCGAGCGCGCTGCTCGCGATCATCATCACGAGGTAGCCGACGAAAAACGCCGACAACACCAGACCCTTCTGGGTCTCGTCCCAGCCGAATTGCGCCTGCATCGCGATCGCACCGACCGAAATGTTCGTCCGGTCGATGTAGGAGATGAACACGGCCGCGCACAAGAGCGGCACCACCAGGTAATAGGCGGGCCAGCGCCGCGCGCGTGCAGTCGTATCGATTCGTTGCGTGCTGATCGTCGCGCTCCCGCTCGTCATTATTATTCGTCGGGCTGTATCGCGGCCCAATGCCTCCGGTACGCCTATCTTTCGCCTTGCGCAAGGCGGCGCGATGCGTCGCCGGTCGCCTCATCGCCGGGAACTGGTGACCCAGTCGTTCGAAACGCGTATGATTATCGTTCCGGATTATACGTTAGATGGATCCACGATGGGCACAATAATTCCGGAATGAACGGCCTATCGTTAAGCATGAACCCGCCAAGAAAAAAAAGGAGATTTCTTATGTCCATTGCTCATCGTTTCACGGCCGCCGCGGCGGCCGCCTGCATCGCATTGACGAGCCTTTCCGCAGTCGCCGATGAACATCCGTATTCGCAAGGTCCGGTCATCAACGTCGCGAGCATCCGCACGGTCGACGGCAAGTTCGACGATTACATGAAGTGGCTGGACACGACATGGAAGGCTGAACAGGAAGCGGCCAAGGCGGCCGGCTACATCCTCGGCTACCAAGTACTGACGGCCCAGGCGCGCGGACCCAATGATCCGGACGTGCTGTTGGTCATCAGGTACAAGAATTGGGCCGCGATGGACGACTCCATCGCGAAAGGCGATGCGGTCGCGAAGAAGATCGAAGGCTCGGTGGAGGCGGCGAATCAGTCCGAAGTCGCCCGCTCATCGATCCGGCGGGTGCTCGGTTCGCAAACCTATCAGGTGATGGATCTGAAGTAACGGGATTATCGAACCCGAAACAAGGGAGCCGGGCCAAGGGGCCCGGCTCCGCGCCGTATTCGCAGCGACGGCCGGCCCAATTTTTCGCGGACGATCGCCTGCGCAGGCACTAATTGATTGCGCGCGCGGTTGGGCGATAACCGCAGAACCTGCGTTCTCGCACTATTGCCCCGCTGTTGTCGATCAGAAAAAAAGGGGAGTGGTAACCGATATGCTCGAAGCAACGCTCGATGCTCCGCGGCAGCGTCCCCGCCGATTCTATGTTTGGATGGCCGCGGCCTGCGCGCTCGTCGCCTTCGGCGGCTTCTCGCCGACCTACTGGCTGCAATTGCCGCACGGCACCTTCGTCGGTCCGCCGCTGTTGCACATTCACGGGCTGCTGTTTTCCACTTGGCCGCTGTTGCTGCTGTCGCAGACATGGCTCGTCGCCCAGGGGCGTTTGGAACGCCATCGGCTCTGGGGTCTGGCCGGCATCTCGCTGGCGACCGCGATGGTCGTCGTCGGCTTGGCGGCGGCCATTTATTCGCTGCACACCGGGCTGGCCCACGGTTACGGCGATCGCTCGCGCGCGTTTTTTATTCTGCCGTTCTCCGCCATCGTCTTGTTTGCCGGATTCTTCATCGCGGCGATCGCCAATGTGCGGCGCCCGGAGGCGCACAAGCGGCTGATGTTGCTGGCGACGATTGTGCTGCTGCAAGCTGCGATGGCCAGAGTGTTCTTCGTGTTGGTGACCGGCGGCGGTCCGGGACTGCGGCCCGGCCTCGGCGCGCCGCCGCCGATAGCGATCGGCCTCGTGCCAAGCTTGATCCTCGAGCTGTTCATCGTTGCGGGCGTCGCTTACGACTGGCGGACGCGGGACCGACCCCACCGCGTCTGGCTGATCGGCGCGGCCGTGATGACGGCGGTGATTGTGCTGCGCGGCCCGCTCAGTCAGACTGCGGCGTGGCTCGCATTCGCCGACCGGATGGCGCATATCGCCGGCTGATCGATCCCTGCCGGCGCGCTGGCCTGTTCGGACTCGGCCTAATCGGTCAGATCGGGATCGCTCGCGATGATCTCGTCCCACAGCGTCTGGAACGACAACCAGCCGAAGCTCGATGAGCCGAGCGTCGAAGCGATCGAGCGCGCGGCTTCGTCGACCGTTCTCCCGGTCGTGAAAATTCCGTGGCCGCCGCGGATGGCGACGCGCTTGTCGCCGAACGCCGCAGCGAATTTCGCGGCGTCATCCGCGTCGCGTACGATCCGATGTTCCTTGATGAGCGCCTGTTGCCCGAAGAAGGTGCAAGCGTCCAGTGTGATCGGGTCGAGCAAGCGCTCGGGCGACGATCAGGCCGATCCGTGCAGCGCATGAGCGTGGCACACGGCGGCGACATCGGGGCGCGCCTTGTGCAACGCCGTGTGCAGCAACAGCCCGACCGGATTGACGATACCGCTGCCGCGCACGACCTCGCCGCGGTGATTCGCCTGCACCAGATGCGACACCCTGATCCGGCGCATCGAAATGCCCACCGGGTTGACCCAAAAGAGATCTCGGTCCTGCGGGTCGCGGACCGTGATGTGACCGAGCAGGCCCTCGGCGAAGCCGCGGCGGCCGAGGATTCGGCAGGCCGCGGCAAGGCGTTGGAGTGCATGGGTACGCTCGGCCTCGATCGAGGAGAAAATCGGCGGCGACGCGACTGGCAAAGTGGTCGGCAGAGATGGCCATCAGTGCTCTCCGACTGGCAATTGTATTGACTCGGCGGCGGCGTATCGGATTACCAGGGCGGCCGGCATCAATCCCGGTACTCCCCGCGGCCGGCCGGGTATTGCGCTTCCCAATTCCGGCCATCGGTCTTCTCGATGCTGATTTGCGCGGCCGTGCCGGGGTCGAGACAGCGCGCGTTGACGCTGAACCCATCCGGATGCGAACGCGGCACGTAGAAGGACTTGATCCCGCAAATCGAACAGAACAAATGCCGCGCGGTGCGCGTATTGAAGCCGTAGGTCGTCAGCGCATCGCCGCCCGACAATAATTTGAAGCGGTCCGCGGCCACGATCAGGTGCAGATAGCCCGCCATGCTGCAGATCGAGCAATTGCATTCCAAGACCCGCAGGTTCCGCGGCGCAAGCACCTCGAACCGCACGCGGCCGCAATGACAACCGCCCTGGCGTGTAATCACTTGATCGACGTGGATTGACTCGCGACGCATTGCCAGCGGCCGTCCGGCATCTTCACCCAGGTATCGGTGAAGCGCGATGTCTCATCGACCGGCTTGCCGGACGCATCGGTGCCTTTGCCCTTGAACAGTCCGATCGCGACGGCGGCATCGCCGTAGGCGTCGACCATGACATTCTCGTACTCGACGCTGTGCTATTTGACGGACTTGGCGGTCGCCAGGGCCCCCGCCTTGGTCGTCGTGAGCTTGCCCTCGCTGGAGATCTCGACGATATGGTCGGCGAGCAGCGGCTCGGCCAGAGCCGCGTTATTCGTCTGCTGCGAGTGAAGCCATTTATGCTCGAGCGCGACGATCGCCTGCTCGGTCTTGCCGGTCTTGTTGGTTTGCGACCAGGCGGCGCCCGCCAGGAGCACGGCCCCGAATAGACACCACGTTGCTGTTCTGTTCATTGGTCTTCTCCTTGGGCGCCGACGCGCTTGGTTTTGTTGCGCGGAAAATGATGCGCCTAGCCTAAGCCGCCCGCAACATCCCGCACGATCAGGCGATCAGGCGATCAGCCGAGTAGCCGGCCGCGCAGATCCAGGAGCGCGAGCTGCGCGGCCATCGATGCGTACGGCATGCCGACCGGTCCCGCGATGTCCTACGCGATCGAGTAGCCGCCGTCGACCGGCAGAGTCGCGCCGGTGACAAAGTCGGCCGCGTGGGACGCCAAAAAGAACGCCGTGCCGACGATCTCGTCGCGGCGTTGGTGCCGAGCCCGCGGGTGAACCTGACGCGCTTTCATGGGGTGTTCGCGCCCCATCATCGGCTGCGCGCGAGGATCAGCGCGCGGCGCAGTGAACGGAGCGATGGTGGGGCTGGCAGCGGGAAATCGCGATCATCGGCGCTGGGCTGGGCGCAGCGCCTGAAGCGGGTGTTCTCGAT
>DAIDVO010000041.1 GCA_027456085.1 Steroidobacteraceae bacterium | reverse complement strand
CGACCGCGAGCGAAGTCGTGAGATTGGTCGCGCCGTCGAGCGCGATCACGAACCCCGGGCCGCCGCGGCTGTAGGTCGCGAAGTAGGTTTTGTTCGTGACCGGGTTGATCGCGACCGAGTTCGGCATGACGGCGCCGGTGCGGTTCGCAAGGATCGGGAGAAATGTCCCATTGACGAGGACGCTGAGCGTACCGTCGCAAATATTGCTGACGTAGGCCGTGTGCGTGATGGGGTTGACCGCGATGCCCGTCGGACCGACGCCTCCCGTGCCCAAGGGGGTCGTTATCAGGGAGCTGCCGTCGATTTGCATCACCTGATTGATTCCCGGAGCGGGCGCCGTACAGCTCGCCCAGTTCGAGACGTAGATTTGATTGGCGGTGGTATCGACCGCGATTTCCGTGGGGACGGTCGCAATCGGCGGAACCACGGCATTGTCGTCGTGCAGCGTCGCGGCAATGTAGTCGTTGGCGCCGTTGATCACCGTGACCGTATTGTCGGTACGGTTGGCGACGTAGATCTGGTTCGTTGCCGGATTGACGGCAAGCGCGGCGGGGGCATTGCCGGTGGTTATCGTCGCGCTCACCTGTTGTGCATCGACTTGCGCGGCGCACAGGCAGGCGCCCGCCAACAACGCGGATGCCGCCCGTGCGCCCGGACGTACCGAGAGCAGGTTCATAACGACGTTTTTCATGGTGCAACCCCGGCGGTGACCGTTCGACCGAATCGATCGCTGATCGTATGCACCCCATTTAAGCGGCCTGCGCACGGCGCTGTCAGTCAGGCATTCGGATGACGCCTTTGGACGCGGAATGATCTATTCTCCGTCTTCGATCGGCGGCGCTTGGGCTGCATGCAACGCAGCGGGACTTTATCCATGCCTATTCGAGTCGCAGCGCTGGAAGACGACGCGGTGCTGCGCGACCGGTACGCAGAATTGGTGGCCTCCGCGCCGGACATGCAGGTGCTGTGGACCGCCGCGAATTTGCTCGAGGCGCGCAGCGCGCTTGCAACGGGCACACCCGACGTCCTACTCGTCGATTTGGGCTTGCCGGACGGCAGCGGTCTGGAGATCATCCGGCAGGTAAAGCAGCAAGCCCCCGCTTGTGAAGTGATGGTCGTGAGCGTGTTCGGCGACGAGGAGAACGTCGTTGCCGCCATCGAGGCGGGCGCCAGCGGCTATTTGCTGAAGGACGCGCTGCCGGATTCATTTGTCAGCACCATCCGCGAAGTCCACGCGGGCGGATCGCCCATCAGTCCCAGCATTGCGCGAATCTTGCTTGCGCTCGCGCGGCTGACGCCCGCGCGCGGCGTTGCCTCCAACCCCGACGGCGCGGACTTGGGCGATCGCGAGGCGCAAATTCTGGGATTGGTCGCCAAAGGCTTCAATTTCGGCGAGATCGGCCGCTTGCTCGGGATCTCGACCAGCACGGTCAAGACCCACATTTACCGGATCTATCGGAAGCTGTCGGTTCATTCGCGCGGCGAAGCCGTCTTCGAGGCGAAGAAGCTGGGACTCCTCGACTTTTGAGGCGGCCTCGTGGGCTGCCCTCACTTGGCGGTCGTGCCGAAATCCGCTTGTAGCCGCTTCACGAGTTCGAGCACCGCCGTCTCGATGCAGGCGCGCAGCGCGCCGTCGACATTGGCCTTGTGAGCCTTTTGATAATTCACGTCCGGCGTCGGTGCGCTGATCGCCCGCCCCAGGTAGGAGGCGACGGAATTTGCCAGCGAGGCGGTTCCGCTCAGCGTGGTGCTCGAGGATTTCATGATCTTGCGCACCGTGACCGATTCGACGACCTCGCCCGTCGCGGCATCGAGGACGCGCACGTCGATGGCCATCGCGTCCTTTTGTTTGTCGCCGCCGACGTCCATGCCTCCTACGTTCACGTCGCTCTGCTTCTGCGTCTCGCCGGCATTCATTTCCGAGACGGTGCCTTCGAATATCAGTTGGGCCGTAGGACCCTGCGCCGGCGCCGGCGTGCCGGACTGCGCATCCTGCGGCTGTTCCATCACGCGAAACTGGCCGGATTCGATCAGCGCGGTCGTAAACATGTCGGTCGCCGACAGCGCTGGAACGTCGGGGGCGTTGCTGCGCAACTGATTGATAGCCACGACCGCGCGTTGATTGAACGGCCGGCGCGGCAAAGCTTCGAGAGCCGTGGAAGTCTTCGACTGCTCGACGACCGCGGCATCGTCATCCGACGAGCCGGCCTGAACGCTCGACCAGGCCGCCGGCAGGAGTGCAAGCATCAGTGCGAGGCCAATCGGCCGATGGAACGTGGTCGCGAACTTCATGCGGTGCATTGGAAAAACCCCCTATTCCTTATGATTCATCCATTCGTTCGCGCATGTGTGCCTGTCGGCGCGGCTCGCGCAGTCCGATCCTGCGGCACAATTGCACGCATGTCAGTCATGCATTCGCCTGACACGCATAGCATAATGCAGAATCCATTGCGGATATGAGGCGATGCGGGCTCGTCGTCAGGGAGGATCGAGATGATCGAGAGCGCACGCGCGACTGCGGCACGCGATCTGCTGCGTCGTATGTTCGATGCCGCGATCGCATCGGCGCAGCCCGCGCTTTGCATTCCGCCGCACTTGCCTGAACCGCCCGCCGGCCGGCTCATCGTCATTGGCGCCGGGAAGGCCTCGGCTGCGATGGCGCACGCCGTGGAACAACATCTCCGGGTCCCGCTCTCCGGCCTCGTCGTCACGGCCCACGGCTACGCGGTTCCTTGCGAGCGCATCGAGATCGTCGAGGCGGCGCATCCGCTGCCGGACGGAGCGGGACTCGCGGCCGCGCGACGGATGCTCGATCGGGTGCGGAACCTCGCTGCGGACGATCTCGTCCTGTGCCTGATCTCCGGCGGCGGTTCGGCGCTGCTTCCTCTGCCCGCTGCCGGTCTCGATCTCGCCATCAAGCAAGACGTGAACCGGGCTTTGCTCGCATCCGGCGCCACTATCGGCGAAATGAATTGCGTGCGGCGGCACCTCTCCGCGATCAAAGGCGGACGGCTCGCCGCGGCCTGCCATCCGGCGCGGGTGCTGAGCCTGATCATTTCCGATGTCCCGGGCGACCGCCTGGCCGATATCGCCTCCGGCCCCACGGTGGCGGATCCCACCACCTGTGCCGATGCGCTCGCGATCTTGCGCCGGTACGACATCCCGGCAGCGGCGCCGGTGCGGGATCTGCTGGAGAGCGGCCGCGGCGAATCGGTGAAACCCGGCGACCCGCGGCTGGCGCGCGCGGACGCGCGCATCGTGGCGACGCCGCAGGGGGCGCTCGAGGCCGCGGCCGGGATCGCGCGCGCGGCAGGCATTCGCGCGCACGTGCTGAGCGACGCCGTCGAGGGCGAGGCGCGCGATGTCGGCAAGGTTCTCGCCGCGATCGCCCGACAGGTTGCCGACCGCAATCAACCGTTCGATGCGCCGTGCGCATTGTTGTCGGGCGGCGAGACCACGGTGACCGTGCGAGGAAAGGGACGCGGTGGCCGCAACGTTGAGTTCCTGCTCGCGCTCGCGATCGCATTGAACGGACATGCGCGCATCCATGCACTCGCCGGCGATACCGACGGTGTCGACGGTCAGGAGAAAATCGCAGGAGGCATTGCGGCGCCCGATTCGCTGGCACGCGCCCTGTCGCTCGGCTTACGCCCCAACGACATGCTCCTGGACAACGACGGCCACGGCTTCTTCCGCGCGCTGGGGGACTCGGTCGTCACCGGCCCGACACTGACCAACGTCAACGATTTTCGCGCAATCCTCATCGAGTGACGCCGGAGCGCGTAGTTCGCCGAGACTCATGGCGAGAGTCTATGGGTGTTCGTGCATACTCGTCGCGCAAGAGCGGTTAATTGTTTACCATTCGGCCGGAGGAACGGCCGGCGGCGGCGCGCACTCGATTACCTTGGCGAGCCTTGAGGGGATGTCGATGAGCAAGAACTTCGATACGGTCGGCCGGCGTATTTTCGTCACCGGCGTCGGCGGCGCCGCGGCGGTCCTCGCCGCAGGGTTGGGCGAGGCGCGCGCGCAGAGCGGGTGCGCGACGTCCGCGCGCTGGCAGCCGGTGTTCGAACCGCAGGATGATTGGATGGAATTGCCCGGTCGGCACCGCTTCGTATTCGACTGCACGAGCACGGCCGGCGCCGGTGATGGGGTCGACTTCGCCGACACCTACTTCAGCGCGAACCAAAGCGGCTACCGGCTCTCTGCGTCCGATCTCGCGGTGATCGTCATCCTGCGCCATTTCGCCACCGTGTTTGCCTATGACGACCGAATTTGGGCGAAATACGGCGCGCAGTTCGGCAAAATGCTGAAATTCAACGACCCGAAGACCAAGGCGCCGCCGACGAGAAACGTCTACTACGGCGGCGACAAGAGCGGCGCCAAGGACGATGGCGCGACGCTGTCGGGATTGGCAAAAAAGGGCGTGCACTTCGCCGTTTGCGGCATGGCGACGCAATACCTCGCCGAGCACCTCGCCGGGAGCGACAAAACCAAGACCGAGGGCATCCGTGCAGAATTGATCGGCGCGATGATTCCGAACGCGCATCTGGCGGCCGCCGGAATCGTCGCGCTCAATCGCACCCAGGAACGCGGATACGCGATTTCCCACATGGGTTGATGTGCACCAGGAAACTCCGATGACCGTTTCACAACGCCTGGTCGCCCTGCGCGCCGCCCTCGCGGCCGCCGGCGCCGATGCCTGCATCGTGCCGAGCGCCGATCCACACCTGTCGGAATACCTCACGCCGCGCTGGCAAGCCCGTGAGTGGCTGTCGGGGTTCACGGGCTCTGCGGGCACCTTGGTCGTCGGCGCCGGGTTCGCGGGGCTGTGGACGGACAGCCGCTACTTCGAGCAAGCCGAGCGCGAACTCGCCGGCAGCGGCATCGCGCTGATGCGTCAGCGTGTCCCGCACTCCGCCGAGCATGTCGCGTGGCTCGCCGAACACCTGCCGGCCAAAGCGCTCGTCGCAGTCGCAGGCGACTCGATCAGCATCGCCCAGGCGCGCGCGCTCGAGCACGCACTTGCCGCGCGCGCGATCGGCCTGCGTCTCGACCTCGACCTGCCGGCGTCGATCTGGAACGGGCGGCCGGCGCTGCCGGATGGACCCATCCGCGCGCATCCGGCGGCATTCGCCTGCGCTTCGCGCGGCGAACGCCTCACCGATCTGCGCGCCTCGATGCGCGCGGCCGGCGCGACGCATCACCTCGTCAGCAGTCTCGACGACATTGCGTGGCTCACGCTCCTGCGCGGCAGCGATGTCGAATACAACCCGGTGTTCTGCGCGCATCTGTTGCTCGGGGAGACGGCCGCGACGCTGTTCGTGCCGCCGGGCAAGATCGACGGCGCGCTCGCCGCGGCGCTCGGCAAAGACGGCATGCAACTCGCCGAATACGCCGCGGTGAACGCGGCGCTCGCGGCGCTGCCCGCGGGCGCACGCTTGCTGCTCGATCCCGCGCGCATCGCCGCGGCGCTCGCCGCCGCCATTCCCGCGGCGGTCGCGCGCATCGAGCAAGCCAATCCATCGACCGCCTCGAAGGCGCGCAAGTCGAGCGGCGAACTCGATCACTGGCGCGAGACGATGCGGCGCGACGGCGCGGCATTGGTGCGCGGCTTTCACCAGATCGATGCGCGCCTGCGGGACGGCGCGCGTTTGAGCGAACTCGACGTCGATGCGATCCTGACGGGCGAACGCAGTCGCGAGACCGACTTCGTCGGGCCGAGCTTCGCGACGATCGCCGGTTACGGCGCGAACGGCGCGCTGCCCCACTACCGCGCCACGCACGATCACCACTCCATGCTCGCCGCACGCGGCCTGCTGTTGGTCGACTCCGGCGGCCAATACCTCGGCGGCACGACCGATATCACGCGCGTCTGGGCGCTCGGACCGACGACGGCCGAGGAGCGCGCGGACTTCACGCGCGTGCTCAAGGGTCTGATCGCGCTCAGCCGCGCATCGTTCCCGGCGGGCGCGAGCGGGCCGCAACTCGCTGCGCTCGCGCGCGCGCCGCTCTGGGCAGCCTCGGCGGATTACGGTCATGGCACCGGCCACGGCGTCGGCTATTTTCTCAATGTCCACGAGGGGCCGCACGGCATCCGCCCGCCGGCCGTGGGTGGCGCGCTGGTGGCACTGGAACCCGGCATGATCAGTTCGATCGAGCCCGGCCTGTACCGCCCCGGACGCCACGGCGTACGCCACGAAAACCTGGTCGTCGTACGCGACGCGGGTGTTTCCGAATTCGGCCGGTTCTTAGGCTTCGAGACGCTGACCTTGTGTCCCGTCGATACACGCGCGCTGGAGCTCGGCCTTCTAGATGCGGCCGAGTGCGACTGGCTCGACGCCTATCACGCAGCGGTGCTCGCAGCACTGTCGCCGCGCGTGACTGGCGCCGACCGCGCCTGGCTGGAGGCGCGCTGCGCACCGATCGCGCCGCTCAGGCCGTCTGCATCCCGAAGCGCTCCTTGATCGCGGCCGCAGCGGGCGATGCCAGGTAATCGAGCAGCGCGCGCGCGGCCGCCGGCTCCGCGCAGTTCGCCGAGATGCCGCCGGAGAAGATCGTGATCGTCTGGATCTCCGGAGGCAGCGGCCCGGCCACCTGTATTCCCGGCAGGTTCATCAACTCGCTCAACTGCTGAAAGCCGAGCTCCGCAGCGCCGCTCGCAACCAGTGAACCCACCGGCACGCCGGGCGGCGGCACGACGATGCGCGCGCGAATCTGTTCCAGGATGCCCCAGCGCGCGAACAGCTGCTCCAGATAAACCCCGCTCGGCCCGGTCGAATAGCAGAGCGATCCGGCCGCCAGCACCGCGGCCTTGACCGCAGCCTCGTCCGCAAGCGGGGGTACCGGCGCGCCCGCGCGCACGGCGAGCGCGACGCCCGACTTCACCAGATCCACGCGGCTGCCGGCGAGCAGCTTGCCCGCCGCGAGCAGCTTGTCGATCGCATCGCTGGCGAGGACCACGACGTCCACCGACTCCCCGGCCGCGACGCGCTTGGCGACATCGACGCCGCCCGCGGCCTCGGTGCTCACC
>DAIDVO010000040.1 GCA_027456085.1 Steroidobacteraceae bacterium | reverse complement strand
CACGGCTGGCGCAACGCGCTCTCGAGCGACCCCGGCCTCGCGCTCGGACTGAACGTGTACTCCGGCGGCATCACCCACGCGGCCGTCGCGCAAGCTCTCGGTCTCGAGCGCAAGCCGCTCGCCGCGGCTTGAGGCCCGGTTACTCCGGCGTCGGCGCTCAGCTTTGCGCCGGCGGCTTTTCATCGTCGACGGCCGCGGTCTCGCGATGGTACGGAAGCCAGGAGTAGATCTCCGGCGAGGTCTGCGGATAGGCGAGAAACTCCTCGTGAGTCTCGGCGACGCGGTCGACCCTGCGCCGGGCCAGACGCCAAATCGCGAACAGCGTGAACAGCGCCGTCAGCACGATGACATAGACGAAGAACGCGCTCGATGTGGCGAGCTCCATCGCGTACGTGGCGACGGTCGGGCCGATCGCCGCGCCCAGCGCCCAGACGAACAGCAGCGTCGACGACAGCGCCACGTAATCGCTCATGACCGCACGATCGTTCGCATGCGCGACGCCGACGGCGTACAGACTCTCGGCGAGGCCGCCGAATGTCGCGAACAGCGCTGCGAGCAACAGGAACGGCGTGCGCTGACTCGCGCCGAGCAGCACGGCCGCGACGCAGAGAATCGAAATGCCGAGGCCGATCAAGGCATAAAGGCGGTCGATCTTGTCGGAAAAATAGCCGATGGGCCATTGCAGGAACAGGCTTCCGAGCGACACCGAGGCCATCAGCACGACGATGTGGCGCTGGTCGAAGCCGATACGCTGCCCGAACAACGGTCCCACGGTCATGAATGCCATCAGGATCAAGCCGTTCAGCAAACACGCCAGCACGCTCACCGGAGAGGTGCGGATCGCCTTCAGGATCTGAAGCTGCACCCGGTGCGCAAGCGCCGGTGCACGTACGTCGATCGCGACCATCGGCACGAGAGCGAGCGTCGTCGCGATGCCGGCGGCGATCAGGAACTCTGGACCCCTGACGTTCAAATTCCGGCCGAGCAGCTGGCCCGCGCCGAAGAACAGCCCATAGACGAGCACGTAGACCGTCAGGACCCTGCCGCGCTGTTCATCCGGCGCCAGCGCATTCAGCCAGCTCTCGACGACGATGGCGAGGCCCGCGGCGTTCAAACCGATAAGAAACCGCAGCATCCCAATTGCCGGCGCGCTGGTCGCGAAGTGCAAGGTCAGGATCGCAACCGACTTCAATCCCGCGAACGCGGCGTAGGCCCGCTCGAGGCCGACCGGCGCGATGATCCGGTGCGCATAGAGACAGCCGATCAAGAATCCCAACGCCTCCGCGGTCGCGAGCAGGCCGATCACGCCGGCGGAAAGACCCATCGCCGAAAATCGCAGCGGCAACAGCGACCCTAAGATTCCGGACCCGATCATGATCAATGCGGTGCTGGCGAGCGGCGGCGCCAGGCGCAGCGCAATCGCGACCGGCGCAGGACGCACCGTGGCGGTCTGCATCGATTTTCTGGGATCGCTCATCGCGGATTGGCATCATGCGTGGTACAAGGGCCGATGATAATACGGTCAGAGTCCAGTAATGCGGTTCCCGACGCAAGGACGTACCGGAGCTTCGCCGATCTCGCCAACGCCCAATTACGCGGCCGGGATTTCGAGATATCGATCACCCGCCGGCATGCCTCGCGCGTCGCCGTGATCGCGCCGCATGCCGGCGAAATCGAGGACGGAACCTCGGAATTGGCGCGCGCGATCGCCGGGGATGATCACAACCTATATCTGTTCGAAGGAATCAGGCCGGAGTACAACTACCGCGCGCTGCACTTGACGAGCCATCTTTTCGACGAGCCGGAATGCCTGGCGCTGATCGCCGATTGCACGGTCGTGGTCGCGGTTCATGGCTGCGCCGGCTTGGACGACCGGCTTTTCGTCGGCGGGCGCGACACCGGCCTGCGCGACCGCCTCGCGGCGGCCCTGCTTGCCGCCGAGCATCGCGCCGAGACCGCGGGCCACCGGTATCCCGCGGTTCATCCGAACAACGTCTGCAATCGAGGCGCAACGGGCCGCGGCGCGCAGATCGAGCTGCCGCATTCGCTGCGGCGTGGGGGCGCGGCGCACGCCATTGCCGCCGCCGTGCGCGCGGCTTTGTCGGACCCGCCCCGCGCCCAGCCTGCTTGCTCCTGTACGGTCGATCAATTACTCTCGAATCCGGCAGGCTGAATCGCCGCGCGGCGGCACCGCGCTGATGTTTCGAGGGTGACGCATGACGCGCAATCCGCGCTTCGACGTGCTATTCGAGCCGGTCCGCTTGGGACCGGTGACCGCTCCCAACCGCTTCTACCAGGTTCCGCACGCAAGCGGCATGACGAACGCCTTGCCGCACGTTCGCGCGGGCTTCCGCGAGACCAAGGCCGAGGGCGGCTGGGGCGTCGTCTGCACCGGCGCGGTGTCGATACACCCGAGTTCCGACGACTCGCCGCTGCCGTTCGGGATACTGTGGGACGACAAGGACATCCGCGCGCACGCGCTGATGACCGATGCCGTACATCGTCACGGCTCCCTCGCCGGCATCGAACTGTGGCACGGCGGCGCCTGCTCGCTGAATCGCACGAGCCGCATCGCGCCGCTGTCGCCGTCGGGCATGCCATGGCTGTCGACCCATGTGGGATTCCAGGGAAATCTCCGTCCGCGTGCGATGGACCGCTCCGACATTCGCGACCTGCTGCGCTGGCAGGCCGACGGGGCGCGGCGCGCGCGCTCGGCGGGCTTCGATATCGTCTACGTCTACGCCGGGATGGGGTACCTGCCGTACGAGTTCCTGCTGCCGGAATACAATCGGCGCACCGACGAGTATGGCGGGTCCATCGAAAACCGCGCTCGGCTGGTAAAGGAGATGCTCGAGGTTACCCGCGACGCGGTCGGCGGCAAATGCGCGGTCGCGCTGCGCATCAGCCTCGAGGAGTTGCGCGCCAAGCCCGGCAAGCACGCGCCGTCGGAGGCGCACGAAATCGTCGCGCTGCTCTCCGACCTGCCGGATCTGTGGGACGTCAAAATGGACTCGAGTCCCACGGATTGCGCGCCCTCCCGATTCTCGGGCGAAGGCAGCCATGAGCCGATCATCGATTTCGTCAAGACCGTCACCAAAAAGCCGGTCGTCGGCGTCGGCCGATTCACGTCGCAGGATGTGATGGTGTCGCAAATCAGGCGCGGGGTGCTCGACCTGAGCGGCGGCGCGCGCCCGTCCATTGCGGACCCATTCTTGCCGAAGAAGATCGACGAGTGGCGGGAGCACGAGATCCGCGAGTGCATCGGCTGCAATGTCTGCATCTCGAGCTGGCACGACGGCGTTCCCGTCCGTTGCACGCAGAATCCGACCGCGGGCGAAGAGTGGCGCCGCGGCTGGCACCCGGAGCGCTTCGCGCCGGCCGCGAGCGAAGCCGCCGTGCTCATCGTCGGCGGCGGGCCGTCGGGACTCGAGTGCGCGGTGACGCTCGCGCGGCGCGGCTACCGCGTGACGATCGCCGACTCATCGGGCGAATTCGGCGGCCGCCTGCGCTTCGAAACGCGGCTCCCGGGCCTCGCGGCCTGGGGGCGCGTCGTCGATTGGCGCCTGGGACAATTGCGCGGCAGGTCCAACGTCAACTTGTACCCGAACAGCGAACTGAAAGTAGGCGACATCCTGGGATTGGAGCATCCCCACGTCGTCGTCGCGACCGGCGCGCGCTGGACGAAGATGCTGTACTCGACGATCGAATTTCCGACCGAGGAGTTCGACGCTGCGCGCGTCTACACTCCGGATGACATCGCCGCGGGGATTTTGCCCGAAGGCCCGGTAGCGGTGTTCGATTTCGACAATTACTATTTGGGCGGCGCAGTCGCGCAACAGCTCGCGCAACGCGTCGCGCAGGTCAGCTACATCACGACCGCCGGACACGCGTCGGCGTGGACTTTGATGACGAACGAACTGCCGCTGATACATCGCGCGCTCGTCGCAGCCGGCGTAAGAATTCACACCTTGGAGCGCGTCGCGGGATTCGACGGCACCGAGCTCGCGCTCGCCGACGTGTTCAGCGGAACCGAAAGGCGCATGCCGTGCCGCTCGCTCGTCGTCGTCGGCGTGCGCGCGCCGCACGACGAGCTGTACCGGTACTTGAAGGGCCTCGGCCCGGAGCTCGCCCGCGCGGGCATCGAGACGGTCGCGCGAATCGGCGACGCGTTCGCGCCCGGCGCGATCGTGCACGCGGTTCACAGCGGTCACCGCTTCGCGCGCGAATTCGAAACGAATCCCGCGGAGGCTCCCTATACCCGGGATTATCCGGTATGAGCGCGACGCCGGATTGGAGCGGAGAGGCGCATGACGAACAAGAACGGCGTTCCGAAATTCCGCCGCGAAACCGCGGCCGCGCGGCGCGGCGCGCTGATCGAGGCGACGCTGCGCAGCCTCGAACAATACGGCCACGAGGGGACCTCGATCCGCAGGATCAGCGCGACTGCGGGCGTGTCGATCGGGCTCATCAATCATCATTTCCGCTCAAAGGCGGAGCTGATTGCCGCGGCGTACGAAAGCCTCGCGACGGCGCTGCAGAAATCGTTGCGGCGCCGAGCGCGCGACAAAGCGGGCGCGCCGCGCGAACGTCTGGCCGGTTTCTTCCGCGCTTCGTTCGCGCCGCAGATACTCGATCCGGCGGTCTTCAAAGTTTGGCTTGTCTTCTGGAGCATGGTCTTGTATTCGCCGGAGATGCGCGCGGTGCACGACCGCAGCTACCGCGGCTATCGGTCGATGCTGGAGTCCCTGCTGGGCTCGCTCGCGCAATCCGGCGATGCACCTCGATTCAAGCTGCGCCCCGCCGCGATAGCGCTCGGCGCCCTGCTCGACGGGCTTTGGTTCGAGCTGAGCTTGAGCCCGGCTATTTTCAATGCGGCCGAGGCCGTGGCGATCTGCGAAGATTGGATCGCCGCGCTGTGCAGCGGCGCGCTGCCGAGTCTCCTCGTGCAGCCGCTCAACGCGCGCGCACGGCGCAAGAACACGCGAGAATCCCGTGAGTAAGCCGACAATTCGCGATGCGGTGATCATCGGCGCGGGCCACAACGGCCTGGTCTGCGCCGCGTACCTGGCGGCGGCCGGACTCTCGGTCACGGTGCTCGAGCGCCGCGGCGTCGTCGGCGGCGCGGCGGTCACCGAGGAATTCCACCCCGGCTTCCGCAATTCGGTCGCCGCGTACACGGTGTCGCTGCTGAATCCGAAGGTTATCCGCGACCTCGCGCTCGAGGCGCACGGCCTGCGCATCGTCGAGCGCCGGCTGTCGAACTTTCTGCCGTTGGATCGACAGTCCTACTTGAAGGTCGGCGCCGGCAAGACCGCCGCGGAAGTTGCGAAGTTCTCCGCGCGCGACGCCGGACGGCTCGACGCGTACGCCGCGCGCCTCGATGCGATCGCGGAGCTGTTGCGCGATCTCGTGCTCGAGACCCCGCCGAACGTCACCGACGGCGGCTGGCTCGCCGCGCTCCCGCAGATGCTGAGCGGCGCGCGCCTCGGCAGGCGCATCGCGAAGCTCGACATGCCGCTGCGGCGGGAGCTGCTGGATTTGTTCGTGAAATCCGCGGGCGATTACCTGGACGGCTGGTTCGAGAGCGCGCCGATCAAGGCGGCGTACGGCTTCGACGGCATCGTCGGCAACTACGCGAGCCCGTACGCGGCGGGTTCGGCCTACGTATTGCTGCACCACGTGTTCGGCGAGGTCAACGGCAGGAAAGGTGCATGGGGTCATGCGATCGGCGGCATGGGCGCGATCACCCAGGCGATGGCGCGGGCGGCCGCTCAGCGCGGCGTCGATATCCGCGTCTCGAGCGCAGTACGCGAAGTGCTCGTCGAGCGCGGGCGCGCGGTCGGCGTCGTCACCGCGGACGGCACGGAACTGCGGGCGCGCTGCGTCGTGTCGAACCTGAATCCGAAACTGCTGTTCGGATCAATGATCGACCCAGCCGCACTGAATCCGGATTTCGCCGAACGCATCGGCCGCTGGCGCTGCGGCTCCGGCACGTTCCGGATGAACGTCGCGCTTGCCGAATTGCCGGATTTCGTCTCACTGCCGGGGCGAAGCCTCGCCGAACACCACACCGCAGGCATCATCATGGCGCCCTCCCTGCAATACATGGATCAGGCATTCCTCGACGCCAAGGCCGGCGGCTGGTCCGGGCAGCCGATCGTCGAGATGCTGATTCCGTCGACGCTCGACGACAGCCTCGCGCCGCCCGGACTGCATGTCGCGAGCCTGTTTTGCCAGCATGTCGCTCCGACGCTGCCCGACGGCGCGTCCTGGGATCAACGCCGCGAACAAGTCGCGGACGTCATGATCGATCTCGTCAATTCGCATGCGCCGAACTTCAAGGCGTCGGTACTCGGCCGCCAAATCATGAGCCCGCTGGACCTGGAGCGCACGTTCGGGTTGGTCGGCGGCGACATTTTCCACGGCGCCCTGAGTCTCGACCAATTATTCAGCGCGCGCCCGATGCTGGGACACGCCGATTATCGCGGCCCTTTGCGCGGCTTGTACATGTGCGGCTCCGGAACGCATCCCGGCGGCGGCGTCACCGGCGCGCCGGGCCACAACGCGGCTCGCGAAATCATCGCGGACTTCCGCCGCGGGCGGGTGAAGCCGGCTTAAGCGCGCCTCATCCGAGCGGCGAGACGCCGAACAGGCGCGCGTGCGCCCAGCCGACGAATAGCCCGTAGAGCGCGAGTCCGAGCACGACGGCAATCGCGTCGTTGAAGCGGCCGGGCGGCGCGCTGCGCACCGCCTGCGGCGTGCGCGTCTTCAGCGAGATCCGATCGACGACCGCCCAGGCGAGAAGCGCGCCGAACAGCAGCACGTCGGCCAAGCGGCCGTTGAACAGCAAATGCGCGAGCGCCCAGGATTTCACCGCCGTGAGCAGCGGATGCTTGACGACGGTCTTGATGCGCCCCGGCAGGTAGGCCGCGAACAACAGAGGAAACACCGGCAGCATGAACAGGAACGTGACGTGCCGCATCCACGGCGGCGCCGTGTACAGCACGCCCGGCGCCGCGCGCGCGAGCGCGAAGCCGTGCACGACGAGCGCGAGGCCGATCAGCGAAAGCACGCCGTAAATGCCCTTCCATCCCCACTCGCCGAGACGTGCGCGCGCGCGCGCGGGAAAGGCGGGCGCCACGATCGCTATCGAATGCACGCCGAGGAACAGGCACAAGCCCGCGATCAGAATGTACATGGTCTTTGCTCCCTGGTTTTACCGCAGCGCGGCTTGCGTGATGCGCTCCG
The DNA here is from genome assembly GCA_027456085.1 of Steroidobacteraceae bacterium. Lineage (GTDB taxonomy): Bacteria > Pseudomonadota > Gammaproteobacteria > Steroidobacterales > Steroidobacteraceae > Bog-1198. Next base: position 1,719 of record DAIDVO010000040.1, on the reverse strand, counting down.
CCTGCCTGCGCAGGATCCCGCCGATGCCGTGCGCATCGAAGAAATCCGCGAGTGCGGCCGAATCGGGCGGGCGCGGCTTCAAATCGTCGAGCGAGGCGGCGATCGGCACGTCGCAGACGATGCCCGTCAACCGCCGCGCGAGATAGGCATCTTCCTTATGGGCCGAGAGCCGCACGGCGACCCCCGCGGCGCCGCGCATTTTAAGGTGCGGAACCCTGTCTATATTCGCATAGATGTCGTCGAGGGAGCCGAACGCGGCGAGCAGGCCTGCCGCGGTCTTCTTGCCAACGCCCGGCACGCCGGGAATGTTGTCGACCGCATCGCCCGTGAGCGCGAGGAAATCCGCCATGCGCTCCGGCACGACGCCGAACTTGCCGCCGATGTCGTGGTAGTGATAGCGCGCATTGCCGCCGTAATCCCAGAAGACGTCGCCTTCGCGAATCAGCTGCGACAAGTCCTTGTCGCGCGTCATCAGGACGTTGCGCAAGCCGGCGCAGCGCGCGCGCGCCGCCAGCGTGCCGATGATGTCGTCCGCCTCGTATTCCGCGCTTGCGAACTCGGCGAGGCCCAGGTGCCGACAAAATTCCCGGCACAAGCCGAACTGCCGCAAGATATCCGCGGGCGGCGCCTCGCGGTTGGCCTTGTAGGGCGGGAAAATCGCGTTGCGAAAAGATCGTTCGCTGCGCAGGCTGTGATCGAACGCAACCGCGATCCGGTCGGGGCGGACGTTCTCCATCAGATCGGACAGGAAACGCGCGAATCCGTACAGCGCGTGCGTCGCGTTGCCGTCGGCATCGACCATATCCGGCGGCATCGAGTAATACGCGCGAAAGACGAAGTAGCTCGCGTCCACATGGTAGACAAGGCCGTCGCGCGCGCGCGCGTTCAAATCGGCCAGCGCTGCAGGCGCTCGTGCAACGGGCTCGTGCGCGGAAAGTGAGCGAGCAAATATTCCATTTGATCCGCCAATACGCGGCGGCCCTTCAGATAGATGTATTCCGCGTAGGTCGGCGTGAACGGCACCGCCAACAGCTGCATTCCCGCCTGCTCCGGCGTACGCGACGCCTTCGCGTTGTTGCAGCGGCGGCAGGCGGTGACCACGTTGCTCCAGCTATCCGCGCCGCCGCGGCTGAACGGCGTGACATGATCGCGCGACAACATGCCATAGGCGAAACGCGCGCCGCAATACAGGCAAAGGTAGGCGTCGCGACGGAACAGGGTTTGATTGTTGAGCGGCGGCGTATACGCGGCGCCGCGCAGATTTCCCGGGTTCCCCGTATGTCCGCGCGTCGCGATGATCGAATTGACGTCGACGATCGTGCGCAGCCCCGTGCGCGCCGACGTGCCGCCGAACAGGCGGTACAACGGCGTACCGCAAGTGTAGGCGACCTGGCCCGCATGATAAAGCCGCGCCGCCTCGCGGTAGTCGACCCATTCGAGCGGCATGCCGGATACGTCGGTGCGCAAGACTTGTTGCGACAGCGGGTATTCGCGCGCGGCGGCGATCGCGTCGTCGCTCCACCTTACGAACCCGCTGCCGTCGTTTGTATCGAGCTCCATAACAGTGGTAAAGATAGTCGACTCCTATGCCATAATTCAATGTCGAGGTAGAAATGCTCGAGATTAGGGAGACGTTTTGATGACCGTAACCGTCGGTGTACTCACGGAGACCGCCCCGAACGAGACGCGGGTGGCCGTGGTGCCGGAAGTCGCGTCCAA
>DAIDVO010000039.1 GCA_027456085.1 Steroidobacteraceae bacterium | reverse complement strand
CCCCCCCCCCCCCGGCTGCGACGCCCGCCAACGCCAAGTCGGCGTCGGCGAGACGCGTATCCATCGCGTTGCTCAGGTAGCGCCAGCGCGCGCGCACCCGCAGGAGAAGCGCGTGCGCGAGCGCGATGCGCTCGCCGAGCGATTCGGCCGACGATGCGCGGTCGAGCTCGGCGTCCCCGGATTTGCCGAGTTTGACCGGACCGGAGAGATATTCGTCGAGCTCATCGAGCATCTCGAGCTTGTTGGCGATCGACAGCTCGATGTTGATGCGCTCTATGGCGTCGGTGTATTCGCCGAGGCGCCCGAGCGGGATGACGACGTCCTCGTTGATCTTGAAGGCATTCGTGTGCTTCGCGATCGCGGCGGTCTTCGCTCGGTCGAGCCAGAACTTCTTGCGCGCTTCGGCGCTCGCGGCGGTGAAGCCCTCGCCGGCGCGCGCGTTCGCGATCCGCCCGACCTCGGCGGCGGCCGCCGCGACGCGCGCGTCGTCCTCGCCGATGATGTCGCAGAGCAGGACCATTTTCGGCAGCGCGCCGCGCTTGGATTTGGTGCTGTAGCCGACCGCGCGCAGGTAGCGCTCGTCCATGTGCTCGAGGCCCGCGAGGAGCGCGCCGCCGGCGGCGCCGGAATCGAGGAAGTTCTTGATCTCGACGATCGCCGTAATCGCGTCGCGCGCCTGGCCGAAGAACTCCAGGCAAACGGTGCGCGCGCATTTCGGCATGCGGTGCAGCACCCAGCGCGCGGAGGTGATCAGCCCGTCGCAACCCTCCTTTTGCACGCCGGGCAGGCCGCCCAAGAATTTATCCGTGACGTCCTTGCCGAGGCCGATCTTGCGAAACGTGCTTCCGGCGATGCTCAGGCGTTCGCTGCGCAGCACGCGCGCCCGGTCGGGATGCTCGCGGCCATCCTTCCAGAGCAGATCGAACGTGGCTTGCGGCGCGTCGTGGATCTTGCCGAGATTGTGGTCGATGCGCGTCACCTCCAGCCAATTGCCGGCCGGGTCCACCATCCGCCACCAGGCGAGGTTGTCGACCGCCGTTCCCCAGAGAACCGCCTTCTTGCCGCCGGCGTTCATCGCGATGTTGCCGCCGATGCAGGATGCGTCGGCCGAGGTCGGATCGCCCGCGAAGACGAAGCCGGCTTCTTCGGCCGCCTCGCTGACGCGCTTCGTGACGACGCCCGCCTCGGAGAATATGCAGGCCGTCGGCGCCGAACGCCCGGGCAGATCGAGCATTTGCACGCCGCCCAGGGTCTCGAGCTTCTCGGTGTTGAGGACCGCCGACCATGGCGTCAGCGCGACGACTCCGCCCGTGTAGCCCGTGCCGCCGCCGCGCGGAATGATCGTGAGGCCCAATTCGATGCAGTCGCGCACCAGCTGGGGAATCTCGGCCTCGGTATCCGGTGCGAGCACGAGAAACGGCAGCTCGACGCGCCAGTCGGTCGCGTCGGTGACATGCGAGATGCGCGCGAACGCATCGAAGCGGATGTTGTCGGCGCGCGTATGGCGCGCGAGGAGCCGGCGGGCCGTCTTGCGCATCGACGCGAGTTCGCCGAAATGCCGCTCGAAGCGCACCACCGCCGCGCGCGCGCGCGAGCAGCCGCGCGCCCTTCGCGTCGCGGGCGGCGTCCTCGGGCTCGCGCCGGCGCTCGACCTCGTGCAGGCGATGATGCAGCGCCTCGATCAGCAGCCGGCGGCGCTTCGGCGTGTCGAGCAGGTCGTCCTGCAGGTACGGATTGCGCTCGACGACCCAAATGTCGCCGAGCACCTCGTAGAGCATGCGCGCCGATCGGCCGGTGCGCCGCTCGGCACGCAACTCGTCGAGCGTGCGCCATGCGTCCTCCCCCAACAGCCGGATGACGATTTCCCGGTCCGCGAGCGAGGTATAGTTGTAGGGGATCTCCCGCAAGCGCGCCGCGGGCTCGCGTTCGGCGGAGCCGGTCGCAGGCGCGGCGGATCGGGTGTTGGCGTGCATCGGCGCAGAATTCTACCCGGATATCGGCATGCGCGTATCTCCGGCCGCTTTCCAAGGCCCGCCGACTCGACTATCGTGATCCGATGAAAAGGAACACGCGCGTCAATCATCCGCCGACCGTGAATCTGCCCGCGGACAACCACGCGCTGGTCGCGCCGATCTATCAGTCGGTCAAATTCGAGTTCGACACCGTAAGCGAGACGGCGCGCTATATGCGCGGCGAGCGCGCGGGCTATTTCTACAGCCGCTCGTCGAACCCGACGCTGCGCCAGCTCGAACTGCTGCTCGCGGATCTTCAGGGCCGTGCAGATTGCCTGCTGACCGGATCCGGCGTCGCCGCGATCGCCGCCGCGCTGCTGGCTCTGTGCAAGAGCGGCGATCACATCCTCGCGTTCGTCGAGTCCTACGGACCCACGCGCCATCTCGTGCAGCGGCTTCTCGGCAAATACGGCGTCTCGCATACGCTGTTGTCGATCGAGGATCGCGCGGGCATCTAGCGCGTGCTCGATCAAGTGCCGACGCAGCTCGTCGTGTGCGAGAGTCCGACGAACCCGGTGACCAAGATCGCTGACATCGAGCATCTGACGGAACACGCGCGCCGCGCCGGCGCGCTCACGGTTCTCGACAACACCTTCGCCGGCTTTCACAACCACGGCCAATATCCGATCGATGTGTTCCTGCACAGCTTGACGAAATACGCCTCGGGCCATGGGGACGTGATGGGCGGGGCGATCATCGCGGCGAAGCCGCTGATCGCCGCGATGCGCAAGGATGTCGTGACGATCGGCCCGACCTTGGACCCGCACGCCGCGTTCTTGATCCAGCGGGGCATGCGCACGTATTTTCTGCGCTACGACCGCCAGTGCGCGACGGCGCTGCAAGTCGCGCGCTTTCTCGAGAAGGACCGGCGCGTTCGCCGGGTCTTCCATCCGGGCCTCGAGAGCCACCCGCAGCATGCGCTCGCGCGCAGGCAAATGAGCGATTTCGGCGCGGTCGTGACGTTCGAGCTCGGCGCGGGCCTCGCCGAGGGAGACCGCTTCGCCGAAGCGCTGCGGTACTTCGCGATTTGCGCGAGTCTCGGATCGACCGAGTCGCTGGTGATGCCGGCGCGTCTGCTCGGCGGCAACGAGTTCGACGAGGCGCAGCGCACCATGTCGATGATCAATCAGGGCACTGTGCGGCTGTCGATCGGGCTCGAGGAGCCCGAGGATTTGATCTCAGACCTCGCGCAGGCGCTCGATCAGGCGATTCCGTAGGCGCTGCGCCACCAGGGTTCAGATGTTCTTGATCAGGATATCGCCGAACTCGCTGCACTTGACCTCGGTCGCACCGGGCATCAGGCGCGCGAAGTCGTAGGTCACCGTTTTCTGACCGATCGACCGGTCCATGGCGCCGATGACCGCGTCGGCCGCTTCCACCCAGCCCATGTAGCGCAGCATCATCTCGCCCGACAAGATGACCGATCCCGGATTGACCTTGTCGAGATCGGCGTATTTCGGCGCCGTGCCGTGCGTCGCCTCGAACACCGCGTGGCCGGTCAAGTAGTTGATGTTCCCGCCGGGTGCGATGCCGATGCCGCCGACCTGCGCCGCGAGCGCATCGGACAGATAGTCGCCGTTCAGGTTCATCGTCGCCATGACGTCGAATTCGTCCGGGCGCGTCAATATCTGTTGCAGCGTGATGTCCGCGATCGCGTCCTTGACGATGACCTTGCCGGCCTTTTTCGCCGCGTCCAGCGCCGCGTTCGCGGCCTTCTCGCCGCCGTCGGCCTTGATGCGGTCCCATTGTTCCCACGTGAAGACGCGCTCGCCGAACTCGCGCTCGGCCAGCTGGTAGCACCAGTTGCGGAACGCACCCTCGGTGAACTTCATGATGTTGCCCTTGTGCACGATCGTCACGCTCTTGCGCTTGGCGCCGATCGCATAATTCAGCGCCGCACGGAACAGCCGCTCGGTGCCGTCCTTGGACGCGGGCTTGATGCCGATGCCCGATGTCTCGGGGAAGCGGATCATGGCGTACTGCTTCGGGAAGTTGTCCTTGAGGAGTGCCAGGAACTTGAGGCAATCGGCGGAGCCGGCCTCGAATTCCATGCCCGCGTAGATGTCCTCGGTGTTCTCGCGGAAGATCACCATGTCGACCTTTTCGGGCGCCAGCACCGGCGAGGGGACGCCCTTGTACCAGCGCACCGGCCGCAGGCAGACGTACAGGTCGAGCAGTTGCCGCAGCGCGACGTTCAGCGAGCGGATTCCGCCGCCGATCGGCGTCGTCAGCGGCCCCTTGATCGAGATCAGGTAGTCGCGGCATGCGGCGACGGTTTCGTCGGGCAACCAGGAGTTGTAGAGCGCGTTCGCCTTCTCGCCGGCGAACACTTCCATCCAATGAATCTTGCGCTTGCCGCCGTAGGTTTTCGCGACCGCCGCATCCAGCACGCGCACGCTCGCCCGCCAAATGTCCCGCCCGGTACCGTCCCCCTCGATGAACGGTATAATCGGATTGTCCGGCACGTGGAGTTTGCCGTTCGAGATCGAGATTTTCCGGCCGCCTACCGGCGGCTTCAAACTGACGGGCTTCGCCTCTGGCATTCGCTGCGCTCCTTGACTCACGGGCCGCAATGCTAGCATGCGGCCACGGAGGCTCGCATTGCAGACCCTTGAATCGACACCGGCGAGAGATGGATTTTGGATGCCCGCGGAATTCGAGCGCCACGCCGGCTGCTGGATGCTGTGGCCGGAGCGGCCCGACATCTGGCGCTGCGGGGCGAAGCCTGCGCAGGCGGCGTACGCGGCGATTGCGGCCGCGATACTCGAGGGCGAACCGGTCACGGTCGGCGTCTCCGCCGCCCAATTCGAGAACGCGAGCGCACGATTGCCGCGCGGCGTGCGCGTCGTCGAAATGTCGGCGAACGACGCCTGGGTGCGCGACACCGGCCCCACGGTCCTCGTCGATGCAAAGGGGCGGCGGCGCGGCGTCGATTGGGTCTTCAACGCCTGGGGCGGATTGGACGGCGGCGCGTATTTTCCGTGGGACCGGGACGACGAGGTCGCGCAAAAAGTCCTGCAGATCGAGGGCCTGGACCGGTACCGCGCGCCGCTCGTGCTGGAGGGCGGATCGATCCACGTCGACGGCCAAGGCACCTGCCTGACGACCGAAGAATGCCTGTTGAATCCGAATCGCAATCCGCGGCTTACGCGCGCCGAAGTCGAAACCTACCTGCGCGAGTATTTGGGCGTCGACACGGTCATTTGGCTCGGCCGCGGCGTGCACCTCGACGAGACCAGCGGCCATATCGACGAGCTGGCGTGCTTCACGAGCCCGGGCCAGGTCGCGCTCACCTGGACCGAGGACCGTCTCGATCCGCAATACGAGATTTCCCTGGATGCCTATCAGCGCTTGCGCCGCGCCAAGGATGCCCGCGGCCGGGCGCTCTCGATTCACAAGATTCATCAGCCGGGACCGCTCTACATGACGGCCGAGGAGGCCGCCGATATCGACGCGCGCGCGGCCAGCCGGCCGCGCCGCGCGGGCGACCGGCTGTCGGCC
>DAIDVO010000038.1 GCA_027456085.1 Steroidobacteraceae bacterium | reverse complement strand
ACCGGTCCCAGCGCTCGAGCTGAGGTCGCCGAGGAGCGGGCCGGTGCAGCAATGGCCAAGCGCGCACCAGCGCCGGCGGACGCATGATCAATATCCAACTTACAGACTCTCGGATCCGGAGCTTCTGACGCCCAGCGTCAGACTACGAGATGGTGGACTGATGATGAAGGCTCAGGACCGGCAAGAATAGATGTCGTCAGCGGAAGAAATAGTTGACGCCGGCCAGGCATGCGATTGTGATTTCGTGAGAGTCAAAAAGCCTATTGCTCATAAAAACTCCTTACGTTGTCGACATACGTTTGCTAACAAACCGCCGGACGTGGCTACGCGTCCCACATGCAATTTACATTACGGCAGAAATTTGTTGATCGCACCAGATAAGCGAGTGGCGTAAGCGCAGAGACGCGGCCAGTCTTGTTCAATGGCTAAAAAGCGAAAACCGATCGACGACCTCATTGACGCGCTGGCGTGGATGCGAACTGTCGCACATCGGGATAGCGCCGCAAGATCCCTGGGGTTGCGACGTCAGGCCGATTTCAATTCGGCCAATGAAGTCTCATCAATCAATTTGAGGGACAAGCCGTTCATGATGATGAAGGGCTCGAAGAGGGGATTGCAAAATCTATAACGCTGTCGCCGTTCTGGGCCAATCCGCTCCAAGACCGGCCCCCGATCATTGTCACACAATTTCTTAAGATGCCGAGCAAACGCCGGAATAGCATATGCTTTGTTCATAATCCTTGAGAGCGGACCAGCTACATCTGCCGCTTGAAAATAACTGAGAGGATCCTTTTTGGCTAGTGCGCACGCCAGTAACACTTGCTGGAACAGTGCAGCGCGATGTGAGCTGGAAATAGCCGCGTGGTACAGCGCCTTTATGCTCTGCTGCGCGTTATCGACTGAGGCGCGTATTCCAGACTCCACGTCTTGCATTTGTATCATCAGGCTGCGGCGCTGGATGCCAGATCGGACGGAATGGAGGCCCACTAGGTGTGCATAGTGAGGTAAGCCGTGGGCTAAGTGTGCGATGTGTTCTCGCGCGGGACGGTCGAATTGCACGCCTAGTCGGTCAGCGCCTTTGGTTAGAATTTCTCTGATTTCTTTGGTCTCCATCCGCGGTAGAAGTACCTGCACAATGGCCCGTTCAATTGACGCGTGGTCCCTTATAAGCTGATCGATCGTATCTGCAACCCCGACTATGACGATCGTCGAGCGAACCGAATAATCAGAGAGACCCTTAATGAGATCGGTGAATGCGCGAACATGCTTCGGTGGCAGGCGATCAAACTCATCAAATACCAAAATTGTTGCGACGCTGACGCCAGCCAATATCAGTCGAACCTCATTTGGCCCGCACTGTTCCGGCAGTTGCTCGGAAAGATTGTGTTGAAGATCTTCTGCGGTCCCGACGAAACCGGCGGTTTGCCTTTGGGCCACCCACCGCAACTCTTGAAGTGATTTTTTACACGCACTTTGGAACGTATCGGCCGCGTCGCAATTAATCTTGCTGACTGCAACTTTGGCGCTAGAATTATTAAGAAAAGCGGCTAGAACATTCGCTAAGGATGTTTTCCCGACTCCACGCTCGCCATAGAGCACCGCATGTTGACCGGACTGGTTAATGGCGTCGATCACTTTCGAGACTTGGCTAATGCGGCCAGAAAACAGTTCGACGTCCACTATCGGGCTGGCAGGGGTAAACACGGAGGATGCGGCGTAGTACAGCGAATTCCAGTCCGGCGGATTTGATTCATTATGTTCTCCAGCCGGCGGCTGCTCGTCTGTCACTGTCGTCTCCTCATGGATAATGCCGATAATGGCATAATTACTCGATTAGTTTGTCTAATTAAGTCGCAAACGCCGTACTGACGCTCCGCGCGGCCGGGCGGATGAAAAAATGCGCGGTTGGCGAATTCCGGTTCGCGGGGGCCATGAATGCCCCGTTTGCACGCCTTTATTCTTTACTTGGCGACCTGCCTGCCCGCTCTGGGTGGAGAGACTCTAAGAACGCGGCGTCGCACTTGATCGTGGAACAGTGGCCCTACCCCAATCACGTGGTCGGCTCGGTTGGGGAAGCTCAGTTGCGGGTAAATATGCGGGTATCAAACCGATGTACGCATAAAATAATTGTGTAAAATCAATTCGATATGAAGCCACTGCATGATTGTGGGCGACGATCACCGCGGCCGAGTTCCACAGCAGCGCCTGCTTGACGACTTCGCGCGGATGCACGCTCGCGCCGTCGATCGTCCCGCGGAACAGGGGTTCGAACCGAATCAAGCGGTGGCGATTGTCGAGGTACAGGCAGCAGAACACCTCGTGCTCGAGATCGCGCAGGCGCGCGGTCAGGAAGTCGCGCGTCGCCTGCGGGCTCGCGAGCAACGGGCCTGCGCGCAGCGACTCGGTCAACTGGCGGCGCGCAATCTCGACGGCGGCCTGCAATTCGGCGTAGCGCGCGAGTCCCAAGCCCGGCTGCGCACAAAAGCGCACGCGGTCGGCGGCGATCAGCTTGCGCAGGGAATTGAAGCTCCCGAGGATGTCGCGAGCGACCTGCACCGCGGAGCGTCCGCGCATGCCGGTGCGCAGCAGGATCGCGAGCAATTCCGCGTCCGACAAGGCCTCGGCTCCCTGGGCCAGCAATTTCTCGCGGGGACGTTCCTCTACCGGCCAGTCGGATATCGCCATCGGCCGAGAATGACGCGAAGGGTGGCGCCGGGCCAGCGGCATATCGCGGGCGATGCGGCAGATTCGCGCGCCGTTCAGCCGCGGCCGGAGCTGCCGAAGCCGCCTGCGCCGCGCGCCGTCGCGGTGAAGTTCTCAACGACCTCGAACTCTGCCTGCACGACGGGCACGATCAGGAGCTGCGCAATGCGATCGCCGGGATTGATCGTGAACGGCGCAGCGCCCCGATTCCAGCAGGACACCATCAGCGGGCCTTGATAGTCCGAATCGACCAAGCCGACGAGGTTGCCGAGCACGATGCCGTGCTTGTGGCCGAGTCCGGAGCGCGGCAACAACAGCGCCGCGTATCCCGGATCCTCGACGTACAAGGCGATGCCCGTCGAAATCAGCTCGGCGCAGCCGGGGCCGAGCACGAGCGCAGCGTCGATGCACGCGCGCAGATCCATGGCGGCGGATCCGGCGGTCGCGTGCCGCGGCAGCGGAAATTCGGTTCCGACCCGCGGATCGAGTATCCGCAGCTTGATCCGGCGCGCGACGGCGGTCACAGGCGGGCGCGGCGGCTGCGCGAACGGCTGCGCGGCGAGGCGGCCGCGGCGCGCCGCTTGCGCGCGCTATGCCGCGCCGTGCCCGGCGCCGGCGGCATACGCTTCGCGATCAGCGCGATGAGCTCGCGCGCGACGTCGATTTTCGGCGCGCGCGCGATGTCGGCCTTGCCGCCCGGCCAAATGACGGTCAGCGCATTGTCCTCGCAATCGAACGCGATGCCGTCGCCGACTTGGTTCGCCGCAATCATGTCGAGCTTCTTGCGCTTCATCTTGCTGCGCGCGTTTTCTTCGACGTCATTGGTCTCCGCCGCGAAGCCGACGACGAACGGGCGCTTCGCCATGTCGGCGACCGACTTGACGATATCCGGCGCGGGCTCGAGGTCGAGCTTCACGGCGAGCCCTTGCTTCTTGATCTTTTGCTTGGCCACCTGGACGGGCTGAAAGTCGGCAACCGCCGCCGCGGCGATGAACAGGTCGGCCGCCGCGACGTGACGATGAACCGCGGCGTGCATCTCGCGCGCGCTCTCGACATCGATGCGCGTGACTCCGGGCGGCGTCGGCAGATTAACCGGACCCGTCACGAGCGTGACGTGTGCGCCAGCTTCGCGCGCCGCCGCCGCAACCGCGAATCCCATCTTGCCCGAGCTGCGATTGGTCAGGTAGCGGACCGGATCGAGCCGTTCCCGGGTCGGTCCCGCGGTGATCAATAGTTGCCGACCCGCGAGAAGCCCGGCATTCGGCGGCGCCTCCAGCAGGTTCTCGGCGAGCCGCGCCGGCTCCAGCATGCGCCCCAGGCCAACGTCGCCGCACGCTTGATTGCCGGATTCCGGCCCGAACAGCCGCATGCCGCGGGAAACGATCGTCTCGACGTTGGCTTGCGTCGCCTTGTTCGCCCACATGACCCGGTTCATCGCGGGCGCAAGCACGATCGGCGCCTCCGTCGCGAGGCACAGCGTCGACAGCAGGTCGTCCGCGCGGCCACCCGCCAAGCGCGCGATGAAGTCCGCGCTTGCGGGCGCGATCAGCACGACCTCGGCCCAGCGCGCGAGTTCGATGTGCCCCATCGCCGCCTCGGCCGCGCCGTCCCAGAGATCCGTTCGCACAGGGCGCCCCGAAACCGCCTGAAAGCTGAGCGGCGAGACGAATTTTTGCGCGGAAGCGGTCATGACGACCTGCACGTCGGCGCCGCGCTCGATCAGGCGGCGCACGAGATCCGGGCTCTTGTAGGCGGCGATCCCGCCGGTAACGCCCAGCAGAACACGTTTTTTCGGCGTCAATGGATGCCCTTCAGTTCCTTGAAACGCTTGATGTCGCTCGCGAATTGCGCGCGCATCGTCGCTTCTTCATCGCGTTTTTCGGCCAAGTTCTGCTGCTGCGTGCGGATATCGTTGCCGACGCGCACCAAATCGTCGGCGAGTTCGTCGGGCATCGGCTGCGCACTCGGATTTTGGCTGTAGGGGCGGAATCGCATGCCGTTGTCGCGCAGCCTGTTCAAGCGGGCGTTCAGGACATCCAAGAATTGGATCGTGACCTTGAGCTGATCGGCGACGAGCGCGAGGCGTTGGTCCCGCAAGCGCTCGATTTCCTGCACCGAGACATAGGTGTTCAGCAAGTTGCGATCGCGGCTTGCCTGTTCTTGCGCGGCCAGCTTGCTCTGTTGCTCCGCGGCGATCTCTGCCGGCGTCTTCTGCGCCGTCAAGCGATCGATGACGACGCCCTCGGCGTTGACGACGTCGCGCTCGCGCGCCGCGTATTGCGGTGGGATTTGATCCCCGTAATGGGTCACGCCGTGCTCGTCCACCCATTTGTAGACCTTGCCGGCGCCGGCGTGCGCGCTCGCAAGCGCGAGCAGCCCAAGCACGAGTAGAACGATATTCAGTGCGGCATTTTTCAAGAGCGTATCCTTGAGCCAGAGCCCGCGATATCGGTATTGCGGGGGTATTGTGGGGCCTGGACGGCGCTTGTGCCATTGCGCCGCGCTCATTCGGCGAGCCCGTAGCGGTCGCGATAGGCGCGCATCGCCAAATACTCCGCAGTGCTGCCTTGGGCCGCCATGTGCGTCAGCAGGTCGGCGAGGCTGATGATCGGGATCACCGGCAGCCCGAACTGTTCGCCGATCTCCTGGACCGCCGACAGGCGGCTTTCCGCACCGCGCTCCTGGCGGTCGAGCGCGAGCACGACGCCCGCGGGATGCGCCTTCTCGGCGCGGATGATCTCGATCGATTCGCGGATCGCCGTGCCCGCCGTAATGACGTCATCGACGATCATCACGCGGCCGCGCAGCGGTCCGCCGACCGTGCCCCCACCCTCGCCGTGGTCCTTCGCTTCCTTGCGGTTGTACGCGAACGGCAGGTTCAAGTCATGGTCGCGCGCGAGCGCGGCGGCCGCGGCGGTGACCAGCGGTATGCCTTTGTAGGCGGGCCCGAACAGCACGTCGAATGCGACGTCCGAGGCCACGATGGCAGCGGCGTACGCGCGGCCGACCGCCGCTATCGATTCGCCGGTATTGAACAGGCCCGCGTTGAAGAAATAGGGGCTTTCGCGGCCGGACTTGAGCCGGAAGCTGCCGAATTTCAAAACTCCGTGTTTCACGCAAAGGTCGATGAATTCGATCTGGTAGGGCCGCAGCATAGGGAATGAAGTCTCGCAAGGGATTCGCCGGTCCGCAAGCGCGGACGTCCGCCGGCCCGGCTGGTATCATCGCCCCGCATGCGCGTCGTCACCTTGAATGCGAACGGGATCCGTTCCGCGGCCGGCAAGGGCTTTTTTGACTGGTTGGCCGGTCAAAATGCCGACGTCGTCTGCCTGCAGGAGACCAAGGCGCAGGTTGCCCAGCTCGCCGACCCGACGTTTTGGCCGAGCGGGTACCATTGCTACTACTTCGATGCCGCCACCAAGGGGTATGCGGGCACGGCGCTGTACGCGCGCAAAGAGCCCGACCGCGTGATCCGCGGTTTCGGTCACGCTGAATTCGATCGCGAAGGCCGCTATCTCGAGGCGCGCTTCGGCAACGTGACGGTCGTGTCGCTCTATTTGCCGTCCGGGTCGGCGGGCCCGGAGCGCCAGGCCTCGAAATTCCGCTTCCTCGACGCGTTCATGCCGCATTTGCGCACGCTGCAACGCCGCCGCAGCCCGGCGATTCTCTGCGGGGATTGGAATATCGCGCACCAGCCGGTCGATTTGAAGAACTGGAAGGCGAACCAGAGGAACTCCGGGTTCCTGCCGCAGGAGCGGCGCTGGCTCGACCAGCTGTTCGGCGGCGGCCACTTCGTCGATGCGTTTCGCGAGATCAACCAAGAGGCGGATCAGTACACCTGGTGGTCGAATCGCGGCCAGGCCTATGCGAAGAATGTCGGCTGGCGGATCGACTACCACGTCGCGAGCGCGGCGCTGCGCGGCAAGATCGGCGGCGCGCGCATCTACAAGGAAAGGCGCTTCTCGGATCACGCGCCGCTGCTGATCGACTATGACGTCGAGTCGTAGCGCTTGACGGCCCGCGCGAAGCCGACGCTGCGCGCAGCACTGGGGAACCCGCGCATGGCGGCGATCCTGCTGCTCGGATTCGCATCCGGATTGCCGCTCAACTTGACCGGTTCGACGCTGCAGGCGTGGCTCGCGGACGCGAAAGTCGACATCCGGACGATCGGCATATTTTCGCTCGCGGGCCTGCCGTATGTCCTCAAGTTCCTGTGGGCGCCGGCGCTCGACCGCTACCTCCCGCCGCTGCTCGGCCGCCGCCGCGGCTGGATCCTGATCTTCCAGGCGTGCCTCGCGCTCGCGATCGCCGTCATGGGATGGAGTTCGCCGGCCAAGGCGCCGTACGTGCTCGGCCTGGCGGCGCTCACCGTCGCGTTCTTGTCGGCGTCGCAGGACATCGTCATCGACGCCTATCGCGTCGATGTCATACCGGCGGACGAACGCGCGCTCGCCGCCGCCGCCGCCGGGTTCGGCTACCGCACGGCGGCCATGTTCGCGGGCGCCGTCATCGTGCTCGTGGCCGCGCAAACCGGCTGGCGCGCCGCCTACGGGATCGTCGCCCTGGTGATGGCATGCACGATCGTGGCGACGCTGCGCTCGCCGGAACCGGCGAATCCGGGCCGGCCGCCGCCGACGCTCGCCGGCGCCGTCGTCGATCCGCTGCGCGATCTACTGCGCCAGCCCGGCGCCTGGGGAATGTTGCTGCTCGTGCTTCTGTACAAGGTTGGCGATGCGTTCGCGCTCAGCCTGTACAGCGCATTCATGATCAAGGGCGTCGGCTTTTCGCTCGCCGAGCTCAGCATCGCGGGCAAGGTCAACATGACGGTGTCGACGATGATCGGCGCGGCGATCGGCGGCTGGGTCTATCTTCGCTGGGGACTGTTCCGCTCGCTGCTGGTGTTCGGCTTCGCCCAGGCATTCACGAATTTCCTGTATCTGTGGCTCGCGCTCGCGGGCAAGAAATTGTGGCTCATGATTTTCGCGACGAGCATCGACAATCTCGCCGGCGGCATGGGCCAGGCGGCGTTCGTCGCGTTCTTGATGGCGCAATGCTCCACGGCGTACAGCGCGACTCAATACGCGCTGCTCTCCGCGCTCGCGGCGCTGCCGCGCGTGATGATGGGCGCGATCGCCGGCGCCGTCGTGCACTCGGTCGGGTGGGCGCATTTCTTCGCCATCACGTTCCTCTCGGCACTGCCGGGGCTCGGGCTGTTGATTTGCATGCGCCCGCGCATCCGCGCGCTCGAAGCGCGCGCGCGGGAGGCCGTCGTCGCATGAGTCGCGGCCGCGGCGGCCCCGCGCTGAAGATCAGCGCCGCAGGTCGCTGTTGCTGGTGCTGGTCCAGGGAATTTGGACGCTATCCCCGAAATCCCGGGCGAGATCCTCGGCGCCGACGTCGACGGAGCCCGACCAGTCCTCGGGAGCGTCCGCTTCCTCGATCGTGCCTTCGAGCATCTGTTCGCTCCAGGCGTCGAAATCCATTTCAGTGACCGACCCGTCGAAGTATTGGACCTCGATCGTCTCGTCTTCCGCGTCGATGGCGACTACTTCAAACAGATCGTTGGTAACGCTGCGATACCATCGACCCACGATCGGCTTGACTAGGCTCATCGTCCCGCTCCTGCTGAATCCCGCTTCGTTGACGCACCTTCGTTAGCATTGAACGCCGATTGGCGGATGCGTGCAATAGCGGCATTTTGCGCGCAGCAACAAGCGCCGCCGGCCGCGGCGGCCGTGTGCGTGGAAGCCGAAATCGTCTCGCGGTATCCCCGATTGCGGCCGCGCCGCATTCATCGGCCGTCGCACTTGCGGTACGCCAAATCCCACACGCGGTGGCCGAGCCGCTCGCCACGGCGCTCGAAGCGCGTGGTCGGCCGAAATTCAGGCCGCGCGACGAATGTCCGCTCCGCGCTCAAGTTGACGAGCGCGGGGTCGGCGTTGCAAACGCGCAGCATCTGCTCCGCGTACGGCTGCCAATCGGTCGCAAGCCGCAAAATTCCGCCGGGGCGCAATTTGGCCGCGGCCATCGCCACGAAGGCCGCATCGACGAGGCGGCGCTTGGCATGCCGCGTCTTGTGCCAGGGATCCGGAAAAAAGATCAGAACCTCGTCTAGCGCGCGGTCGGCGATCGAGCGCGACAGCGCTTCGACGGCATCGGCGCGGATCACGCGCAGGTTGCGCAGCCCCGCGGCTTCGGCGCGCAGCAGCAGCCGGCCGACGCCGGGCGGATGAACCTCGATACCCAGGTAATCAACGTCCGGGTGAGCCTCGGCGAGGGCGGCGATCACATCACCCGTGCCGAATCCGATCTCCAGGCAGCGCGGCGCCGCGCGGCCGAATACGAAATCGAGATCCAGCGCGGTTTGCGCTTCATCGATCCCGAATGTCGGCCACAGCTCGAGCAGAGCGCGCTGTTGCCCGGCGGTCAGGCGGCCGGCGCGCAGAACGAAGCTGCGGATCGTGCGTCGCGGTTGCATGGATGCAAAGTGTGCCTGATATGATCCGGCAATGCGCAAATCGGGTCGGGATTTCCGGGCGGGGTTTCTAGCGGTATTACTCGTGCTTGGTGGTTGCGTTAGCCTGCCGCGCAACTTCGACAAGTTCCCGTCGACCGCGCTGAAGCATCCGCAGAACACGACACTCGGCCGAATCGTCGAAAAAAGCGCCGCCGGCGGCACCGGCGATTTGTCCGGCATTCGTCTGCTGTCGTCGGGCCAGGAGGCTTTCGACAGTCTAATCGCGCTCGCCGACCGCGCCGAGCGCACGCTCGACCTGCAGTACTACATCATCGACCAGGACGAGTCGTCGCGGATCATCCTCGAGCACGTGCGCATGGCGGCGCAAAGAGGCGTGCGCGTGCGCATCCTCGTCGACGATTTCAACACCGCGGGCGAGGATCGCCGCTTCATGCGTTTGGGCGAGCTGCCGAACATCGAGGTGCGCGTATTCAATCCGTTTCCGGGCGGCCGCTTCGCGATGTGGAGCCGATTCCTGTTCTCGGCGTACGACATTCCGCGCATCAATCACCGCATGCACAACAAGTTGTTCGTCGCCGACAACGCGATCGCGATCACCGGCGGGCGCAACATCGGCGATCAATATTTCATGCGCGACCACACGTACAATTTCGTCGATCTGGACGTGGTCGCCGCGGGTCCGATCGTGCCCGAATTATCGGCGTCGTTCGACCGGTTTTGGAACAGCAAATATTCCTATCCGATCGCTTCCGTGGCGGCGCCGGTGCCGGCCGAACCGGAGCCGAAATTCGCCGACGCCGGTGCGGGGCGCGAAGGTCCGAATTTTCTGGCGCGCGAACTCGACGCGGGAAACCTGAAGCTCGACTGGGTCCCGGCGACGGTCCTCGCCGACCGGCCGGTCAAGATCGCGAGCGAGACTTCGCCGGCCGAAGAGGAGACGATCGCCAACAACATCGCCGCGCTGATCCGCTCGGCGCACCAGGACGTCCAGATCATATCGCCGTACTTCGTGCCGGGGAAAAAGGGCGTGGCGTTGATCAGCGGACTCGTTCACCGCGGTGTGCACGTGCGCATTTTGACCAACTCGCTCGCGACGACCGATGCGCCGCTGGTGCACATCGGCTACTCGCGCTACCGGGTGCCCTTGCTGAAATTGGGCGTCGATTTGCGGGAATTACGCCCGAGGATCGGCAATGCGCGGCCGCATTTTCACCCGTTCCGCTATTCGACCGCGAGCCTGCACGCGAAGGCGCTGGTCATCGACGACAGCACGGTGTTCATCGGCTCCTTGAACATGGATGCGCGTTCGGCGCACACGAACACCGAACTCGGCATCGTGTTTCGCAGCAAGGAGATCGCCGCGCAGGTCACTAACCTGCTCGACGGCATCAGCACGGACGGCAGCTACAAACTCCGCTTGATCGATCACTCCGACCGGATCGAATGGCTGAGCGGCGCGCCCGGAGCCGAAAAGGTCTGGCGCCACGATCCCGATACCACGCTGCTGCAGCGTTTGAGCCTGAAACTCTTGACGCCGTTCGCACCGGAAGAGCTTCTATAGCGTCACGGTTCGAGCGACGACGGTCAGATCTCCATCCTGCGAGCCGACCTCGTCCGCGCCGCGGCTGCGCGCCAAGAATTGCGCGTCACGCGGCAGCGCATAAGTCTTGTCGAAGACCTCGACCGGGAACGGCGAGCGCAGCGCGGTGCGCACCTTGAATTCGAATCCCGCGGCCGGCAGCGCGAACAAATCCAAACGACGCGCACCGCCCGCAAGACGGCCGAGCGCGACGCGCAGCGGCCCCGATTCGGTCGCAAGATCGGCCCAGGCGATGCGCGCCTGCGGCGGAAAAATCACGACCACTTCGGACGCGCCGCGCGGCGAGGTGACCTTCAGCCGGTAGCGCGTCATCGATCCGGCCTCGCGGGCCGCAAGCGTCTCGAGCACGGGTCCGGCGAGCGCCAGCGCCACGGCCGGCGCGAAGAACGCGCGCTGCCGGCTTCCCGCGAACAGCGGCTGCGGCTGCGGGTCGAAGTGTGCGGTTCGCGCGAATGCGCCGGGCAGCCGGCCGGAGTCCGCGCGTACCGCAAAGTGGGCGCGGGACGTTCCCGCATCGAGCCAATACTCGATATCGACGCGCTGCGGCCAGGCGCTCGTGTAGGTCGGCAGCGCGAGTCCCACGGCGGTTGCGCACACGGCGGCGAGCGCAGCCGCCAGAGCGAAATTTCGCCGCTGCCGCGGGCCGACCAGCGCAAGCAGAGGCAGCAGCGCGATCGTGGCCAGCCCCAGCGTCGCGGTTTCGACGGGCCAGGCAAGACTCCCGAGTCCCGGGTAGAGGAACTCGAGCAGCGGCAGCAGCAGCGCGAAGAACATCCACAAGGGCAGGGCGGCGGCCAACATCATGGCGGTGGCGCCCGGCTCGCGGCCGCGCACCAGCGCCGACACGCCGGGAGCCGCAGCGAGCGCCGCGACGGCGGCCGGCCGCAGCACCAGGTAGCTCATCGCCGGGAGCGCCGCGCCGAGCATGAGCGCGCACGCCGCGACGACCAAGCTGCCGCCGCCCCAAGAGCCCCAGAAGCCGGCGCGCCGCGCCGCGGCGAGGCCGACGAGTCCGGCCGCGAGGAACGCAAGCGCGGCGAAAGCCGCGGTCAGCGGCGCAGGGTACGCAATCCACGAGTAGCCCGCGGCCGGCGGCAGGTCGCCGAGCGCGCGCAGCGCAAGAAGCAGGCCTAAGGCCGCGGCCGCGCCGAGCACGAGGTGCGCGAGCGCGGCGGCGGCGCCTGCAGCCAATTCCACGGGTGCGAGCGCACGCGTTCGCAGCAGAAGCGCGCATTCGCCGAGCAGCGCGAGCAGCACGAGGATGGCCGCCCACAGGCTCGCGGCGGCCGGCCAGCTCACGACCATACGGGAAAAACCGTCGAAGAACACCGCCTCGCCCGGCGGCGTGCGCAGGCTTCGGCTGTTCGCGAGCGCGAGCAAGGCGGCGAGTGCGTTGTCGCCCTGATGCTGAATGCTGCGCGCGTCCACATGCGCGAAGTCATCGCGCGGCGTGTGGTAGCGATCGACGTCGCCGATGAACGCGAAATTGAAGCCTTGATAGCCCGCCGTCTTGAACACGGTGAAGTCCGTGTCGTTCGGCATCTCCTTGTAGGCGTAGTAGTAAACCGAATTCGTCATCGGCCGGCGCACCGCGCCCCCGTACAGCCTCATCAGCCAGCGGTTCGCGCTGCCGGTTTCGAACATCAGACTCGGGCCGGAGGTGCCGCGGGCCTCCAGGTTGACGGCGGCGCGGACCGCTTGTGCCCACGGGTGCCGATGCACGAACAGTTCGGCGCCGAGCAGGCCCGCCTCTTCGCCGTCGTCGATCAACAGGATGATCGGATGGCGCGTCGGCGGCATGCTCTTGAGCGCGCGCGCGATCTCGAGGACCGCGGCGACCCCGGCGCCATCGTCCGAGGCGCCGGGTCCGGCCGGCACCGAATCGTAATGCGCCGCGAGCAGTACCGCACCCTGGTTCGGGGCCGCCCCGCGGCCCAATTGCGCGACGATGTTGACCGGTGTACCGCAGTCCCCCTCACCGTCGCACGCGCTTCCCGTTTGCAGCTGCGGCGCGTAACCCAAAGCCTTGAGGCGGGCGATGATCTTGCCGCGCACAACCGCGTTGGCCGGGCTGCCGATCGGGTGCGGCGCGCCGTCGCCGACGAGTTGCCGGAGCACGTCGAGCGCGCGCTGCGCGGAGAAGCGCGCCGCCGCCGCATCCAGCGC
>DAIDVO010000037.1 GCA_027456085.1 Steroidobacteraceae bacterium | reverse complement strand
CCGAAGCCCGTCGTGACGGTCAGGATCACCGGACTCGCCATGATCAGACCGACGGCGCTCGCGAGCGCCGTCGGAAATCCGACAACTCCCTGGTTGAGGCGGCGTTCGAGCGCTGCGGAATCTACCATGCGCAACCCTCAGTGCGGCCGGATGGCGCGCGCGGCCGTTGCATCATCGCCCGCACCGCGGCTCAGCTTGCCTTGGTGAATGCAGCCTCGAGAGCGGCCGCAAGCGCATCGACGTGCCCGCGTTCGAAGACCAGCGGCGGCGACAGGATGATCTTGGTGCCGACCGGCCGCACCAATGCACCCTCGGCGCGCGCGATCGCGGCAACGCGGTCGGCATAGCCGCTCATCGGATCGATCGGTTCGCGCGTGCGCTTGTCCTTGACCAGGTCCAGCGCGATCATCAGGCCCTTGCCGCGGACGTCGCCGACGGCGGCGAAGCGCTCGAGCGGCTTCACTTTCTCCATCAGGTACGCACCCTGTCGGGCGGCATTGCCGGGCAGGTCCTCGTCGCGAACGATCTTGAGGCTCGCGAGCGCCGCCGCGCAGGCGACCGGATGGCCGGCGTAGGTATAGCCGTGCATGACGGCGCCCGTGAAGGATTGGTTGCCGTAGAAGGCCTGCGCGAGCCGCTCATTGATCGCCGTCGCACCGAGCGGAACGTAGCCGGAGGAAATCCCCTTCGCAAGGCACATAATGTCCGCCTTGACGCCCCAACCGCGGCAACCGAACATCGAGCCGCTGCGCCCGAAGCCGGTGACGACCTCGTCGGCAATCAGCAGCACGCCGTGCCGGTCGCAGACTTCGCGGACCAGCGGCCAGTAGTTCGCCGGCGGCACGATGACCCCGCCGGCCCCCTGGATGGGTTCGGCGATGAAGGCCGCCACCGTGTCCGGACTCTGAAACACGATCTCTCGTTCAAGCAGGTCCGCACAGATCCGGCCCAGCTTCTCCGGATCCTCGGTGAACGGATTGCGATACAGCCAAGGTGTCTCGACATGGAAACAACCCGGCAACAACGGCTCGTAGTTGCGCCTGAACACGGTATTGCCGTTCACCGACGCGGCGCCGAAATGCGTCCCGTGGTAGCCCTGTTTCAGGCTGATGAATTTGACGCGGTCGGACTGACCTTCGAGCTTCCAGTACTGGCGTGCGAGTTTCAGCGCTGTTTCGACCGCATCCGAACCGCCGGAGCTATAGATGAACCGGGTCATTCCCTCGGGGGCGAGCATTTCGTGCAGCACCCGCGACAGTTCCTCGGCGCGCGGGTGGCTGATGCCGTCGAACAACTGGAAATATTCGAGTTCCTCCAGCTGCGCGACGATCGCCTCCTTTACTTCCCTGCGGTTGTGGCCGACGTTGACGTTCCACAGCCCCGCGACGCCGTCGACGAGCCGCCGGCCTTCTTCGTCGTAGACGTAGCAGCCGTCACCGCGAACGATCCGGATCGGCGAGCGCCGCTCCATCTCTGCCGGGTGCAGCATCGGATGCCAGAAGTAGCTCTGTTTGCGATTTGAACCAGACCCGACTGCGCTCATGATCCGTTTCCTCAGTCAGTAGAAAGTCGAATTAATTCGAGTATATGTTAGGATTCCTCGGCGTCAAGCGCCGATCTTCCGGCGCGCGAAGGATTTCGGCGGGAACGGTGATGCAACGCATTCGAATTCGGCGCGGCGTCGGACACGGAAGGCCGCCGACGTGGCGATGCTAGCGACGCGCAAGCGCAGCTACCGCGCACGCGGCATCGAGCGGCGCGAGCGGCTCCTCGATGCCGCGTGGGCGCTGCTTGCGACCCACGAACTCGATGCCGTCAGCCTCGCCGACGTCGCGTGCCTGGCGCGCGTGCCGGTCGGTTCCGCATACCACTTCTACGAGAACATCCGCGCCGTGTACGAAGCGCTCGCCGATCGGGTCGCCGAGCAGCTGCTCGCGCGGCACCGTTCGCCGCTGCGGCGGCGTGCGCGCCGGTGGAGCGACGTCGTCGGCGAATTGATCGACCGGGGTGTCCGCTATTTCGCCGGTCATCCGGCCGCCTGCAGATTGTTGATAGGGCCGCACACGCCGCCGGAACTCAAGTTCCGCGATCGGCAGCGGGATCGCGTGTTGGCGGAGATATTCGAGCAGCAGCTCGACGCCGCCTTTCACCTACCCCGGCTTCCGGACCGGGCCGGAGTGTTTTTCCGCGCGCTGGAAATAGCCGACCTGATGTTGTGCTTGTCGATGGTCGAGCACGGCACGATCACGGCCGCGATGACGGTCGAAGC
The DNA here is from genome assembly GCA_027456085.1 of Steroidobacteraceae bacterium. GTDB lineage: Bacteria > Pseudomonadota > Gammaproteobacteria > Steroidobacterales > Steroidobacteraceae > Bog-1198. Next base: position 2,731 of record DAIDVO010000037.1, on the reverse strand, counting down.
GAAGCGCGCCTGCATCGCCTATCTCGCCACCTACCTGCCCGCGACCTTGCCGCGGCGCCGTGCCCGCCGCGTCCGCCGTGCGGAATCGCAGTAGACGCGCCGCGCGGCAAGGCTCATGGGTTCCTACATACGCGAATAGGCGGATTTCTACATGTGCGCGCCGCGATTCCGATGCAGAATGCTCTCTACCGTTCGTATCGGACTTCGTTGACGACCTGGACGCCTTGGACAGCAGACGCTTTTGGCTCGGGTTCCTAGTCGCGGGCATCGGCATCGCCTGCCTCGTCGTGCTCGAACCGTTCCTGTCGTCGATCGCCTGGGCCGCCGTGCTGTGCTACGCGACCTGGCCCGTCTACCGGGTCCTGCGCAAGCGTCTTCGCCGCCACGATACGCTGGCCGCGTTTCTGATGACCGCGATCCTGACCGCGCTGCTGGTCGCGCCGACGCTTTGGCTGGTCCGTTCGATCGGCGCCGAGACCGCGGTCGCTTATCACGCGCTCGCGTCGGCGCGCGTCGATGATTATCGCCTGCCGCCGTTCTTGAGTTCGATTCCCTGGCTCGGCGACGAGATGCAGCGGCAGATCGCGCACTGGAAGGCCGAACCGGCAATCGTCCAGCGCGAAGCCGCGGCCTGGCTGCAACACTCGACCGCCCGGATCACGGCCGTGATCGGACGCTTCGGGCGCGGACTCGCGAAGCTTCTCATCACGCTGCTGACCGTGTTCTTCGTCTACCGCGACGGGGAGTCCGTGGTCGGCCGCGGGCGCCGCGCGCTCACGCGCTTCGCAGGAACGCGGCTCGATCCGTATCTCGCGCTAACGGCCGCGACGATCCGCGCGGTCGTCTACGGCCTCATTGTCGCGGGGTTCGCGCAGGGCCTGATAGCCGGGATAGGCTATCTGATTCTCGGCGTCGAAGGCGCGGCTCTGCTCGGCGTGCTGACCGGTCTCCTGTCGATTGTGCCGGTGCTCGGCACGAGTGTCGTCTGGGGTACGGTTGGCCTTTATTTTCTTGCGACCGGTCATCTGTGGAAAGGAATCCTGATGATTGCGTGGGGCCTCGCGGTCGTTCACCCGACCGACAACATTCTGCGTCCACTCCTGATCAGCAACGTTGCGAAGACTCCGTTCCTGCCGACGATGTTCGGCGTGATCGGCGGCGTAGCCGCGTTCGGCTTGATCGGCACGGTCATCGGGCCCGTGGTACTCGCGCTCGGCCTGGCCATCTGGCGCCGCTGGGTCGACGCTGAACCCGAGCTTCCCCGTTAGCGGCGCATGGCGACGAATCCACTGTATTCCCAGGGACGCATCGCCAACACGAACGCGACGCCGCGTCGGTCCGGAGTCGCATGGTCCCGTTCCACGATTTCCATGCATTCGCGGATCGCATGCTGCAACGCGCGCTTCAATTTTGCGTGGCCCTGATCGGAGAGAGCGTCGCCGTGGAAGAAGAATTCCTCCCGCTCGGAGGCGAAGTGATCGGCGAAGAATTCCTTCAGCAGCTTCTGATGAATGTACCGTTGAACCGGTCCGCCGCGCCGCCAGCTGAAGCGGCGACTTACCAATAGGCGTACGCGATTGCCGGGCTGCAGCTCGAGCACCTTCAGGCGATCGAGCTTGATGAGAAGGCGCTGGACCTCGACCGCGTCGAATCGATAAGTCTTGACGATCTCATCGAACGGCGTGCGACTGAGCGTGAGCCAGGCGATCAGGAACAGCCGCGGATCCGAGATAATCTCCTTTTCCTGAGCCAGGGATAGTTGGTTCGTGGGTGCACGCTGATCCTGCAGGCGTTCGATAATGGTCGGCAATTCCACGCCGAGCAGTTCGCAGATTTGATCGACACGCTGCAATGTGAAATTCCCCGTGGAGAACAAGCGTTTGATGCTGGCGAGGCTCAGCTGCAAATGCCGTGCGACGTCGGTGTAGGTGTGGCCGCCTTCGCGCAGTGCACGCTTAAGTTCCGACACGATCTCGGTGCGCGTGGTCATTTCTCGCTCCCTTGTGCCGATTGCCAGATCGGGTATTACCAGACAATACCAAAGGGCTACGTGGGCGCAACTATTTAGCCAAAAGTATCTTTTCCTGGCGGCTTCGACGTACGCTCGCCGTCGGTCGCTCTGGGTGATAAACCGGTCCATGTGCAAACGCAGAGGTCTGCCGGAATGTCGTCGGTAATTGCCGAGACCCCGTCCTGGCATGCGGATATCGAATTGGCCGCAGACATTGCTCCGAGCGGCGTGGCCGCATGCCCCGCGGGTGCGGTGCTGGTCACCGGCGCGACGGGCTATCTTGGGCGACACCTCCTGCGCGAGTTGCTCGTACGGCGCGAGAGCCTCGTGTATTGCCTGGCTCGCAGGAATGCAGAGGGCAGCGCGGTCGAACGCGTCACGCGCGCGCTGCAGGCGGTCGGCGAGCCGGCGCCGTCGGCGGTTGGGCGCTTGCGGATTCTCGATGCGGATTTGTCGGCTCCGGGCCTCGGGCTTGCGGCGCGGTCGTATGCGGCACTCGCGAGCGACGTGTCGACCATCGTGCATTGCGCGGCCGATGTCAGCTGGTCCCGCTGTTACGCGCAAATGCGCAGTGCCAACGTCGTCCCCGTGTCGAATTTGTTGAGACTCGCGTGCGAGGGGGCGGCCAAGCATTTTGCGATGGTCTCCAGCATCGCAGTGTGTCATTCCTCCGATCGCGAACTCCATACGAATGAACGCAGTGATCCGATGGAGTATATC
>DAIDVO010000036.1 GCA_027456085.1 Steroidobacteraceae bacterium | reverse complement strand
CCCCCCCCGTCCGGCGGGCGCCTATTCGCGCGGATCGTCGTCGCGCTCGATCTCCAGCGGTCCCATCGAGGCGAGCCGGCGGCGGCTCGCCTCGAACACATTCTGGAACTGGTTGCAGACCGTGCAGAACAAATCCGCGGTGCGCTCGGCGTCGTACGCGGCGGAGTGCGCGAGGTTCGAATCCCAATCGAAGCCCGCCGCCAGCGACGCGCGCATCAATACGGTCTGGCCGAACGCGACGCCGCCCAAGGTCGCGGTGTCGAAGCTCGAAAACGGATGGAACGGGTTGCGTTTGATCTGCGTGCGCAGCACCGCGGCGTTCAGGAAATTCAGGTCGAAGAACGCATTGTGGCCGACCAGCACCGCGCGCTTGCAGTCGGCCGCACGCACCGCGTGCCGCACGACCTGGAAGATCTTCTGCAGTGCGTCGTGCTCCGATATCGCGGGGCGCAGCGGATGATACGGATCGATGCCGTTGACGGCGAGCGACGCCGGCTCGAGATTCGCGCCCGCGAAGGGCGCGACGTGATAGCGCACGGTCTCGCCGCGCGCGAGGCTTCCGTCGCCGCGCATCTCGACCAGCACTGCGGCAATTTCCAGCAGCGCGTCGGTCTGAGAGTTGAAGCCGCCGGTTTCCACGTCGATGACGACGGGAAGGAAGCCGCGGAAGCGCGTCGCGAGCGTGATCGGGTCCGGTTGCGTCAAGATGCCGCGTCCTCTGCGAGCCGCCAGCCGATCGCTTCGCCGGCGCGGTACGGTACGACCGCGCCGCCGCCGAATTCATAGGACGGGGGCGCGACCCACGGCGAGTCGATCAACGTGATCGTCGCACGATGCGGCGGCAGACCGTAGAACTGTGCGCCGAACCGGCTTGAAAAAGCTTCCAGCCGATCGAGCTTGCCGGCGGCGGCGAATACCTCGGCGTAAAGCTCGATGCCCGCGTGCGCGGTGAACATACCTGCGCAGCCGCAGGCGCCTTCCTTCGCGCCGCGCTCGTGCGGTGCACTGTCGGTGCCTAGAAAGTACCGCGGATTGCCGCCGGTCGCGGCCGCGATCAAGGCTTGCCGGTCCTCTTCGCGCTTCAGGATCGGCAGGCAGTAGTAGTGGGGCCGGATGCCGCCGGCGAAAATCGCGCCGCGGTTGTGCAGGAGGTGCTGCGCGGTGATCGTCGCGGCGACGCCTGCGCGTGCCTCGGCGACGAACGCCGCCGCGAGCTTTGTCGTGATGTGCTCCAAAACGACTTTCAATCCCGGGAACCGCACGATCAGCGGCGCGAGGACCGCATCGATGAAATGCGCTTCCCGGTCGAACGGATCGACCTCAGCGCCCGGTGTTTCGCCGTGCACGAGGAGCGGCAGGCCGAGTTCCTCCATGCGCGCGAGCACCGCATCCACACGGCGGATGTCGGTGACGCCCGCATCCGAGTGCGTGGTCGCGCCCGCCGGATACAACTTCACGCCGTGGACGAACCCGGAACTGTGCGCGCGCTCGATCTCGGCGGGCGCCGTCGCGTCCGTGAGGTACAAGGTCATCAAGGGTTCGAAGCCGCCGCCCGGCTGCAGCGCGGCGCGTATCCGGTCGCGGTAGCTGAGCGCGAGCGCGGTCGTAGTTACCGCCGGTTTCAGGTTCGGCATTACGATCGCGCGGCCGAAGCGCTTCGCGGTGAAGCGCGCGACCGAGGCGAGCGCGGCGCCGTCGCGCAGGTGTACGTGCCAGTCGTCGGGGCGTGCGAGCGTGAGCGTCGTCATGCGTGCGGCGCCGTCCGCGGCCAGCCTCGATCGAGCAGATCGAGCGTATAGCGCACGCCGAATCCGGTGATGTCGGTGCCGATGTGCGCGAGGCCGCCGTGGCGCGTGCCCGCCGCGAGGTCCAAGTGAAGCCAGGGGATTTCTTTCGGCACGAAGCGGTTCAGGAAGCGCGCGGCGAGGATGTGATCGCCCTTGCCTTCGAGCGCGCATTGCATGATGTCGGCGACCGTGCTTTCGAGATCGCTGTCGAAGTCGGCGTCCATCGGGAAGCACCAGACGCGCTCGCCGCTCGCCGCGCCGGCGCCTTCAATCGCCGCGCGGGTCTCCAAGCGGTTGGTGAACGCGCCGCTGTAGCGCTCGGTCAGCGCGTGCACGCACGCGCCGGTGAGCGTCGCGTAATCGATGATCGCGCGCGGCGCCGTCGCCGCGGCGAGGCTCAGGGTGTCCGCGAGCACCATGCGCCCCTCGGCGTCGGTGTGGATCACCTGGATCGTCGTGCCGTTGTGCGCGCGCACGATCTCCTGCGGCTGGTAGGCGGTCGGTCCTATCCGATTCTCGCTGATCGCGAGCCAGCAATCGACGTTCGTACGGGAGCGCAGCGCGTGCAGCGCATACAAGCTGCCGAGCGCGACCGCGCTGCCTTCCATGTCGGTATGCATGTCGAGCATGCTCTTGTGCGGCTTCAAGTTCGTGCCGCCGGTATCGAAGCAGATTCCCTTGCCGACGAGACACAGGTCGAGCGCGGCTGCGCGCCGCGGCCGATACGACAAGCGCACGATGCCGGCATCGCGCGCGGCATTGCCGCGTGCGACCGCGAGAAACGCGCCCGCGCCGAGGCGCTTCAATTCCCGCTCGCCGTAGAATTGGAACCGCATCCCGAGGCGCCGCGCGAAGTCCCGCAGGTGGCCCCGATACGCGCCCGCGTCCAGGCGGTTCGGCGGCAACGCGGTCAGCCAGCGCGCCAGATTGTTGCCCGCGGCGCTCGCCATTGCGCGCTCGAGGCCATCGGGCCTCGCGCCGGCGGCGATGTCGATGCGCGCGAGTCGTGTCCGCGCCGGCGCCGCGCTCTTGAAGGCCGGCAGCGCGAACGCGCCGGCTTGCAGCGCCGCGACGGCCGCCACGAGCGCGCCGGCGGCCGGCTCCTTCGGCATTCCCTGTTGCCAGAGCAGAAGCGTCCGCGGTTCGGTCTCGAGCAGCGCGCGGGCCGCCTTGCCGAGCGCCTGGAGCTGCTCAAAAGCGCTCATCTGGCTCGCGCCGACGGCAACCGTCAGGAGGGTCTCGGCGCGGGCGCCTACGCGCAGCACGAAGAAATCGCCGGGCTTGCGCGGTTTCAGTCGAAAGACATCTTGAATCAGGCCGCCGTGCGGCAGCGCCAGCCAGTCCGCAACGCTCGGCTTGGCCGGCAGCAGGAGCAGCGCCGCGGCATGGCGCGCGAGCGTCGGCGCGCGCGGCCGCGCGCCGACCGCACGAACCGGGGCGATCAAGAAATCCAAGGGTAAGCGAGTCGGCAAATCGGAAAAACGCAAGCCCGCTCCTCGCTTGACCATGCAAAACCAAACCCCGAAGATAGCGCCAGCCAAAAATGTAGTGGCGGCTCGTGCAACGGCGCTGTAACGTGCCCGCCATATTAACAGGACGTGCATTGCTCTGCATGGGTGCGTCCAATTCGCAAGGTTCCGTATGACCCAACGTTCGCCGTTCGAAGACATTGATCCGGCCGAAACGCAGGAGTGGCTGGAGTCCATCGACTCGGTCATCCGCAACGAGGGTTCCGAGCGAGCGCACTTCTTGCTCGAGAAACTCGTCGATTTCACGCGCCGCTCCGGCACATACCTGCCGTTCAAGCCGAATACCGCCTATCTGAACACGATCGCGAAGACGCAGGAGCCCGAGTATCCGGGCGACCGGGCGCTGGAGCGGCGCAATGAGGCGTACATGCGGTGGAACGCCGCGGCGATGGTCGTGCAGGCGAACCGCGAAAATTCCGAATACGGCGGCCATATCGCGACCTATGCCTCGGCGGCGACGCTGTACGAAGTCGGCTTCAATCACTTCTGGCGCGCACCGGGCGAGCAGCATCCCGGCGACATGATCTTCATCCAGGGCCATTCGAGCCCCGGGATCTACGCGCGCGCGTACCTCGAGGGAAGATTGAGCGAGGAGCAATTGATGCGTTTCCGCCGGGAGGTCGAGGGCGGCGGCCTCTCCTCGTACCCGCATCCGTGGCTGATGCCGGATTTCTGGCAATTCCCGACCGTGTCGATGGGCCTCGGCCCGATGAACTCGATTTTCCAGGCGCGCTTCATCCGCTACATGGAACACCGCGGAATGATGCCGGCGTCCGACCGCAAAGTCTGGGCGTTTTTGGGCGACGGCGAGATGGACGAACCGGAATCCATGGGCGCGCTGACGATGCCTGTGCGCGAGCAGCTCGACAATTTGATCTTCGTGGTCAACTGCAATCTTCAGCGCCTCGACGGGCCGGTGCGCGGCAACGGCAAGATCATTCAGGAGCTCGAGGCGGCGTTCCTCGGCGCGGGCTGGAACGTGATCAAGGTGCTGTGGGGTTCGCGCTGGGACCCTCTGCTCGCGCGCGATCACAAGGGCCTGCTGAAGCGGCTGATGGAGGAATGCGTCGACGGCGAGTACCAAAACTTCAAATCGAAGGGCGGCGCGTATACGCGCGAGCATTTCTTCGGCAAGTACCCGGAGCTGCGCGAAATGGTTGCGAACATGTCCGACGAGGACATCTGGCGCCTGAACCGCGGCGGCCATGATCCGCAGAAGGTTTACGCGGCCTATGCGGCCGCGGTCGCGCACAAGGGTGCGCCGACCGTGATCCTCGCGAAGACCGTCAAGGGCTTCGGCCTAGGCAAGACGGCCGAAGGCATCAATGCCGCGCACCAACAGAAGAAGCTCGGAGTGGATTCGCTCAAGGACTTGCGCGACCGCTTCAACATTCAGATCTCCGACGCCGAGATCGAGGGCCTGTCGTTCCGCAAGCCGGCGCCGGAAAGCGAGGAAATACGCTATTTGCACGCGCGACGCGCGGCGCTCGGCGGCTACCTTCCCGTGCGAACCGACAAGGCGCCGCCGCTCGTCGTGCCGCCGCTCGAGGCGTTCAAGGCGCTCCTCGAGGGAACGGGCGAGCGCGAGATTTCGACGACGATGGCGCTGGTGCGGATTCTGACGATGCTCGTCAAGGACAAGAATATCGGCAAGCATGTCGTGCCGATCGTGCCCGACGAGGCGCGCACCTTCGGCATGGAGGGCATGTTCCGCCAAATCGGCATCTATTCATCGGTCGGTCAGCTGTATACGCCGCAGGACGCCGATCAGCTGATGTTCTACCGCGAGGACAAGCAGGGCCAGATCCTCGAAGAGGGCATCAACGAGGCCGGATCGCTGTGCTCCTGGATCGCGGCCGCGACCGCTTACTCGAATCACGGCATCAGCATGGTGCCTTTCTACATCTATTATTCGATGTTCGGATTTCAGCGCGTCGGCGACTTCATCTGGGCGGCCGGCGACAGTCAGGCCCGCGGCTTCTTGATCGGCGCCACCGCCGGGCGTACGACGCTCGCGGGCGAGGGGCTCCAGCATCAGGACGGGCACAGCCAGCTGGTCGCTACGACGGTGCCGAACTGCGTCGCTTACGACCCGGCGTTCGCATACGAACTCGCGGTCATCGTGCAGGACGGCCTGCGGCGCATGTACCAGGACAAGGAAGACATTTTCTACTACATCACCTGCATGAACGAGAACTACGCGCATCCGGCGATGCCCGCCGGCGTTGCGGAGGGAATCTTGAACGGCATGTACCTACTGCAGATCGGCGGCCGCGGCAAGGTGCGCGCCACGCTGTTCGGGGCGGGCACGATCCTGCGCGAAGTGCTGGCGGCGGCCGAAATGCTGGAAAGAGACTACGGCGTACCCGCCGATGTGTACTCGGTCACGAGCTTCAGCGAATTGCGCCGGCACGCGCTGGCGATCGAACGGTGGAACCTTCTGCACCCGGACGACCCGCAAAAGGAGACCTATATCGCCCAGGCACTCGCCGATCGTGAAGGCCCGTTCATCGCGGCGAGCGACTACATGAAGACCGTGCCGGACCAAATTCGGCAATGGATCCCGGGGCGCTACGCGGTGCTCGGCACGGACGGTTACGGACGCAGCGACTCGCGCGCCGAGCTGCGGCGGTTCTTCGAAGTCGACCGCAACTACGTGGCCGTCGCCGCGCTGAAGGCGCTTGCGGATGAGGGCAAAATCGACAAGAGGACGGTCGTCCAGGCAATGAAGAAATTCGGCATCGACCCGGAAAAGCCGAATCCGTTGACGGTCTAGGCGTACAGCGTGGCCACCCCCATCGAGATTCGCGTACCCGACATCGGCGGCTTCAGCGACGTCGGCGTCATCGACGTGCTGGTCCAGGTTGGACAGACGATAGACAAAGAGATGCCGCTGATCACCTTGGAGACGGAAAAGGCGGCGATGGACGTGCCGGCGCCCGCCGCGGGCCGCATCACGCAGATGCTCCTGAAGCGCGGCGACAAGGTGTCGCAAGGTGCGCCGATCCTGATGCTCGAGCCCGCCGCCGCGCCGGCCGCCGCGCCGCCCGT
>DAIDVO010000035.1 GCA_027456085.1 Steroidobacteraceae bacterium | reverse complement strand
GCGGCACGGTGTCCGCGAAACTCCGTGCGTTCTTCGCCGCCGCACCCGCGAGCACGGCGCCCGCGACCCCGGCGTTGCCCACGGCGCCCCCGGGCAACGCCGCGCCCGCGGCTGCCGCAGCCTTGACGGTCAAGACGGACGTATTCGACGTGCGCATCAATCTCAAGGGCGGCGAGCTCGAACGGGCCGATCTCCCGGAGTACCCGCTGCACAAGGACCAGCCGAACGTGCCGGTACGGCTGTTGAACCGCGATGGCGAGTCGACCTTGTACGTGATCCAGACAGGACTCGCCGGCGAGGGGGCCGAGGCGGTGCCGAACCATCTGGCGATGTGGTCCGCCGCGAAGGAGACCTACGAGCTCGCGCCGGGCGCAGAGCAGCTCAGTGTCCCGCTGACGTGGACCGATGGGCAAGGTCTCGCCGTCACCAAGACCTTCGTGTTCCGGCGCGGCAGCTACGCGATCGACGTGCGTTACGACGTAGAGAACAACGGGACGGCGCCGCGCTCGCTCGCGAGCTACGCGCAAATCCTGCGCCATTGGGAAATCGTCAAGCGCTCCTATTTCAACGTTGCGACCTACTCGTTCATGGGTCCCGCGGTGTACGACGGCGACAAGTACCGCGACCTCAAGCTCGACAACAAGGATGATCGCAGTTTCTCGCAGACGATCACGAACGGCTGGCTCGCTGCGCTCCAGCACCACTTCGTCTCCGCGATCGTTCCCGCGGCGGGTCAGCCGTTCGCGTATCAGCTCCTGATCCACGATCACGAATTTATGTTGCGTGCCACCGGTCCGATGACGACCGTGCCCGCGGGCGCGAGCGCCGCGTTCCACGAGAAGATCTTCGTCGGCCCCAAGCTCCAAGCGCAACTGGCGGCCGCGGGTCCGAAGCTCGAGCTCGCCGTCGATTACGGCAAGCTGACCGTGATCGCCGAGCCCCTGTTCAAGACCTTGTACTGGGTCCACGGGATCACCGGCAACTGGGGCTGGTCGATCATCCTCGTCACGGCCCTGATCAAGCTGATCTTCTATCCGCTCAGCCAGGCGAGCGGCCGCTCGATGGCGAAGATGCGCAATGTCGGGCCGCGCATGAAGCAGATCCAAGAGACGTACAAGGACGACCGCGAGAAGCTCGGCCGCGCGATGATGGATCTCTATAAGAAGGAGAAGATCAACCCGCTCGCGGGCTGTTTGCCGATGATCGTGCAAATCCCGTTTTTCATCTCGTTCTATTGGGTCCTGCTCGAGAGCGTGGAAATGCGCCAGGCGCCGTTCATGCTGTGGATCAACGATCTGTCGGTGCGTGATCCGTTCTTCATTCTGCCGCTGCTGATGGGCGGCGCGATGTTCGCTCAGTTCAAGCTGAATCCGGCGCCGCCCGACCCCACCCAGGCGAAGATCATGCAATTCATGCCGCTCGTGATGACGGCGACGATGGCGTGGTTCCCGGCGGGCCTCGTGCTCTATTGGTTCACAAACACCATGCTGTCGATATTGCAGCAATGGCGCATCAATCAAATCGTCCAGAGCGGAGCGAGCAAGCAGCGCTCCTGAGCCCGGGAGGTCCATAAGCGATGACGGCGGGCGACACCATCGTCGCGCTCGCAAGCCCGCCCGGGCGCGGCGCCGTCGGGATCGTGCGGGTGTCGGGTCCCGAGGTGCCGCGGATTGCCGCGGCTGTGCTGGGCGCGTTGCCCGAGCCGCGGTGCGCCGCGTTCGCCGCCTTTCTCGACGCTTCAGGGCAGAGCCTCGATCAGGGTCTCGCGCTCTTTTTCCCGGCGCCGAATTCCTTCACCGGCGAACACGTGCTCGAACTCCAGGGGCACGGCGGCCCCGTCGTCCTCGATTCCCTGGTGCGGCGCCTCCTCGAGCTCGGCTGCCGCGCCGCCGCGCCCGGAGAATTCAGTCAGCGCGCGTACCTGAACGGCAAGATCGACGTCGCGCAGGCCGAGGCGGTCGCCGATTTGATCGACGCGGGTTCGGCCGCGGCCGCGCGCGCCGCGGTGCGCTCGCTGCAGGGCGAGTTCTCGGCGCGCGTCCGCGAGCTGCAGGCAGAGCTCACCGGGCTCAGGGTCCGGGTAGAGGCCGCGATCGATTTTCCCGATGAAGAAATTCCGTTCATCGAGGATCGCGAAACCGGGAATCGCCTGACGCATATCTTCGGCGCATTCGAGTCGCTGCAAGCGGCCGCGCGCCGCGGCGCACGCTTGGTCGAAGGCCTGACGGTCGTGATCGCGGGCTTACCGAATGCCGGCAAATCGAGCCTCCTCAATCGCCTCGCCGGCGACGAGGTCGCGATCGTCAGCGACACCCCCGGAACGACGCGCGACTTGCTGCGCCATCAAGTCCTCGAGGGCGGGATCCCGCTTCATCTGATCGACACCGCGGGCCTGCGCACCGCGGCCGATGCCGTCGAAGCAGAAGGCATAAGGCGCGCGCGCGCAGCGATGACGCGCGCCGCCCGGGTCATTTACCTCGTCGACGATGCATTGCGGGATCCGGTGCAAACCGCAGCCGTGGCCGAAGAAGTCGCACGAATCGCAGCGGGCGTGCCGTTCACGATCGTGTTCAACAAGATTGATCTATCGGGCGGGCGGGCGCACGCCGAACTCGATGCAAGGCCGCCGCGCATTCACTTGAGCGCCAAGACCGGAGCGGGCGTCGAACTGCTGCGCGCGCATTTGCGCACGAGCGCCGGGGACTTTTCCGCCGATGCCGGCGCGCTCAGCGCACGGCGCCGCCACCTCGATGCGCTTGCGCGCGCGCACGCGCATCTAAGCCAAGCCGACAGCGCGTTGCGCGCGACCGGCGCCGCGGAACTGGTCGCGGAGGATTTGCGGCTCGCGCAGCAGGCCTTGGGGGAAATCACCGGGGAGTTCACCAGCGAAGATCTATTGGGCGCGATCTTCGGCAGCTTCTGTATCGGCAAATGATCGCCTGGCGCGGGCGGCGGCGCGCAACGCGCTGCGGCGGCGCCCAGGCTCAGTGCGAACCGAGGCCGCTCCGACGCGGCTTGAAGCCCGCTAGGCTATCCGAGTCGCTCGACCTGGCCAGGCGCGCCGAGATCAGCATGGCCGTGAGCACCGCGGCGGTCGCAATCGCGGTCGCGAGCGGAAATCGCCAGAAAAGCCAGAGCATCGTGACGGCGGATGCAAGCAAAATCGTGCAAAGAAAGGCGACGTTCGCATGCAAGCAAGCCGATTGTTTCATGCCACCCCCTCCCGAAAAAAGTGTCGACTGCGACACGGTTTTATATCTACGAGTATGTTATAGCAGCACGCGGAGCTTCTGCCTATACCCGAACCGCCCTCAATCTGCATGGCGAGTTCGCCTTAATGCCGGCCCGCGTCCGCAGTTCAGCGATCAACCGAGCATCGTTTCGCGCCGCCAATGCCGCGCGGTCAGCACGAATAAACCGGCGGCGAGCACCAACGACGAGCCTGCCGAAATCATCACGTCGACGGCGCTTACGGGCTGGTCCTTGAGCAGGCTGGTCATCAAGAGATGCTGGCTCAAGGAAGGGATCAGCATTAGTGAAGTCTTTGTTTTCAAAGAGTAAATACTCGCGAAGGCTATTGGCAGCGTCGGCACCAGCAGCACCGCGGCCAAATAAGTCTGCGCCTCGCGATAGCTCTTCGTGAACGAGGCGACAAGCGTCATCAGCGCCGCGCCCAAGGGAATGAACGGCATGCAAATTGCGAAGAAAGCGAGCGCCCTGCCGAGCCCGAAATCACTGCTCAACCCCAGGCGGTCGAGCGGCAGCCAGCGCGACACGGTGACGAACGCGAGCAGCGTGATGGCGAGAGAAATGCACATATAGGCGCAAGTCGCGAGGATCTTGCCGCCAACGAGCGCCGCGCGCGGCACGGGCAGCGTCAGCAGAGCTTCCAACGAACCGCGCTCGCGCTCGCCGGCGGTTGCATCGATCGCGAGGTACATGCCGCCCATCAGCAGCGCGAACAGCACGAAATAGGTCATGAGGCCGAGAATGGCGACCGCACGTCCCGCCGGTGTCGATGCATCGACGTCGTTCACGGCGATCGGCACGGCGAGAAGCGGCTCCACGCCGCGACCCTGAAGCCGCAATTGCGCGATCGAGTTGCCGAACGCAGCGAGGATCGAGCCCGCGCGCGCAGCGATCTTGCGCGTCTCGGAGTCCGCGCTGTCGGCGACCAAGTACAAGGGCGCAGGCTCGCCGGCCTCGAAGCGCGCCGCATAACTTTGCGGCACCAGCAGCACGACCGGCGCGCGGCCGCGGCGCACCGCGCTGCGCGCGCCCTGCTCGGAAAGGCTCACGGGATTCACCTTGACGCCATGCGATCTCAGGAATTCGAGAAGACCGGGAGCACGCTCGCCGCCGGACACCGTGAGCGTGAGAACTCGATCGGCGCTCAGCATGCTTTGCTCGACGCTGCGCGAAACCATTGCGCCGAACAACAGCGGGCCGAACAGCGGGCCGAAGACGAGCGCGGAAACGAGCGTCCTGCGATCCCGAAAATTCTCGAGGAATTCCTTGGCGAAAACCGTCCACGCGGCGCGCATCAGAGCAAGGCCCCGCCGCCGCCCTGGATGCGCATGAACGCCTCTTCGAGCGTCGCCGCGCCGCTGCGCTCGCACAGCGCGGCCGGGGTGTCGTCCGCGCACACGCGGCCGCCGCCGATGATCACGATACGGTCGCACAGCGCCGCGACTTCCTGCATGACGTGCGAGGAAAACAAGATGCATTTACCCTCGCCGCGCAGGCCCTCAAGCAGTGCGCGCAAATTGCGGATCGCCATCACGTCGAGGCCATTGGTCGGTTCGTCGAGCACCAGATTCCCGGGCTCGTGCACGAGCGCGCGCGCGAGCGCGACTTTGACGCGCTGACCTTGGGAAAACCCCTTGGCCCGGCGGTCGAGGAAATCGCCGATGCCGAGGCGCGCCGCGAGCGCCTCGATCCTGCCAGCCAGGGCTTCAGAGCCGATGCCTTGCAGGGTGCCGAAATAGGCGATGTTCTCGCGCGCCGTGAGATTGCCGTAGAGCGCGGCCGCGTGCGGCAGGACCCCTAAGCGCGCGCGCGCGGCCGACGTCTCGCCGCGGATGTCGATGCCGTCGATGCGCGCCTCGCCGCGATCCGGCGCAAGCACGCCGTAGAGCATCCTGAGGCAGGTCGACTTGCCGGCGCCGTTCGGTCCGAGAAGGCCGGTGATCTGCCCGTCGCGCGCCACGAACGACACCTGCACTGCCGCGTCGATCGCGCCGAAGCGCTTGCACAGCCCGCGTGCCTCGATCACGGCGCGGGCCCCGTCGGACGCAAGAAGAACGGCGCCGGCCGATGCGCCGCGAGACAGGCGGTATCGATGCGCTCCGGCGCGTCGATCCTCAAGAATTGAGCCATCAGCCGCGGCATGCACCCGGTCGCGAGCTGGCCATGGCCTTCGCCGGCGACCACCAACAAGCGATGGCGCGAAAGCCCCAAGGCGACGGCGCGCGCGGCCCCCGGGGGCGTCACCGGATCATCCTCTCCCGCGAGCAACAGGGTCGGTATGTCGCTGTGCAACGGCGCGTGCAGGTCCGCGTCGACGGATCCGCGCGGCCAGATCCTGCAGATCTGCTCGAACGCATCGAGCTGATCCGTGCCTTGATAGGTCGCCGCGAGGCGCGACCGATCGATCGCTTCCTTGCCGAAAAACGGCGCGTCCTCGCTGCAAATCACGCTGTTCTGCATGCCGCTCGCGAGTTGATCGCCGATCCGCCGGCTCATTATCAGCGCCTGCGCGGCGATCGGCGCCAAGCGGCCGGCCGCGGCCTGATGCACGAGCAGCGGCAGCAGCGCCGACTCGGCGCTGCAGTACGACAAGAACCGCAAGCTTGCGGCGAGCACGGTACGCGAAAACGGCAGCGTCAACCTTGCGCCGCTCGCGGGATCGTCGAGCGTCACCGGCACGATCCCGGGCCCGAACGTCCGCCGCAATGCCGCTAGTTCCTGCGCAAGCTCGGGGAACGCCTGCGCGCAGTCGCGCGTCTCTTCGCAGCGCGCTACGATCAGAGCGAGCGCGCGCTCACCGTCGAGCGGGGTCGAAGGCCCGATCGGCCGCGCGGGATCGACGACGCCGTCGAGAATGGCGGCATGCACGGCCGCCGGGTAGCGGCGCATGTATTCGATCGCGACGCGCGTGCCGTACGAGGCGCCGTACAGATCGATCCGGCGATAGCCCATGGCCCGGCGCACGGCGTCGAGGTCCGAGACCGCGGCGCTCGTGGTGTAGAAACGCACGCGCGGCCCGAATTTCGCGAGACATGCACGCGTCGCGCGCCGCACCAGCGCGAGCGCGTCCGCAGCGCCGCTCCAGTCGTCGGGGTAGTCGCAATTCAGCGGGGCGGACGCGCCCGTACCGCGCTGATCGACGAGCACGATGTCGTGCGAGCGGTGAATGTCGGTGAATGCGGGTGCGACGCTGACGTACAAATCGATCGCACTTTGCCCGGGGCCGCCCGCTAGAATGAACAGCGGCGCCGCGCGGCTGCGCTGGTCGAGCGCCGGCACCAGGGCCACCCTGAGCGCGATCCTCGCGCCCAGGGGCGCCGCGGGATTCTCCGCGACCGGAAACGCTGCGCAGCGCGCCTCGACGGAATTCAAGCGCAATGGGTGCTCGAGCCGGCAATCGATGAAGCGCAACGCGCCGGCGGCGTGAGCCGGCTGCGCGGCGCCGAGCATTGCGGCCGAGGCGGCCAAGGCGGCGGCCGCGCCGGCTTTACGCGCGTGATTCCCGATCATTGCCGCCTAGTGTAGCGATTCGCTGTCCAAGCCCTAAGGCAACTTGATAGATTTGCTGCCTGGTTCGTCATTAAGTCAGAGAGCCTCATGACCGTAATCCGCGAAGACGATGTGATCGCAAGCGTAGCCGATGCGCTGCAGTACATTTCCTATTACCACACGCCGGATTTCATCCGCGCGATGGGGCGCGCCTACGAGATCGAAAAAAGCCCCGCCGCACGCGACGCGATCGCGCAGATTCTGACGAATTCCCGCCTGTGCGCGCTGGGGCACAGGCCCATTTGCCAGGACACCGGCATCGTGGTCGCGTTCGTCAAGGTCGGCATGGACGTGCGCTGGGATGCGCGCCGCGACCTCGGGACGATGATCAACGAAGGCGTGCGGCGCGCATACCTGCAGCCCGAGAACAAGCTGCGCGCGTCGATCGTCGCGGATCCCGCTTTCGCGCGGGCGAACACGCGCGACAACACGCCGGCGGTCATTCATACGGAGTTCGTGGAGGGAGGGAGCGTCGAAATCGCGGTCGCCGCGAAAGGCGGCGGATCGGAGAACAAATCGACGTTCGCGATGCTGAACCCGTCGGACAGCGTCGCCGACTGGGTGCTCGACGTGGTGCCCGAGATGGGCGCGGGATGGTGCCCTCCCGGCATGCTGGGAATAGGCATCGGCGGCACCGCCGAAAAGGCGATGCTGCTCGCAAAGAAATCACTGATGGATCCGATCGACATTGCCGAGCTCGCCGCCCGCGGGCCGCGCTCCAAGCTCGAGGAGCTGCGGCTCGAAATCTATCGGCGGGTCAATGAGCTCGGCATCGGCGCCCAAGGTCTCGGCGGCCTCACGACCGTGCTCGACGTGAAAGTGCTGGATTATCCAACCCACGCCGCGTCGCTGCCGGTCGCCGTGATTCCGAACTGCGCCGCGACCCGGCATGTCCATTTCACGCTCGATGGGTCGGGACCCGCGCGCTTTAGCGCCCCGGACCTCGCTCTGTGGCCCAAGGTCGCCTGGAGCGCGGACGCGAGCGCGCAGCGCGTTTCGCTCGACGGGCTGACGCGCGCGCAAATGGCGCGCTGGAAGGCGGGCGAGCGGCTGCTCCTGAGCGGCAAGCTGCTGACCGGGCGCGACGCCGCGCACAAGCGCATTTGCGCGTTGCTCGAGGCGGGCAAGCGTCTCCCGGAGGGCCTCGATTTCAACGGGCGCGTGATCTATTACGTCGGTCCCGTCGATCCCGTCGGCCAGGAGGCCGTCGGCCCCGCGGGACCGACGACCGCGAACCGCATGGATCGCTTCACCGAGACGATGCTCGCGCGCGCGGGCCTGCTCGCGATGGTCGGCAAGGCCGAGCGCGGCCCGGAGGCGATCGAATCGATCCGCAGACACAAGTCCGCCTACCTCATCGCGGTCGGCGGCGCTGCGTTTCTCGTCGCGAACGCGATCCGTTCCAGCCGCATCGTCGCGTTTCCCGAGCTCGGCATGGAGGCGGTCTACGAATTCGAGGTGCGCGACATGCCGGTGACGGTCGCCGTGACCGGCGACGGCGAATCGGTGCACGAGGAGGGGCCGAAGGCCTGGCGCGGGAATTTCGCAGGCTTTCCGCTCGTCGTCGAATAGCCGCGGGAACCGAAGCCGCGGCGCGCCGCTTCCCGGTTCCTGGCGCTTTGCGCGGCGGGCGTTTAGAGTACGCGGCCGAGTTCCAAGGTTCTTTGCGCGCAAAAGCCATGCATTACAGTGCAAACTTCGACGTCATCGTGGTCGGCGGCGGACACGCCGGCACCGAGGCCGCGCTCGCGGCCGCGCGCTGCGGCTGCCGCACGCTGCTGCTGACGCACAACGTCGAGACGCTCGGCCAAATGAGCTGCAATCCGGCGATCGGCGGCATCGGCAAGGGCCATTTGGTCAAGGAGATCGACGCGCTCGGCGGCGCGATGGCGTTCGCCGCGGACCAGGCCGGGATTCAATTTAGAACGCTCAACGCGAGCAAGGGACCCGCGGTGCGCGCGACGCGTGCGCAAGCGGACAGGACTCTCTACAAGCGCGCGATCCGTCGCATGCTCGAGACGCAAGCGAATCTGTCGATTTTCCAGCAGGAGGCCGCCGATCTCGTGCTGAACGGCGCTCGCGTGGCCGCCTGCGTCACGCAAAGCGGCATCGAGTTTCGCGCGCGCGCGATCGTGCTGACGGTCGGCACGTTCCTCGGCGGCAAGATTCACGTCGGCCTCGAGAGTCACGCGGGCGGCCGAGCCGGCGATCCGCCGTCCAATCGCCTCGCGGCGCGGCTGCGCGAGCTTCCCTTGCGCGTCGGCCGCCTGAAGACCGGTACGCCACCGCGCCTCGACGGCCGCACGATCGATTTCGGCGCGCTACCCGAGCAGCACGGCGACGATCCGCGGCCGGTGTTTTCCTACCTCGGAAGCCGTGAAGTGCATCCGGCACAAGTTCCCTGCCACATCACGGCGACGAACGAGCGCACGCACGAGATCATTCGCAACGCGAGCGCGCGCTCGCCGATGTTCACCGGGCTGATCGAGGGCAGGGGGCCGCGCTACTGTCCGTCCGTCGAGGACAAGGTCGCGCGCTATGCCGAGAAGACCTCCCACCAGATCTTCGTCGAGCCGGAAGGCCTCGATACCCATGAAATCTATCCGAACGGTATCTCCACGAGCTTGCCGTTCGACGCCCAGGTCGAGTTCGTGCGCACGATCCGCGGATTCGAGAACGCGCATATCACGCGGCCGGGCTACGCGATCGAGTACGACTACTTCGATCCGCGCGACTTGAAATACAGCTTGGAGAGCAAGTTCATCGCCGGCTTGTTCCTCGCGGGGCAGATCAACGGCACGACCGGTTATGAGGAAGCCGCCGCGCAAGGGCTGCTCGCGGGCACGAATGCGGCGTTGCTCGCGACGGATCGAGAGCCGTGGTGGCCGGATCGCAGCGAGGCGTACCTCGGCGTCCTGGTCGACGATCTGGTCACGCGCGGCGCGCCGGAGCCTTACCGTATGTTCACGAGCCGTGCCGAATACCGCTTATCGCTGCGCGAGGACAACGCGGACTTGCGCTTGACGCCGCGCGGCCGCGCGCTCGGCCTGGTCGACGCCGCGCGCTGGTCGTTTTTCGAGCAGAAACGCGACGCCGTGGCGGTGGAGATCGCGCGCTTGTCCGCGACGGTCGTGCGGCCCGGCGACGTCGATGCGGCGCTCGCCGCAAGAATCGGCGCACCCTTGCAGCGCGAAGTGCATGCGATCGATCTGCTGCGGCGTCCCGAGCTTGCGTTCGCGGACTTGGAGAGGCTGCCGGTGATTGCCGCGGGCGCGCAAGCCGCGCCGTGGCGCAGCGATCCACGCCTCGTCGAGCAAGTCAAGACGCAGGTCGACGTACAGGCGAAGTACGCCGGCTATTTGAAGCGCCAGCGCGACGAGATCGATCGGCATCGGCGCCAGGAGGAACTGCGTTTGCCGGCCGACATCGATTACTCCAGCGTGCGCGGTTTGTCGAACGAGGCGCGCCAGCGGCTTGCGCAAGTGCGCCCGGAGACGCTCGGCCAGGCGGCGCGCATTCCCGGTTTGACGCCCGCGGCCGTGTCCTTGCTGTTGGTGTACTTGAAGAAGCGTGACCGCGCGGCTTGAAGCGCCCCGCGGCGGGATCCGGCGCTGAACAAGCGCCAAGGACTCGGCGCGATCCTCGCCGTCTTGCTCGCGGCGGCGGGCCTGTACGCCGCCTGGCGGCCGCAAGGCGCGCCGGCGGGCGCCGCTCAGCCGCAGGTCCTGCGCCGGGGCATCGGCGCGGAGCCGGAGACCCTCGATCCGCAGCGCGCGCGCTCCGAAGCGGCGCTGACCGTACTGCGGGATCTCTACGAAGGGCTGACGGCGATCGGCGCCGACGGCAAGCCTCGCCTTGCGGCGGCGGACCGCGTCGAGGTCTCGCCGGACGGCAGGATCTACACCTTCCACTTGCGCCCCATGGCGCGCTGGTCGAATGGGGCACCCGTCCTGGCCGCAGATTTCGTCGCCGCCTGGCGGCGGCTCGAGGATCCGAAGACGGCCTCGCAATACGCTGGATTGCTCGACGCCGTGACGAACGCCGCCGCGATCGAACGCGGCGCCGCGTCGCCCGATACCCTGGGGATCAAGGCGCCGGATGCCGCGACGTTCATCGTCGAGCTCGACCACGCGGCGCCGGATTTTCTCGCGATCGTTTCACATCCGGCGACGTTTCCGATCGACGCCGCAAGCGTCGCTGCGCATCCGCATGGCTTCGCGAAGCCCGGCGTACTGGTGTCCAACGGCGCCTTCGTGCTGACGAGCTGGCAGTTCGGTTCGCATTTGGTCGCGAAGCGCAACCACTTCTATTGGAACGACGCGGCGACCCGCTTGAGCCGCGTCGAATACTTCACGATGAACGATTCCGCAGCGGAGCTGCGCGCTTATCGCGCGGGCGATCTCGACATCACCTCGACGATCCCGCCGGACGCATACGCATGGGTCGAGGCGCACCTGCCGCACCAGCTGCACGTCGCACCGGAACTCGCGGTGTATTACCTCGGCTTCAATCTGACGCGCGCGCCATTTGCGCACAATCCCGCGCTGCGCTCCGCGCTGTCGATGGTCATAGACCGCAGACGCCTGGTCGAGTCGGTGACCGGGGGCGGCGAGCGGCCCGCCTATACGTTCGTGCCGCCGGGCATCGACGGCTATTCACCGCCGCTGCCGGCGTATGCGCACTGGCCGATCCAGGAGCGCATAGCGCGCGCGCGCCAACTGCTGCGCGCGGCGCACCTGAACCATGGCTCCCTCGAGGTCGAACTGCGCTACAACACCGGCGAATTGCACGAACGGATTGCGGTGGCGGTCGCATCGATGTGGAAGAGCGCTCTCGGCGTCGACACGCGGCTGCATGCGGAGGAGTTCAAGGCCTTGCTGCAGGATATCAACCGCGCCGATGCCACCGAAGTGTTCCGCGCGAGCTGGATCGGCGACTACAACGATGCGTACAGCTTTCTGCAGGTGCTGCAAACGGGCTTCGGCATCAACCTGCCGCGCTATTCGAATCCCCTCTATGACGACCTCCTCCGGCGGGCGGACGCCGCGGGCGATGCCGCGCACCGCGCCGCGTTGATGGCGCAGGCGGAACGGACCATGCTGCGCGACCAGCCGATCGTGCCGCTCTATTTCTACGTGGCCAAGCATCTGGTCAGCCCGGCAGTGCGCGGCTGGCGCGACAACATCATGGATGTCGTCTACGACAAGGGCCTCGCCAAAGTTCCCTGAGTCCCGGCGCTGGCATTTTCGCCTGCCACTCTTTAACATCAGTGTCCGAAATTGGACACCGCGGCTCGGAGAAGCAGATGCACCTTGGATCGATCGGCCGATCATGGCTCGCAGCCATCGTCGTTTTGGGCGCGAGTTTTTCCCTTTCCGCGCATGCCGCAGGCGATGCGCAGCTCGGCCAGAAGAAATTTTATACCTGCTATGGCTGTCACGGCATCGAGAACTATCGGAACGCCTATCCGGACTACCGCGTTCCCATGCTGCGCCACCAGCATGCGGCTTACATCATCGCGGCGCTGCAGGAATACAAGGCCGGGGATCGACCGCACCCGACGATGCATGCCCAGGCGAGCTCGCTGAGCGACCAGGACATGCAGGACATCGCCGCGTACCTGCAGGGTCCCGAGCCCGTCAAACCGAGCACGGGAGTCGTCGGCCAGATCCCGCCGCAAGCCCAGGTCTGCGCTGCCTGTCACGGCGCGAACGGCCTCGGGGTCGCAGTGCCGCTGACGCCGAAGCCGCCGGTGCTCGCCGGGCAGCATGAGGATTATCTCGTGCAGGCGCTCGAGGCGTATCGCAACGGCCGGCGCAAGAATCCGATCATGATGGGCATGGCGCAATCTCTCGCGAGCGACGCGGACGTCAAGATCGTCGCCGCGTATTTCGCGAGCCAGCGCTCGCCGCTCGCGACCGCGACGATCGACAGCAAGTAATGCCCGGCGCGTTCGAGGCGGCGCGGGCCGCCTCTAGCGCATCCGCTGCGTCAAGAATTGCGCGAATGCGGAGTAGTAGGCATCGCGGTCCGGCTTCCTGCGCAACTCATGCCCCTCCCCGGTCGCCAGCAGGAGCCCGGCCTCGACGCGATTGCTGCGCAGTAATCCGAGGATCTCCTTGGCCTCGCCAACCGCTACGCGCGGATCGTTGATGCCTTGAGCGATCAGCATCGGCTTGCCGACTCTCTGGGCATATGGGATCGGCGATAGGCCATCGAAGGATGCGGCCATCTCCACGCCCCCGCGCAAGCGGTCGCCGAAATTCGCGAGTGCGGCGAGCGTGAGATACCCGCCATAGGATCGGCCGGATACGACGATGCGCTTCGCGTCGAGATTCTTCTGGGTTTCGATCCATACCAACAAGGCGCCGATGTCCTTGACCACGTCCTCGCGCCGGGAGACGTCGCCGAGCGCGGCGAATTCCTTGCCGTAGCCCGACGATCCGCGCAAATTCGGCGCGACCACCGCCACGCCGAGTTCATTGACGAGGAATTGAATCCACGGATCGAAGCCGGGCCGGAAGGCCGTGCGCCGCGCGCCGAATTGGATCAATACGGGATGCGGGCCGGGAGCCGCTGGTTCGAACAAGTACACCGGGATTTCGCGCGTGTCTGCGCCGACGCGGTCGAACGTCGGAAAATGCGCGAGCCGCGCGCCGACGAATTTCGCGAGATCGACCGCGCCGGGCTCGCTCTGCGTCCAGGCCTCGATTCGATTGGTCGCGATCGTGAGCACATAGGCGTCGCGCGGGCGATTCGCAGCTTCGAACGTGAACGCGAGACGCTTGCACCGGAGGTCAAAGTGCAGGGAGTGGACGAATCCGGTCGACGGCAGCGCCGGCGCCGGCAAATCCTCGTGCGCGCGCAGATCGATCAGCGCCAATCGATCGCTGCCGCCTTGAGCGCGCACGTAGGCCAAATAATGCCCGTCCCGCGACAGTGCGAAATCCTCCACGTCTCCCGGACCCGGTCCGGAGATATTCGCCACCTTGCCCGTGAAAATGTTCAAGAAACGCAGCTGGCGGAATTCGCCATAGCGATCGGTGATCAGGTACACGCCCTGGCCGTCGCGTGAAAAGAGCGCCTCGGTGATCGCGCCCGGCGGCGCAGCCGGCGCAAGCTCGTGGCGCGCGCCGCTGCCGAGATCGACGATTTCCAAATGCGCACCCTGCGCGGCGGCGGTCTTCTGCACGAGGAGCCGGCGATCGTCCGGCGACCAGTCGAGCGGTACCGCGAACGAGCCGTCCGCGGCGAGAACGACGTGCGCGGCCGCACCGCCCTGCACCGACATGACGTCGATGTCGTCGCCATGGCCGCCGCCCGTCCCGCTGAAAAAGGCGAGCTCGCCGCCGGCATTCGACCAGACGGCGCCGCCGTTCGCGGAGTGCGGCGGCGTCAATCGGCGCGCCGTCGGCTCGCCCACCCGCTGGTAATAGAGCTGATATCGCTCGTCGCCGCCGGCGTCCTTGGAGAACACGAACCCGTCGTGCCACGGGTCGGGTGAGAAAGCCGCCTGATCGACGGGGTCCGCAAAGAACGTCAGCTGGCGGGGGGG
>DAIDVO010000034.1 GCA_027456085.1 Steroidobacteraceae bacterium | reverse complement strand
GCCCCCCGGCGCTGCCGCTGCGGCGCGCGCCGCGCGCGGCAGCTGTCCGGCCGCAATCACGAGTGCCGTCTTCAATAGTTCGCGTCGCCGCAACATGATTTCCCCTCGGCGCTAGATGAAGTAACTTGGGCGCGGCGCTTCCGGCAGCAGCGCGAGCTGCGCGAGCAGGCTCGAGTCGCCCGCGACCTGGATCCGCTCGAGCGGCGTCAGCCATGCGAGCGCTTCCTCGAGGACGCGGGCGTCGCGAATTTTCTTCTCCGCGGTCAAGGCATGCGAATTCGGTTCTCCGCGCGGTTCGGCGGGCCGGGGCAGGTTGCCGTTGATGTGAGCCCAGCGCGCTTCGCGGTTGCGCGCGAGGTGCCACAGTCCGTCGCGGGGCAGCGCGGCCGCGCTGTTCTGAAGCTCTTGCCGGCGCACTATGATTCGCGGCGGCTCGGCCTCTTCGGGCGTGCGCAGCAAGGCGACGCGCGCGAGCCAGCAGCCGACGGATTCGCTGCCGCTGATGCGCGACAGCGGCACCGACAAGAACAGCCCGAGCAGAGCGGGCGACACCCACGCGAGCATCGGCGGGGATAGGAACCAGACAATGATCGTGGTGACCAAGCCCAGCAAAAAGTGCCTTTTGTGGAAGTTCCACGCCTCGCGCCACGTGCTCGCGCCCGCGTCGCGCCGCTGCGCCTTCCTTCCGGAGTCGCGCCCCCTGACGACCTCGATGACGTGGCGGCTCTGGATCAGCATGAGGATCGGCGCGTACAGTGCCGACAAGATCACTTCCAGCATGACGCTCGCGCTGACGCCGATGACCCCGCCGGCGCCGCGCCGGATCCGCCTCGAAAATAGCGCCCGCACGTACCCAATCGCCTTCGGGATCAACAGCACAGCCATGCTGAACCAGAAAAGATTCACCATCAATTGTGCGTTGAATCGCGGCCACGTGGGAAAAAGCTGGAAGTCCTGGGTGAAATACTCAGGGCGGATCAAATGTGACTGCAGCGCGAGAGCGAAGCCTATGGTCAGCAAAATGAGCCACAGCGGCGACGACAAATAACTCATGATGCCGATGCCGAGGTGCACGCGGCTCGTAAAGCGCAGACCGGTCGCGTCGATCACCTTGACGTGCTGAAGGTTGCCTTGGGCCCAGCGCCGATCGCGGATGGCGAGGTCGATCAGCGAAGGCGGGGATTCTTCCCAGGATCCGCCGAGTTCGGTCGTCATGCGCACTTTCCAGCCCCGGCGCCGCATCAGCGCCGCCTCGACGAAATCATGCGAGAGCACGAAGCCGCCGAACGGTTTGCGCCCGGAGAGCTGCGGAAGTCCGCAGCTTTGTGCGAACGCCGCGACGCGAATGATCGCGTTGTGGCCCCAATAGTTGCCGCTGTCGCCGGACCAGGCGGCGAGGCCGCGTGTGACCACGGGCCCGTATACGCGCCCCGCGAATTGCTGCAGCCGGCCGAAGAATGTGCGCGCCCCGATCAGCACCGGAGCCGTCTGCAGGATGCCGAGCGCTGCATCCGCATCCATCGCTACGCGCAGCCCCTGGAGTGTCGCCGCGTCGAGCAGGCTGTCGGCATCGAGAACGATCATGTAGCCGTAGCGGCCGCCCCAGCGCTTGACGAAGTCTTCGATATTGCCGGATTTACGCGCGACGTTCTGCCAGCGGCGACGGTACCAAACGGACATGACGCCGGCGAGCGTGGCGCGCAGCCGGTCGACGGCCAGGGTTTCGCGGATCCAGGCGTCGGCATCGGTGGAATCCGAGAGGATGACGATCTCGAAGCTGCGGTTGGCGCCGATCCGCGTCAACTCTTCGGCCATCGCCTGGAGGGAGGTCATCGTTCGCAGCGGTTCTTCGTTATAGATCGGCATGACCAGCGCCGTGATCGTCGCGGCGCCACCGGAGCGCAATTTCTGCGGCGGAGCGTCGCGGCGCTTGGAAGCGCCGGCGAGCGCGGAGCCCGCCGCAAATGCGATCCAGGCCAAGGATATCGCGAAGAAAAAGATCATCAGGCCCTGCAGCAGAGTCATGCTCGCGAAGCGCACGACCTGCAGCATCTGATAGATGCCGTACGCGCTGACGCCGAGTGCGACACACGCGAGGATGATCCGTGCGAACAGGACCGCGGCCGTCATCTTCGCCGCATGCTCGCGCGGCGGCCTGCGGTGCAGATCCTGTTCGGGCATGTCGACCGGCGATTCGGCCGGCATGCCCCCCGGCGAGGCCTGGGCTGCTAGTGCGAGCGCGGATTTCACCGCGCCGTCCAGCGGTAAAGCCAGGTCTCGGTCACCGGACTGCCGTTGCTCGTGACTTGTAGCCGCAATTCGCTCAGATCAGCATTCTTGGGATCGAGTTCGAAACTCGCGCGCATTCCGTGGATCGCCGGATTCGACAACAGCATGACGTGCGATAGTCTACCCGCGGATGCGGATAGCGCGACCCGCAGGCCTTCGACATCGTCGCCTGCGCCTACGAAATCGACCTGGAACACGCGTCGCTTGCCGTCGAGACTCGCGCCGGAGCGGGTCGCGACGACTTCCCCCAAGCCCTTCGGCAACTTCGGTTGCGCGAGCCAACTGACGCGATATGCGTAATGAGCCGCGGCGCCGGCCGGCAATGGACGCGCGGGCCGGAAAAACGCGACGATATTGTCATTCGTTTCCCTGCCCGACGGGATTTCCACGAGTTCCACGGTGCCGGGACCGAAATTGCCGCGCGGCTGGACCCACGCACTCGGCCGCTTTTCGTATTGGGCGTTCAGATCTTCGAAATCGCGTTGCCGCCGCGAGCGCTGTATCAAGCCGAAACCGAGCGGTGCCTCGGTCGTGAACGTCGATATTTGCAAATTCGCGGGGTTCGCGAGCGGGCGCCAGATGTGCTCGCCGTCCCTGCTCGTGATCTGCAATCCGTCGGAGTCATGGACCTCGGGCCGGTAATCGTCCAGACGCCCGCGGTTGGTTTCGTCGAACAAGAACATCGAGGTGAGCGGCGCGATCCCGTAGCTGCGCAGCGCCGTGCGCGGAAACAGCGTCAGGTCGACGTCCATCGTCGTTTCGGCGCCGGGCTTCACCGTGAAGCGATACGCGCCCGTCGTCGATCGGCTGTCGAGCAGCGCATAGATGACCGCTTCGGTCGCCTGCTTGAGCGGTCGTTCGATCCAGAAGTGCGTAAATGCGGGAAATTCCTCGCCCGCGGGTTCCGCCGTGTTGATCGCAAGGCCCCGCGCCGACAAACCGTAGACCAGTTGTCGCGCGACCGCGCGGAAATAGCTCGCGCCCTGGTAGATGAGAAACTCATCCCACACGCGCCGCGAATTCAGATGGCTCAGCATCCGGAATCCCGACAGCGGCAAATACGCGGTCGGAGGAGGCGGGTTCGATTTGCTGAAGTTGAACATCGCCGGGGTCGCCGCGAGATCCCGCACCACCCCGTCGTCGACGATCGAAATTCCAACCTCCGTCTGAAAATTGAATCCCGCGGGGAGGAGTTCCAGGCGGAATGGCAAATTGGCGGTGCGCCAGATGTCGGCTTGCGGATCGAAGCGAATGCTGCGGTATTCCGCGGGGCTCAATCGATTGATCCATGCCGGTACATGGGTCTGTTGCGGCGTGTAGGGCGCGGCCGCACTATGCTTGGCTTGGGCAATCACCGTGTCGCACGTGAAACGGCGCGCTGTGGGTGCGCTCGCCGGCCGGGACCGCCGCACAGCCGCGGCGGCCGGCAGCGCGAGACAGCACAGTGCGATGGCGGCGAACGACTTGGCAAATGAAACCGGCAAGGGCCCCTACCTCCTTTAG
The DNA here is from genome assembly GCA_027456085.1 of Steroidobacteraceae bacterium. Classification (GTDB taxonomy): domain Bacteria; phylum Pseudomonadota; class Gammaproteobacteria; order Steroidobacterales; family Steroidobacteraceae; genus Bog-1198. Next base: position 7,474 of record DAIDVO010000034.1, on the reverse strand, counting down.
ATTGCCAGACGGGCCCGACGATCTGCTCGCGGCAATCTCGTACGATGATCAATGGGCCCGATGCTGTCAACGGCCGCTCACAACCGCGCCGGGCCGTGATAGCTTGGGTCCATGTCCACTTTCGAACCACAGTGCGCGGGATCGGTATTGATGGTTCGGCCCGCCTGTTTTGGGTTCAATCCGCAAACGGCCGCGAGCAATGCGTTCCAGCGACCGCCCGACCCGGATAGCACGGCCTCTCGCGCCCAGGCCTTGGTGCTGACGGAATTCGACTCGGTCGCGCAGGCGTTGCGGCTTGCCGGGGTCGAAGTCATCGTCGCAGCCGACACACCGGCCCCCGAAAAGCCGGACGCGATCTTTCCTAACAATTGGGTGAGCTTCCATCACGACGGCAGCGTGGTGCTCTATCCCTTGAGTGCGCCGAACCGGCGCCCCGAGCGCCGCGAGGAAGTGATCGAGCAAGCGGTGTGCGCAGGCGGATTTCGCGTCTCGCGCACCGTGGACTTGAGCTATCGGGAGGCCGAGGGGCGCTACCTCGAGGGCACCGGCAGCCTCGTGCTCGACCGTGCGGCCCATATCGCCTACGCGGGACTGTCGCCACGGACGGATCTTGAGGTGCTCGGTGAATTTGCGCAGCGGTTGGATTACGAACTCGTGACCTTCGAGGCCGAGGATGAGACTGCGCGGCTCGTCTATCATACGAACGTCGTCATGACCGTTGGCGAGCGTTTCGCGGTGGTTTGCGGCGAGGCAATCGCGGCGCCGCCGAACCGTGCCGCGGTGTTGGCGAAGCTCGCGGCGGGTGGGCACGAGATCGTCGATATTTCCCTGCGGCAAATGCGTGCGTTCGCAGGCAATTGCCTGGAATTGGCGGCACAGGGGCGCAAGATGATCGTGTTGTCGGCCACGGCTTGGGGCGCGCTCGAGCCGTCGCAGCGCAGCGCCTTGGCGCGCCACGGCGGCATTCTGCGCGTCGAGATTCCTACGATCGAGCGGCAGGGGGGCGGCGGCGTGCGTTGCATGTTGGCGGAAATCCATTTGCCGAAGCGCGGGTAGGGGGCGCGCGCGTCTGGTGTCATAATCGGCCGATGCTGGAACTCGGGTTCAAGACGCTGTTGGCCTATTTGATCGGCGCCCTGCTGGGCAGCCTGATCGTTGGGTCCTTGAGGGGCGTCGACATTCGCTCGATGGGGAGCGGCAATGCGGGCGCGACCAATGCCTTGCGCACGCAGGGCAAGATCTTCGGCCTGCTGGTGTTCATCATCGATATCGGCAAGGGCGTGCTCGCGATCGCCTGGCTGCCGCAGGCAGCGTTCCCCGGCATCGGCTTAGATTCGGCGGTTTCGCGCGAATGGTTGACGCTCGCTTGCGGCCTCGCCGTGATCGTCGGCCACGTTTATCCGGTGTGGTTCGTGTTTCGCGGCGGCAAGGGCGCTGCGACGGTCATAGGTGTCGTAGCGGCGCTCGATTTTCGCCTCGTTTTGCCCCTGCTGGCCAGCTGGCTGGTCGTCGTCATGGTAACGGGCTACGTCGGGCTTGCGACGATGCTTGCCGTCATCGCGCTCGCGCTCGCGGCTCTTGTATTCGCGCCCGGCAATTGGCCGTTGTTCGGGTTTTGCGCCGTACTCGCCGCGTTCATCGTCTACACCCATCGCAGCAACATCGCGCGCATGCGCGCGGGCAACGAACATCGCGTCAGGCGTTTATGGCTGTTTCGTCCGCGGGAGGCGTGATCAAGCGCGCGCTGGTCGCGTTTCTCGCCGACGGCCGGATCCACTCGGGTGAACGGCTTGCCGAGGACCTCGGCATGTCGCGGGCGGCCGTATGGAAGGCGATCCAACGGCTGCGCGCGGACGGCATCGAAGTCGAGGCGCACGCGCGCCGCGGGTATTGCCTGCCGGCGCCGGTCGAACTGCTTGATGGGGCGCGCATCCGCGCCGAAATCGGCGAATCACGCCAGCGCATGTTGAGGACGCTGGATGTCTTGTTCGATGTCGACTCGACGAATGCACGGCTGCTCGAGCGCGAGCCGCCGCCGCAGGACGGCGCGGACGTCTGTCTTGCTGAGATGCAGCATGCCGGGCGCGGCCGCCGCGGGCGGAGCTGGATTGCGCCGTTCGGCGCGGGTCTCGCGATGTCTGCGAGCCGGTCGTTTCAGGACGCGCCGCGCACGCTGCCGGCATTGAGCCTCGCCGTCGGCGTCGCCGTGTCGCGTGGGTTGGCGCGCGCCGGAGCGCGCGGAATCGGGCTGAAATGGCCTAACGACATCTGGTTCGATGACCGCAAAGTCGGCGGGATCCTGATCGACCTGCGCGCGGAGGCCGACGGACCCGTGTTCGTCGTCATCGGCATCGGAATCAATGTCGTCTTGTCCGCCGCCGCCCGCGCGGCAATCGAGGCGAGCGGCGTCAAGGCCGGCGCGGTCGCCGATGCTTGTGCGGCGGCGCCCTCGCGCAACGCAATCGCGGGCGCGGTTCTCGACGAATTATTGGTCATGCTGAGCAAGTTCGAGAGCGAGGGATTTGCCCCGTTCCACCCGGCGTGGACGGACCTGGATGTTTTGCGCGGGCGCGCCGCCGCGGTTTCGATCGGCGAACAACGCCTCGTCGGGACGGCGCGGGGCATCGATGACGATGGCGCACTGAAGCTCGAGATCGGCGGCAGCGTGCGCCGATTCGTCGCCGGCGACGTCAGCTTGCGACCGGCGGGTGACTCGGTATGACGTATCTCAAGGGCGTGCTTCTGCTCTTGGTCCTGGCGAACGTCGGCTACTTTCTGTGGACGCACGGCATCGCGTCCCCGGGCGCGCCGCGGCTCGCGCGTGTCGCGGCACCGACGTTGACGCTCGTCGCCGAAGCGCCGCCGAGCGCGGCTTCGGCCGCAAGTGCAAGCGCCGCGCTCGTGGCGACCGGCGCGCAGTCGCCGCCGCAAGACTCTGAGGCTGCGGCCGCCGCGCCGGTAGAATCGACGCGCTGCTTGAGCATAGGCCCCTTCCTCGATGTTGCCGAGGCGGCCCGCGCGGCCGCGACCTTGCGCGGCGGCGGCTATCAGCCGCGGCAACGCGTCGCCGAGGGCGACGTCTGGGCGGGCGAATGGGTCTATTTGCCGATGCCGCCCACAGCGGCCGCCACGGTGCAAGTGCGCGCGAGCCTGAAGGCCGGCGGCATCCAGGATGCGCTCGACATGCCTGGGCCGAATGACCTGCCGGTTCTGTCGTTGGGACTGTTCAGCGAACCGAAGCGCGCCGAAGCGCGAGTCAAGCTGGCGCGGTCGCTGGGGCTCCGCCCCGTGATTGCCAACCGCAAGCGCACCGGTGACGTATATTGGATCGACGTGGACCTGAAGGCTGCGGACGGGAACTTGAACCCCGCGGACCTGGAGGAGCAAAGCGGGCGGATCCTCAGACTGCAGGTAGTAGCATGTCCCGCGTCGTGAAACAAAGCGCAATCCTGGTGCGAGTCGCCGGCGGCATCGTCGCATACGGCTGTCTCGGCGCATTCCTCTGTTTGATCGCGGCGCAGTTGTATCGCTGGCTGCGCGCCGGCGAATGGACGCATATCGGCATCGCCGGCGGATTGCGCGCGCTGCTCGCGTGGGGCGGCGTGATGGACACCGACGCCGGCCGCTTGGCGGAACTCGCGCGCTGGCTCGATGCGCCGACAGACTGGTTGGGATGGCACAAGGTGCTCGATACGCTGCCGGCATCGCTGCTCTTGTTCACGCTCAGCGTGGCGGGGAACTGGGCGTTCGTATACGGCAGTGATAGGCTGGACGAAATCAACGAAGCGGATGGGCAAGCATGAGTGATGGGGAGGCGCCGCGCCCGCCGTTGCCGCCGTTCAGCGCACAAACGGCGGTGCAAAAAGTGCGCATGGCCGAGGATGCGTGGAATACGCGCGATGCCGAGCGCGTAGCGCGCGCCTACTCCATGAACAGCGAGTGGCGCAACCGCAGCGAGTTCTTGTCGGGGCGCGCGGCGATCGTCGCGTTTTTGATCCGCAAATGGAGCAAGGAACTCGATTACAGGCTCATCAAGGACCTCTGGACGTATCGCGACAATCGCATAGCGGTGCGTTTCGCGTACGAATGGCACGACGATGCCGGCAATTGGTTCCGCTCCTACGGCAACGAAAATTGGGAATTCGATGAGCATGGTTTCATGCAAAGACGCATCGCGAGCATCAACGACTTGCCGATCACGGAGGGGCAGCGGAAATTCCGCTGGCCGGCGGGGCCGCGCCCGCTGAGTCATCCGGGCCTGGCGGATCTGGGGCTTTGAGGCCTCCGGCCAATCCCGCGATCGCACGGATCAATTCTTTCGATACGCGCTCGTCGATCTCGGCGGCATGCGGCAAATGCACCGGGTAGCGCACCAGCGCCTCGACGGCCGCCGGCCCGAACTGTAGTTGAACCACGGGTTCGGCGCCGCCGCCGGATTTCGAGGCGGTCGCTTGCTGAATTTCGGCCGCTTGCCGATTGATCTCCACGCGGAATCCTGCAGCGCGTCGTTCACGGCGGCGAGCAGCCGTTGCTTGCCGGCGACGGGATCGACATCGGCCGGCAGCGTCAGCTTGATTTCGTGCCAGGCGATGTCGACGCCAGGAATGTGCTTGAACAGGCCGCTCGACACCTGGAATACGATCGAATTGGCGAATGCGACAACCCTCCCGGTCGGGCCGGCCCTGCCTTGCCCGCCGAGTTCCATCAGATGCATTCTCACCAGCCCTATTTCGATGACTTCGCCGGTGACATCGCCGATTTGCACGCGGTCGCCGACGCGGATCCCGTATTTGCCGATCAAGAAAAAATAGCCGACGATCGAGACGAGCACGCTTTGCATCACGACCGCGACGCCCGCGGTGATCAGCCCGGCAAGCGTCGCGATGGAGCCAAGTTCACTCGCGAACGCGATGCCGATGATCAGTACGACCAGCGACCAGAGTGCGATATTGCGGAACAACAAAAGCTGATGGCGGCGGCGGGTGTCGTGCGAGAATCTGAACACCGCGCGCTTCCAGAACTCCGCGGCGGTGAATACGAGCGCGAGCACCAACAGCAGGATCCCGAGGCGAACGCCGAGCGCGGTGAGTGCGTCCCGATATTGGCGGTTCGCGGCATCGTGCCAGCTGTGCAAGTTGGCGCGGTACTGTATGAACAGCACATTGACCTTGCCGAACGGGATCAAGATGCCGGACATTTGCTTGAATTTCGCCGCGAGCGCATCGAGCTCGGCGCGCATTGCGCTCAATGTCCGGGCGTCGGAGTTGTCTGCCTGCGCGGCGAGTTCGTCGCCGCGGGAGGCCAGCGCCTTGACGCGCGCGATCAGCGGCGCGCGCGCTTGAATGAATGCGTCCTGCGCGGCCGCCGCGGCGCGGTCTTGCGCCTCGACGCCTCTTTCCCTCGCGGCCAGGCGAATGACGTCGTGCGCCAAGTGCCAAAGGCCGCCGTCGGCCGTCACTAAAGCCGGGCCGGTCACGAGCGCCGGCTCCGCGACCGGTTCCCGCGCGACCGCCGCCGATGCCGGCACGGAGCCCGGAGCGTCGGCCTGTGCGCCGGGTAGCGCGAGGGCCATCGCGTTGATTTGCATTTTCAGGTCGTTCGCGCCGGCGCCGAACGCGCCGCTGGTCGCAACGAATTCGGCCATCGTATCGACGATGCCCAATCTCGCGTCGGCCAAATCGTGTTCACCCTGCAACTCGGAAATCTTTGCGAGCAGATCGACCCTCTGCTTGCCGCGGGCGTGGACCAAATCGTGCCGCGCCGCCGCGAGTTCATCGTCGACCGCTTTCTCGTCCGCGGCCAATTTGGCCTTGAATCGGAACAGGCCCGCAGCGGGTGCGCCGGATGCGGTGGCGCCCGCGGTCCGATTGCCGGCCTTGGCGATCATCTGCGCGTCGGCGCGCGCGATCGCAAACGCCATCGAGAGAATTTGCCGCGCGGTCCGTTCATTCTCCGACAAGATCAGCCAGTCGCTCGGCTGCATCGCGACATCGCGCTCGGCGCCCTGTGCGTGATACCACTGAATGGTTTGATCCAAAAGCGCGATCACGTGCTGCGCGTCGAGCGGTGCGGGCAGCGGGACCGGCGCCGGCACGGCGCTCGGCGGTGGTAGCGCAGCGGCGGGCGCCGCTTGCGCCGGCACGGCGCCGCGGGCGACGGGGATCGCAATCAGCGCAAGGAGCGCGAGATTGGCGGTGAACCGCCGGGTTTGGATCGGGCTGCTGGGCACGCGCGCATCGTACCTCAACTCGCCGCGAATCCCACGGCGGCGGCGGCGGTTGACGCGGGCGCCGCTCGACGTCCACTATTGGGCGCGTATGATCTGGAGGCCGGCGCTGCCCTATCTGTTTCTCGGCATCTCCGTCGCGGCGATCGCGGCCGAGGGGGCGCTCTCGCGCTTCGGGCTGGTGCGTGCCCGGTATGTCGCGCGCGATACGTTCGCATCGCTCGCGATGAACGCCGGCAACATTCTCATGAATCTCCTGCTGGCGGGGGTCGTCTTCGGCGCTCTTGCGTTCGCATACGACCGACGGGTCATGACGCTTTCGCCGTCCTCAGCGTGGGCATGGGCGGCAATATTCGTACTCGATGATTTCATCTATTACTGGTTCCATCGGACCAGCCACGAATGCCGCTTGTGGTGGCTCGCGCACGTCAATCATCACTCGTCGCAGGAATACAATTTATCGACGGCGCTCCGTCAAACCTGGACGAGCTTGTTAGTCGGCACCTGGATTCCCTGGATTCCCCTCGCCTTCGCCGGGTTTCCGCCGTCGATGATCTTGGCCGAACAGGGGTTCAACTTGTTCTACCAGTTCTGGATCCACACCGAATCGGTCGGACGCATGCCGGCGTGGTACGAATATCTCTTCAACACGCCGTCTCATCACCGTGTTCATCACGCCTCGAACCCGAGCTACCTCGACCGCAACTACGCGGGCGTGCTGATGGTTTGGGACCGCCTGTTCGGAACTTTCGCCGCTGAAAGCGACGCGGAACCGCCGCGCTACGGGATCGTCAAGAACATCCACACGTTCAATCCGATTCGGATCGCGTTTCACGAATGGATCGCGATGTTCCGCGATCTTGCGGCGGCGAGGTCGCCGCGCGAGGCCGCGGGCATCGTGTTCGGTCCGCCGGGGTGGCGTGCCGACGGCACCGGTCGGACGTCGGCGGCGATTCGCGCGGAGTGGGTCGCTGCAGGTGCATGCCGACAAAAAACTACGGGAATTGCTGCCGACTGAGGGATTACTCGGCGCTACGCGCCTCGCCCCTGACCGGGTCGCCGCCGGCCCGGGCCCGGCGGCGCTCAACCCGGCCTGCGGCCGAGTTGTCGAACCCCTCGTTTTTATGTCGGGGGTTCGAATGTGGCGCGTCGAGTTACCCGGCGCGAGCGGTGGCACAAATACCCATGTGCGGGTCTGCCGACTGAGGGATTCGAACCCCCGACCTACGGTTTACAAAACCGTTGCAC
>DAIDVO010000033.1 GCA_027456085.1 Steroidobacteraceae bacterium | reverse complement strand
CGGCAGCCACTTCCGCGCGGACGAGCCGCGAACCGCCTGGGCCGAGGCTGCGCCCGGCGAATACGGTTTTTACGCGAACGTGAACCCGGCGGTGCCGCACCCGCGCTGGAGCCAAGCCACCGAGCGGCGGCTCGGCGGCGGACTATTCGCGCCGCGGATCCCGACGCTGCCTTTCAACGGCTATGCGGATCAGGTCGCAAGCCTGTATCGCGGCATGGATCTGCGGAAATATTTCTGATGTGGTCGGTCCGGCGGCTCCTGAAAGCGGCGGTGTTCGCCGCGTGCCTCGTTCCGGCGCTGCGGATGACGGCCGGGGCCGTTTCCCTGCCGGGATTTTCGCTCGGCGCGGACCCGGTGGCCGCCCTGCTCCACGGCTGCGGCCGCTGGGCCTTGAACTTCCTGATGATCACGCTGTGCATGACGCCGCTCAAGGAGCTGAGCGGATCCATGTTGCCGCTGCGCTTGCGGCGCATGTTCGGGCTGTTCGCGTTCTTCTACGCGACGCTGCATTTGACGGTCTATATCGTTCTCGACCAAAGCGGAAACGTCGGCGCGGTATGGAGGGACATCGTCAAGCGCCCCTACATCACGATCGGAATGCTCGCTTTGATCCTCCTGATCCCGCTCGCACTGACGTCGACCGCGCGCTCGATGCGCCGATTGGGCCGGCGCTGGACCTCGCTGCACCGGCTGGTCTACGCGATCGCGATTCTCGGCGTCTGGCACTTCTGGTGGCAGGTGAAGCGCGACATACGCGAACCGTTCCTGTACGCCTGCGGCCTGGCCGTGCTGCTCGGCTACCGCCTGTGGAAGCAGCGCGCCGCGGCGGTGCGCATCAGCGCCGCACGCCTTGCAGGGATCGATGCAGCTTCAGCAGCAGATCCTCGGTCGTTTGCCAGTCGATGCACGGGTCCGTGATGGAAACGCCGTATTCGAGTTCGGACAGATCCTTCGGGATCGGCTGATTACCGGCTTTCAAATTGCTTTCCAACATGAGCCCGACGATCGAGCGATTCCCGTCGACGATCTGGGTCACGCAGTTCTCGGCGACCAAAGGCTGCAGCGCGGGATCCTTGTTGGAGTTCCCGTGGCTGCAGTCGACTACGATATTCGGCGGAAGGCCCGCCGCCTGCAGTTCCCGCTCCGCGACCGCGATGCTGACCGCGTCGTAATTCACGCGTCCGCCGCCGCCGCGCAGGACGATGTGCGCGTAGGGGTTTCCGCGCGTGCGGAACACGGCGGACTGGCCCTGTTGCGTAATGCCGAGGAAGTGGTGCGGCCTGCGCACCGATTGCAGCGCATTGATGGACGCGGCCAAGGCGCCGTCCGTGCCGTTCTTGAAGCCGACCGGGGTCGACAGTCCGCTCGCCATCTCCCGGTGCGTCTGGGATTCCGTCGTGCGCGCGCCGATCGCCGTCCAGGTGACGAGCTCCGACAGGTACTGCGGCATGATCGGGTCGAGCGCCTCCGTTCCCGCCGCCAAGCCGAGCTCGGCAATGTAGAGCAGCAGCTCGCGTGCGAGCAAAATGCCCTTCTCGATGCGAAACGAGTCGTCGAGATCCGGATCGTTGATCAGCCCCTTCCAGCCGACCGTCGTGCGGGGCTTTTCGAAATACACGCGCATGATCGGGAACAGCGTGGATTCGACGCGCAGCGCCAGGTCCCTGAGGCGGCTTGCATACTCGCGCGCCGCGACGACATCGTGGATCGAACAGGGGCCCACGACGACGAACAAGCGCGGGTCGCCCCGGTCCAGGATCGCGCGCACGACCTGGCGCGACTGGAATACCGTGTTGGCGGCCTTGTTGGTCAGCGGCAGGCGCCGTTTGACTTCCTCTGGAGTCGCGAGCAATTCGCTTGAAGCGACATTGACGTTCTGCAGTTGATCTTGAATGTTCACCGGTGTGGGGCCTACATCGAGGTTCTGATCGACCATAATTCGGGGAAAAATTTCAGCTCGAGCGCCTTCGTCAGGTACGACACGCCGCCGGTGCCGCCGGTGCCGCGCTTGTTGCCGATGATGCGCTCGACGGTCTTGACGTGCGCGAAACGCCACAACTGAAATTTGTAATCGAGATCCGTGAGGCGCTCCGCCAGCTGGTACAGGTCCCACTCCTTTTCCGAGTTGTGGTAGACGCTGAGCCATGCCGCGGCGACCTGCTTGCTGGCCGCGTATGGCTGCGCGAAATCGCGATCGACCACTTCCGCCGGCAGGTCGAAGCCGCGCCGGCTCAGCAGCCGCAACACCTCGTCGTAGAGCGAAGGGGCCCGCAACGCGCGCTCCATCTGCTCGTAAATCCCGGTATCGCTGCGGAACACCTTGATCATTTCGGCGTTCTTGTTGCCGATCAGGAACTCCAGCATCCGATATTGCCAGGACTGGAATCCCGAGGATTTGCCGAGCGAATTCCGGAACGCCGAATAATCGGACGGCGTGATCGTCGCCAACACCTCCCAGGATTGAAGCAGCTGCTGTTGGATCGTCGAGACGCGCGCAAGCATCTTGAACGTAGGTCCAAGATCGTCGCGCCGTACGCAGGCGCGGGTCGCGTCGAGCTCGTGCAGACACAGCTTCATCCACAATTCGGCAGTCTGGTGAATCGTGATGAACAGCATCTCGTCGTGCTGGTAGGAAAGCGGATGCTGCGCGCCGAGCAGCTTGTCGAGATTCAGGTATTGGCCATAGCTCAGGGATTCCGACAAGTCCCAATAGACCTGCTCGTCGCTCAAATCGACGAACGGCTTGGCCGGCGGCGTGATCTCGCTCATGCGTCAGGCCCGGAATACCCAATCTGGCACCGCGCGCCAGGCGGCGAGCAATTCCCGGTCCAGGCTGCGGAAGTCCGGCTCGTGGGTCTCGACGAGCCGCCAAAAGCGCGGGGAATGATTCATGTGCTTCGTATGCGAGAGTTCGTGGACGAACAAGTAGCGCACGACCTCGGGCCGCAAGAACAACAGAGAGCAGTTCAGGCTCACGGTCCCGCGCGTCGAACAGCTGCCCCAGCGCGTGCGTTGGCGGCGAATCACGACGCGCGCGACCTCGAATCCCAAGCGCGCCGCGAGCTCCTGCAGCTGCGGCGCGAGCCGCGCCGCGGCGGCGCGCGCGAGCCAAGCACGCAGCAGCGCCCTCGCCCGCGCCGCATCCGCCGCATATACGCGGATGCGCCCGCCGTCGACGCGCAAGCCCCTGGCGCCCGAGATTTGCCAATCGACCGAGAAGCGCTCGTCGGTCGTCCTGAACTCGACCTCCTTGGGCACAGGCGCCGCCGGCTCCGCGGCGCATTGCATAGCCGCGACCTTGCGGTCGATCCACGGCGAGAATCGATGCACGAAGTCGCGCACGGTCTTCGGACCGACGCCGGGCGGCACGACGATCTCGACGCGGCCGCCGACGTGCACGCGCGCCGTCAAACGCCGCGCGCGCGCACTCACGCGCACGGCGAACGATTCGCCCGCGGACCTTGCTTCAAACAAGGACAATTGCGTGTTCGGGGTGTTCACGCGCCGCGGCGCCGCCTGGTGTCCATCGGCGCGAATGATAGCAGGTTCGCCGGGTCGATCGCGACGCAGGCGCCGCTTCAGCGACCGCGCAGCAGCGCAAGTTCGCGCTTTGCAGCCTTGTAATCCGGCGCAGTGATCAGCGCGCGTTCGATCCAATTGCGCGCGCCGACGAGATCCCCACGCCGCAACAACTGCCGTCCGAGCAGCAAGTACGCCTCGGCATGGCCCCAGTCCGGAACGTCGGTGCGTGTCGCCGAGGAGCGCTGGAACAGCCGCACGGCGGTCTCGAGACGGGCCATCGCCTCGTGCTCCCGCGCCGAACCGGCCGGCGCCTGCGCCAGACCGAAGGTCGCCATCAGCAGCAGAACGCGTGGATTGCGCGGTGCGAGCTGGTACGCGGCGGCGAGCCGATCGGCGGCGCGCGCACGCAGGAATATGCCTTCGATCCGCTTGAATTCGGCCATTTCTTCGTAGCATGCGGCCTGCAGTGTCAACGCCTCCGCCGATTCCGGGTTGTTTGCGAGCACGGCCTTGAGTTGATCGGCGCAATCCGCCGCTGCGGCGAGCGCCTTCGCGCCCGATTGACGGCCGCTAAGCAGCGCGAAGCGGTATTCGGCATCGGCGAGGTGATAGCGTGCGGCATCGTCGCCGTTGGTCGCGACCCTGGCGCCGAGAGTTTCGATCAAATCATGAAGATTGTGGAGGTCCTCGGTTTGGTACGCATAGAGAATCTGCGCCTGCAGATCCCCGCCTTCTTGCGCGGCGAGTGGACGCGCGGCTGCCGCGAGCGCGAGACCGAGAGCGAGAGCGACGAAGAGAGGGTGACGGATCATAATGCAACAGGACCCTATCACAAACAGATGGCATGATTTAGCGATGCAATTCATCGATATAGGATCGAACCTCACGCACGAGAGTTTCGCGGCGGATCGCCCCGAGGTGCTCGCGCGTGCCGCCGCCGCCGGTGTCGTGCAGCAGGTGGTGACCGGCGCCGATCTTGCGAGTTCGCTGCAGGCGGCGCAACTGGCCGCCGAGAACCCGCGCGTACTGTACAGCACGGCCGGCGTCCATCCGCACCATGCGGCCGGCTTCGCCGCGTTCGGGCGCGAGCGCTTCACGGCCTTGCTCGCGCGCGCCGAAGTCGTCGCGGTCGGCGAGTGCGGACTCGACTACCACCGCGACTTCTCGCCGCGCGACGCGCAGCGCGCCGCGTTCATCGCCCAGCTGGAAATCGCAGTAGAGAGCGGAAAACCCGCGTTCCTTCACCAGCGCGAAGCGCATCGGGATTTCACCGCCATCCTTAGGGATTACGCGCCGCGGCTCGCCGGCGGCGTCGCCCATTGCTTCACCGGCGGCGTGCGCGAAGTCGAGGACTACCTCGCACTCGGCTTGGCGATCGGCGTGACGGGCTGGGTTTGCGACGAACGCCGCGGCGGCTCCCTGCGCGAAGCCGTGCCGCGCATTCCGCTCGAGATGATCCTCCTCGAGACCGATGCGCCGTATTTGCTGCCGCGCGACCTCGCGCCGAAGCCCCGGTCGCGGCGCAACGAGCCCGGCTTTCTGCCGCACATCGCGCGCGCCGTCGCCGCCATGCGCGGCGAACGAATCGAGACCCTGGCCGCGGCCACGAGCGCGAACGCGCGGCGGCTGTTCGGCCTGGCGTGCCTTACAGGTTCGTGAAGCTGTGCGGGCTCGGACGCAGCTGCGCGGCGAGTTGGGTCCAAACCTCGACGTAGGCGCCGAGTTCCTGAGAATTCCGGGCCTGCTCGTCGACCGCGGGGAACTCCACTTCGAGTCCGTCCGCCATGATCACGCCCTTGGGTTTACCCTTGGCGAATTTACCCGCATTGGAGAATACCAACAGTCCGCTCACCGGCACGTCGCCGGCGAGCGCCTTGACGGCGGCGATCCGGTCGTACAACGCCGGCTGGGGATTGTCGAACGTATAGCGGCGCCCGCGCGTCATCACGGTCCACTGGCTCATCTGGTCGCCGCCGAAGATCAGTCCCGGAACCCGCCGTGTGTCGAGAATGAGCACTCCGCGCGACGTCAACATCAAGTGATCGACGTGGATGTATCCACCCATGCCGTCCGGTACGAGAACCTGATGCACGGCCTGGTGCGCGATGCGCTCGAGGCGCGTGAGCAGCGCGCGCCGGCGCGCGCGCCGGCGGTACGCCTGCACCGCGGCGGCGGCGCCGGCCGCCGCGGCGAGCGTGGCGCCGCCGAGCCATAGCCACGGGTCGTCGATGCGCCAGACGGTCATCCGAGCGCGCCGGCCAGGGCCGTCAAGTTCGGCTCGATATCCGTTAGTTCTTGCGGCAGACGCAGAAGCAGCGCGAGACTTTCGGGCACATCGATCGTCTTGCCGAGCAACGGCTCCACGATTTCATTGAATTTCGCCGGATGCGCCGTCGCCACGAGGACCCATGGGCGCGCGCTCCGCTCCTTCTCCGGGAGGCGGCTGTACACCTCGGCGGCGGTCGCCGTATGGGGGCACCATTCGCGCCCGTACCGCCGGTAGTCTTCGCGGATTCGCGCGCGAATTGCGGCGTCATCCACGCTCTCGGCGCCGAGCTGGCCGCGCAGCGCCTCCAACGTCGGATAGAGCGCGCGCAGGCGCTCCATGTTGCTCGGGTTGCCGACATCCATCGCAGAAGCCAGCGTCGCGATGCTTGGCCGCGGCCGCCATTCGCCGGTCTGCAAATAGTCCGGGACAGTACGGTTCGCATTGTGTGCGAGGATGATCCGATCGATCGGCAACCCGAGCGCGCGTGCCCAGACGGCTGCGAATGCGTTGCCGAGATTGCCGGCCGGGATGATGAAATTCGCGCGGCTGCCGGTGCGTTGTTCGATCTCGAGACTCGAGGCAATGTAATAGACCATCTGCGGCAGAAGCCGCCCGATGTTGATGCTGTTCGCCGAGCTGAAGCGGTACCGGCGGTTCAATGAAGCGTCGACGAACGCCTCCTTGACCAGGCGTTGGCAGTCGTCGAATGTTCCGTCGACCCGCAGCGAGGCGACATTCCCGCCCCAACAGGTCAGCTGCTGCTCCTGGCGCGGACTCACCAGCCCCTTCGGGTAGAGGATCACGACGCGCGCCCACGGACGGCGGTGAAACGCCGCTGCGACCGCACCGCCGGTGTCGCCCGACGTCGCGACCAGAATCGTCAACTGCGGCGCCGCGGCAGTCTCCAGCCGCTGCAGGCCCTGCGCGAGGAAGCGCGCGCCGAAGTCCTTGAATGCCGCGGTCGGCCCATGAAAGAGTTCCAGCACGAACAGCGCATGCCGACTGTTCGCGATCGCCGTGGTGGGCGCCGGCAAATCGAGCGCGGCCTCGGCGATTTCGCCGAGCAAGGGCTGGAGCCGGTCGCCCGCGAAGAAGCCCTGCAGCGCCGTGTGGGCGAGGGCCGGAAGGCCCGATAGCGGCTTGAGAGCGGCGCGGTCGACCGTCGGCAGACGGTTCGGCACATACAGGCCGCCGTAGGCCGCCAGCCCCCGCGCTATCGCCTCGCTGAGCGTCGCGTGAGGCGCGGTGCCGCGGGTGCTCACGTAGAAGAAATCGGACATCAGGCTTGCACCACTCGGGCCCCGTAGTTCTCGATCGTCGAGATCCAACAATCCGACTTCAGGCCGTGCGACTCGAACGCGGCCACCATCGCGCCGCGCACCGCCTCCGCATATTGAATTTCGGACCAGGCGAACACGGTCGGGCCCGCGCCCGAGATCGAACAGCCGAGCGCGCCGGCGGACATCGCGCAGCGCTTCACGTCCTTGAACCCAGGGATCAAGGACTCGCGCTGCGGCTCGATGATCACGTCGTTGAACGAGTCACGGATCATGTCCAGATCGTTCGAATAGCAGCCGCTGATGAATCCGGCGAGATTCGCAGTCTGCCAGACGAAGTCGGAGCGGGTTACGTCCGCCTTGAGGATCGCGCGCGCCTCGCGTGTGCCGAGCAGCATGTGCGGATGCACGAGGACGCAGCGCAGTCCGGGCGGCACGGGGATTTTCTTGACGCGGGGGTTGTCGATGCCGACGGTCAGTACCAGTCCGCCGAACAGGCTCGGCGCGATGTTGTCGAGATGCGCCGAGCCGCTCGCGACGATTTCGCCCTGCATCGCGAATTTCAGCAGTTCGAGCTGGCCGAGCGGCTCCTCCAGCAGTGCATTCGCCGCGACCACGGCCGCGACCGCGGACGCGGCCGAACCGCCCAATCCGGATGAGAGCGGAATGCCTTTATCGATGTCGAGTTCGAATCCGAATCCAAGCCGGTGCGCGGCGTGCAGCGCCTGGACCGCGCGGCCGGCGGTGTTGCGCGCAGCCTCGACCGGCAGCGCGCCGGCGATCCCGCCGATCGTGCGGATGCGCACCAACGGCTCCTCTATGCGCCGCACGCGGACCCGGTCGCCAACGGCCTCGACGGTGTGGCCCAGAATGTCGAAACCGATTCCGACATTGGCGACCGTGGCGGGAGCATATGCAGTTACGTCGATGAGCACGCTATTTCCTCGAATTGTCCAACTATAGGTGTGCGCCCAGATAGGCGGCCAGGCGCAACAGGTCCGCGAAGACACCGCCCGCCGTCACGGCGGGACCCGCTCCCGGACCCTGTACGATCAGCGGGTTGTCGCAATACCGGCTGGTCGCGAAACGCACGACGTTGTCGGTGAGCGCGATATTGGCGAATGCATGTTTAGCGTCGAGGCGCGTGAGGCCGACTGTGGCCTTGCCGGACGCGTCTATACGCCCCACGTAGCGCAGCACTTGCGAGCGCGCGCGCGCCTCGGCGTACATTTTTGCGATGGCCGCGTCGAACTCCGGCAGGCGATCCATGAACTCGGCCACGCCGCAGTGCGCGAGTTCCTGCGGCACGAGCCCCTCGACCCGCACATCCGCCATTTCCAAGGTCAGGCCCATCTCGCGGCCGAGAATGATCAGCTTGCGCGCGACGTCCACGCCCGACAGGTCGTCGCGCGGATCGGGCTCCGTGTAGCCCTTCTGTTTCGCGCTGCGCACGATCGAGGAAAACGGCTCCGTGCCGTCGAAGACGTTGAACAGGTACGCCAACGTCCCTGAGAAAATTCCCTCGATACTGACGATATCGTCGCCGGTTTCACGCAGATCCCGCAGCGTTTGGATGATCGGCAAGCCGGCGCCGACCGTCGCTTCGTAGAGGTAATGGGTCCCGGCGGCGCGTCCCGCCGCGAGGCACGCACGATAAAACGACAGAGGACCGCTGTTCGCCTTCTTGTTCGGCGTGACGACATGGATTCCGCGCGCGAGCCAGTCGCGGTAGTGCGCCGCAACGTCCGCGCTCGCCGTGCAGTCGACGATCACCGTGTGCGGAATGTAGTCGGCCTGGACGGCGTTCACGAACTTTTCCAGATCGAGCGGTTGACCCGCGTTTTCGATGAGCTCGGGCCAGGACTGCAAGTCGATCGCGCCTTCCTCGATCAGCATCCTCTTCGATCCGGCGATCCCGCGGACGCGAATGTCGACATTCAGCGCGCGCAGCCGCTCGACTTGACCCGCGATTTGTTCCAACAGGACGCGGCCCACGGTGCCGGGCCCGATCAAGCCGATCGAGAGCGTGTTCGGCGACAGATAGAAGCCGGCATGCACGGCGCGCAGCGCCTTGGCCGCGCCCTTGCCGTCGACGACGACGGAAATGTTGCGCTCCGAGGCTCCCTGGGCGATCGCCCGCACGTTGATGCCGGCGCGCGCCAGCGAATCGAACACTTGGGCGGCGACGCCGTGGACGCCCGCCATGCCGTCGCCGACCACCGCCAATATGCTCATGCCTAGGCCGACGTCCACGCTCTGGATGTGGCCCGCGCGCAGTTCCGTATCGAATGCGCCGCGCACGGCCTGCTCGGCGCGGGCCGCCTGCGCCTCGGGAATCGCGAAGCAAATCGAATGTTCCGAACTGCCCTGCGAGATGAGGATCACCGAAATGCCGGCGTCGCGCAGCGCGCCGAACAGGCGGTTCGCGGTGCCGGGGACGCCGATCATGCCGGCGCCCTCGAGATTGACGAGCGCGACCGGATCGATCGACGTGATGCCCTTGACCTTGAGCGCCGAGGTCGGGTGCGAACAGATCAGCGTACCCGGCTTCGACGGCGCGAAGGTGTTGCGGATGTAGATCGGTATGTCGCGCGCGATCGCCGGCTCCATCGTCTGCGGATGGATGACTTTCGCTCCAAAATACGCAAGTTCCATCGCTTCGTTGTATGAAAGCTGGTCGATCACCTGCGCGTTCGGCACGAGCCGCGGGTCCGCCGAAAGAACGCCGTCGACGTCGGTCCAGATCTGGATCTCGGCGGCATTCAACAGCGCGCCGAAGATGGAGCCGGAAAAATCGCTGCCGTTGCGGCCGAGCGTCGTCTGAATTCCGCGCGTCGTCGTCGCGATGAAGCCCGTGACGATGAGGCGGCCGCCGAAATCCGGCGGCACGAGGTTCTTGATGTTGCGCTCGCTCTCGGACCATTGCACGACGGGTCCGAGCGGACCCCATTCCACGACGATCACGCGGCGCGCGTCGATCCAAAGAACCTCGCCGTCGATGCGGGCGCGTTCGCGCAGGAACGGCGCAAACAGGCGCGTCGACCAAATCTCTCCGTAGCCGCAGATGACGTCCTGCACGGAAGCCGGGGCCGCGCGGATCAAGCGAACCGTATGCAGCATGCCGGCGATGTCGGCAATGTCCCGGTCCAGGTCCCTGCCGTAGGCGTCGCGGGCGGCAGGCGACACCAAGGCGGCCGCGAGTTCGACGTGCCGCGTTCGCAATACGTCGAGCGCCGCCAGGTAGTCGCCTTCCGGGCTTTCGGCGAGATGCACGAGGCCGAGCAGACTGTCGGTGACGCCGCGGCACGCGGACAGCACGACGGCCTCGCGCGGACTGCGTCCGGCCTCGACGATGTCCGCGACGCGCCGGAAGCAACTCGCGTCGGCGACGCTGGAACCGCCGAATTTGTGTACGATCCATTGATTCATAATTCGCTCTCGCCCGCTGCCGCAGCGGGCGCCATCGGCATTCCCTTCGAGGTCATTGACGCGGATCGATCGCGGCGGGTCCACACTGGACAGCCGAGAACTTTAATCGTACCGGGCAGAGCCTAGCAAGCATTTCCGCTACACTGCGCCTGATGGATTATGCGCTCTCTGGCCTGTCCCGATTTTTCGCCGCGGCGCAGATGCGGGCGGAGCCCTTGGTTTTGGCGACAGTGCTCGCCACCGAGGGATCGACTTATCGCAAGCCCGGCGCCCGAATTCTGATTGGGGTCGACGGACGCACGAGCGGCCTGTTGAGCGGTGGCTGCCTGGAGGCGGATTTGCGGGAACGCGCGGCGCGCGTGCTCGCGCAAGACACACCGGCGCGGCTTTATTTCGACACTCGCGAGTCGGATGATCCGGTGTGGGGCCTAGGGCTGGGATGCGAGGGTGCGATGGACATCTGGCTCCAGCCGACGCGGCCGCCGGCATATGCCGGCATGGCCTATCTGCACCGCTGCCTCGAGTCCGAGACCAGCGGCGCAATTGCGACCGTCGTCGGCGGTGCGGCGGCCGCCGACGAGCTCGGCGCCCACGGCTACCGCGGCGTCACGCCGACCGACGAGATGTCGGCCGCGATCGCGGACCTGGCGGCGAATCCTGCATTCACCGAGGCTGCGGCGCTGCGCCCCTTGCTGTTTCACGGCCGCGAATTGGAGGTATTCGTCGCACCGGTCGGCTTGCCGGCCGCCTTGCTGTTGTGCGGCGGCGGGCCCGACGCGATCCCGGTGCAGGCGTTCGCGAGCGCGTTGGGCTGGCGCGTCACCGTGTACGACCACCGCCCGGCATTTGCCCAAAACGAGTTCTTTCCCGGCGCGGCGCGCGTCCTCTGCGCACGGCCGGAGGATCTTGCGAGTCGTCTGGACACCGGCAGCTTCGATGCAGCCGTCGTCATGAGCCATCACCTCGCGGCGGATGCGGCGTATTTGCGCGCACTGGCCGCGAAGGCGCCTTCCTATATCGGCCTGCTCGGGCCGGCCGCACGCCGACAGCGCCTGTCGATCGAGGTCGGCGAGCCGCTCGAACGCATCGCCGCGATCCTGCACGGACCCGTCGGATTGGACATCGGCGCGAGCAGCCCGGAAGCGATCGCGTTGTCGCTCGTCGCGCAAATTCAGGCGGTTCTCGCGAAAAGGCCCGGCGGCGCGTTCTCCTGAGCCGGCGCGCGCGCCATTCAGGCGCCGCGGCGCCTGGCGCCGCGCGGCCGTTCTGCGGCGCGCGCGCGAATTGCCGCTCCGTGGCGGGGCGCCCCGGCTTTGGGCAAGCCGGTATGCTGCGTGCGCAACGGCGACGATGCCGCGCCGCGCACTGCGCCGGGCCGCCCGTCGTGCGCGGGCTGATACGCCGGAACCAGATGATGTTTGCCGTTGCCGATCAAGTCGGCGCGGCCCATGCGCTTCAGCGCGTCGCGCAGCAGCGGCCAGTTATCCGGATCGTGATAGCGCAGAAACGCCTTGTGCAAGCGGCGCGTCTTGACGCCCTTCGGTACCACGACGTCCTCGCCCGCGCGCGAAATGCGCTTCAGCGGATTCTTGCCCGAGTGATACATCGCCGTCGCCGTAGCCATCGGCGACGGCAGGAACGCCTGCACCTGGTCCGCACGAAAGCCGTTTTTCTTCAGCCACAGGGCGAGCTCCAGCATGTCCTCGTCGCGCGTGCCCGGGTGCGCCGCGATGAAGTACGGAATCAAGTATTGTTCCTTACCCGCCTCGCGCGAGTACTTGTCGAACAATTCCTTGAAGCGGTGGTAGGTCCCGACGCCGGGCTTCATCATCTTCGACAGCGGCCCTGCGCCGATCGCTTCGGGCGCGATCTTGAGGTAGCCGCCGGTGTGGTGGGCAGCCAGTTCCTTCACATATTCGGGCGATTCGATCGCAAGGTCGTAGCGCACGCCCGACGCGATCAGCACCTTCTTCACGCCCGGAACCTTGCGCGCGCGCCGGTAGAGGTTGATCAACGGCGTGTGATCGGTGTCGAGATTCGGGCAGACGCCGGGGTAGACGCAGGATGGGCGGCGGCACGCCGATTCGATCGCGGCACTCTTGCAGTGCAGGCGATACATGTTCGCGGTGGG
>DAIDVO010000032.1 GCA_027456085.1 Steroidobacteraceae bacterium | reverse complement strand
GGAGGCGCTCGGCGGCTTCACGCCGCCGCCGCTGCGAACCGAAGATTCATCCCGACACACGGTGGCCTGACGGCTATGAAAACCATCGACATCTATACCGCGGTCGCCGTTCAGCCGGAAATCCACGTGGCCACCGAGCGCGCCGACATCGCCCGCAACCTCGCCCGCTGTCTCGAATTGATCGATGCGGCGCCGCAGTCGCAAGTGGCTGCGCGCGAGCATTACGGCGGCTGGGCGCCGATCAAGCTCATTTCATTCCCGGAATTCTTTCTCACGGGTCATGAGGGGCATTGGCCGTTCGATCATTACGTGAACGAGGTGCTGATCGAGCTGCCCGGCGAGGAAACCCGGCGGCTATCCGCCAAGGCCCGGGAATACGGCGTCTATATCGCCGGCTGCGCGCTGGAGCGCGACCCGGCCTGGATCGGCGACGATTATTTCTTCAATACCCATTTCATCATCGCGCCGTCGGGCGAGATTATCCACAAATACCGCAAATTCACCGTCGCCACTCATTACGAGCTCGCCGTCAGCCCGCACGATGTCTACGACAAATACGTGGCGATGTACGGGGATTCGCTCGCCGCCTTCTTCCCGGTGACCGATACCGAGATCGGCAAGATCGGCACGATCACCTGCATGGACGGCCACACCCCGGAACCCGCCCGCGCGCTGGGCGTGCAGGGAGCCGAAGTGATACTGCATCCGACGTTGGTGGATCCCTGCATGTCGCCGCCGATCGAGACTTGGCAGATGATGAATCGGATGCGGGCCTGGGAGAATCTCTGTTACGTGGTGTCCGCCCAGTGGGGTGCTCTGCTCGGTGCGCGCCGCCCGAAATATTTCTCGCCGGGCAAGTCGATGATCGTCAATTACAACGGCGCGGTCACCGCGTATGCCGATTTTCCCGGCGAAGCGATCGTCAGTTCGGTCATCAATCTGGAGGAGCTGCGCCGCCGCCGGATGGATCCCAGCCGCAACTTCCAGACGCTGCTGCGCAATGAGGTCTACCGCAAGATTTACGAACAGCCCGTCTATCCGGTCAACCAGTTTGCGCAAGCCTCGCCGAAGACCCGGGCTGCGCGCGATCCCGCGATCACCATCCGCGACTTCATCGCCAAGGGAATCTATGTGGCGCCGGCGAAGCCGCCGGGCGGCACAGGCTGATCGCAGTCGCGCCACGCGCCGCCACGCTGTAAATTAATTCAACGAGCAGTGAGAAAATAGAAGCCCGCGATTTCCTTGAGAATCGATAATGAGCGCCGATGTCGGGGGAGGGCGCCGGTCGATAGCGGCCGGTCTTGCGCAAGCTGCACCGGCAAACTCGAGGAGATGACACCATGCTTGAAGTATTCGCGCGCTGGGGCCACAACACCCTGTTGCTCGCTCTCGGCTTACTGACGATCTCGATCTACGTTCTGGCCCGCTGACCGCGGATCGCGATCCCCAAGGCGAGCGCTTCGGGCAGGCCCGGCGCTTGCCGCCGAACACTACGTATAAGTGCGGCTAGCGTCGCGGCCGCGCTGTACGTATAACCGGATTCTCGATATCCATCCTGGTTGAGGGGTTTGCATGCCGAGCCTGAACGTCGGCGGCGCCAATGACGCGGGAACGGGCGCGACGCGAAAGCACGCCTTCATGCGTACGCGCTGGTTCATGGCGCTTGCCACGGCCGCGCTCATGCTCGCCGCGCTGGGCGGCTGGTGGCTCACTCACTCTACGGCGCAGATCCAATACGTCACCGCGCGCGCCACGCGCGGCAAGGTGGCGCGCACCGTTGGCGCCACGGGCACGGTCAATCCCGTGCTCACCGTCCTCGTGGGCTCTTATGTTTCCGGAGTCATCCAGTCGCAGTATTGCGACTTCAACACCAAGGTCAAGAAGGGGCAACTGTGCGCGAAGATCGATCCGCGTCCCTACCAGACGATCGTCGACGAGAACTTGGCCCAACTTGGCACGGCCCGGGCCCAGCTCCTCAAGGACCAGGCGAACCTCGCGTATGCCGGCAGCAACTACACGCGCGTGGCGGGGCTGCTCGGCCGCGGCGTGGTTTCGCAGGACGCGGTTGATCTCGCCAAAAGCGCGCTCGCTCAGGGCGCCGCGCAGGTTCGGCTTGATCAGGCCTCGGTGAAGGAGCGCGCGGCGTCGCTCGAGGCGGCGCAGGTCAACCTCGACTACACGAATATCGTCTCGCCGGTCGACGGCACGGTGGTTTTGCGCAACATCACGATCGGTCAAACGGTCGCCGCGAGCTTTCAGACTCCGACCCTATTCCTCATCGCCACCGACCTCACGCGCATGCAGGTCGACGCCAACGTCAACGAGAGCGACATTGCGTCGGTCATGGATGACGACAAGGCAAGCTTCACGGTGGAGGCCTTCCCCGGCCGGCCATTTGCCGGCAAGATCGTGCAGGTACGCCAGGCGCCCCAGGCCGTGCAGAACGTCGTGACCTACGATGTCGTCGTCGGCGTGGACAACAAAGCGCTTCTCCTCAAGCCCGGCATGACGGCAACCGTGGCCATCGTCACGGCCGAGCGCGACGGCGTGTTGCGCGTGCCCGACCAGGCGCTGCGCTTCCTGCCGAGCGGCGCCGCTGCGGCGCCCGGCGGCGGCGCGCGAATTTGGGTGCTGCGCGGCGGCCGGCCGGCGGCTGTCTCGATCAAGACGGGTCTCGACGACGACACCTACACCGAAGTCGTCGCGGGGGATCTGCGGCCGGGGGATCAGCTGATCGTCGGCGAGCGGTCGACCGGCGCAGCCGCCCCCCAGTCCGGCGCCGCGATGCGCTTCCGATTATAAGGGCGGGGGACTTGAACGCCGTGCCTGCGCCATTGATCGAACTGCGGGATCTGGCGCGCATCTACCGCGTCGGCGACACCGAGGTGCGTGCGCTCGACGGCGTGAATCTGTCGATCGCGCGCGGCGAGTTCGTGGCCATCATGGGTTCGTCGGGTTCGGGCAAATCCACGCTGATGCACGTCTGCGGCTGCCTCGACCGGCCCACGAGCGGCCAATACCTGCTGGATGGGGTGGACGCGGTGGGTTTGAGCGAACCGCAACTCGCGCACATCCGCAGCGAACGCATCGGCTTCGTATTCCAGAGCTTCAACCTGCTCGCGCGCACGAGCGCACTCGAGAACGTCGCGCTGCCGCTGTTCTATGCGGCATCCGGGCCGGCACGACGGTCCGAGCGAGTGGTGCGCGCGCGCGACTCGCTGCAGCGCTTGGGCTTGGCCGGGCGCGAGCAGAACAGCCCCGGCCAGCTCTCGGGCGGCCAGCAACAGCGCGTGGCCATCGCGCGGGCGCTCATCAATCGACCGAACCTCCTGCTCGCCGACGAACACACGGGCAATCTCGACACGCGCACCTCCCACGAGATCATGCAAACGCTGCGCGCGCTCAATCAACAGCAAGGCGTCACCATCTTGTTGGTCACGCATGAGAGAGACATCGCCGACTACGCCGATCGCGTGATCACGATGCGGGACGGCAAGATCATCGGCGACGCACGCAATGCGGCGCCGACCGGCGTGCAACAGGCGCCTGCAGGCGCCTTGGCGCCGGCCGCCGCAGCCGCCCTGACCGAGGCGCGGCCGGCCGCTGCGCCCCGCTCGACCCCGTCCTTCGGCTTCGCGACGATGATTCTGACGGCGGCCGTGCAGGCCATCGCGCGCAACAAGATGCGCTCGGCGCTGACCATGCTCGGCGTATTCATCGGTGTGGCCGCGCTCATCGCGATGGTGGCCGTGGGGCAGGGGGCCAACGCCGCAGTGCGCAAACAAATCGAGGGTCTCGGCACGAACTTGCTCGTGGTCATGCCCGGAGCGACCACGAGCAGCGGCGCACGCGCCGGCTCCGGTAGTGCATCCACGTTGACGGTCGCCGATGCCGAGGCGTTGCGCCGCGACGATCCGGCGATCGACCAGATTGCCTATGTGATCCGGCAGGCGAGCCAAGTGCAGTATGGCGGGCAGAATTGGTCCACCGGTGTGCAAGGGGTCACGCCGAGCTACCTAACGATGACCAAT
This sequence comes from Steroidobacteraceae bacterium, assembly GCA_027456085.1. GTDB lineage: Bacteria > Pseudomonadota > Gammaproteobacteria > Steroidobacterales > Steroidobacteraceae > Bog-1198. The sequence continues at coordinate 5,322 of DAIDVO010000032.1, read as the reverse complement.
TGGCAGATCGCCGCCGGCCGTACGCTGGAGCGCGCCGACGAGGTCGGTGCGGCGATGGTCGCCGTCATCGGCCAGACCGTCTACCGTCAGTTGTTCGGCGCGTACGAGAACCCGATCGGCGCCCACATCCTGATCAAGGGACGCAGCGTGCAGGTCGTGGGCTTGTTGGCGCCGAAGGGCCAGACGCCCTACGGCCAGGACCAGGATGATCTGGTGATGATCCCGTTCAACACCGCGCAACTAAAAGTGCTCGGCGTGGCCGCGCCAAGCCAGGCGCAAAACATCGCGACGACGACGGTATCGGGCGCGAGCGTGACGGTGAACACGACGGCCTCCGCATTCCCGGCTCCGCCCAATCCGTACAACATCCCGCCGCGCCTCGTAGGCTACGTGAACACGATTTTCGTGCAGGCCATGAGTTCGGATCAAGTCGCCGCCGCGCTCACGCAGATCCGCGCGACGCTGATGCGCCGCCACCGCATCGGGCCGGGCGCCACGGCCGACTTTTCGGTGCGCAACTTGAGCCAAATCGCGCAGACCGCGGAAAGCTCCTCGAAAATCATGGCGCTGCTGCTCGCGGCGGTGGCGTCGATCTCGCTGCTCGTGGGCGGCATCGGGATCATGAACATCCTGCTGGTGTCGGTGACCGAGCGCACGCGCGAGATCGGCCTGCGCATGGCCATCGGCGCACGGCGCCTGCACGTGTTGCTGCAGTTCCTCGCCGAAGCGGTATTCGTCAGCGTCACGGGCGGCGTTGCCGGCATCCTGTTCGGCATTGCGGTTTCGGCGGTCGTTTCGGCGGTGGCGCATTGGCCGGCTCTGCTGTCGACCGGGGCCGTCGCCGGCGGCTTCCTGTTCTCCGCCGCCGTCGGCATCTTCTTTGGGTACTACCCGGCGCGCAAGGCCTCGCGCCTCAACCCGATCGAGGCGCTGCGCTATGAATAGCCTGTGCAAAGCGGCCTGCACATCGGTGACCGCGTTCGCGCTGGCGGCCTGCGCCGCGGGCCCGGACTTCAAGCCGCCCGCACCGCCCGCGCAGGCGGCATATACATCGAGGCCGGTGGCGCTGGCCGCGGCCGGCGCGGCCGAACCGCAGCAAAGACTCGCCGTTGGCGCGCCCGTTGCCGCAGAGTGGTGGCGGCAATTCCATGCTCCTCTGCTCGACGAGACGGTCGCCTTGGCGCTCGCCGACAGTCCCACGCTGCTGGAGGCGCGGGCAACGCTCGCCGCGGCGCGTGAGTCCGTGCGCGTGGCCCAGGGCGCGCTGTATCCGGCGCTCGATCTCGGTGCTGAGGTGAGCCGCAGCCGCCAGAGCGCAAGCGCCAAACACGTCGATTTTTACAGCATCGGACCGCTCGTGAGCTATAACGTGGACGTGTTCGGCGGCACGCGCCGCCTCATCGAGCAACGCGGCGCGCTTGCCGACGTGCAGCGCGAACAACTCGCCGCGGCGCGCCTTTCCCTCACCGGCAACGTCGTCGCGCAGGCGATCGGCATCGCCGCGGCGCGCGCCCAGACCGCGGCGGTCGATGCGGTGTTGGACGCCGACCGGCACAACGTCGAACTGGTGCGGCTGTCGGTGCGCGCCGGAATCGGCGCCTCGGGCGATCTGCTCACCGCGCAAGCCCAACTCGCCGGCGACGAGGCGCTGCTTGCGCCTCTGCGCCAACAGCTCGCCGCCGCAAACGACGCGCTCGCGCTGCTCGTCGGCCGTTCGGCCGGAACCTGGCAGGCGCCGCAATTCGACTTCGCCGCACTCGCATTGCCGCGGGACCTGCCGCTGGTGGTACCGTCGGCTCTCGTGCAGGTCCGGCCCGACATCCGCGCGGCCGCGGCCGAGCTGCATGCGGCGAGTGCGGCGATCGGCATCGCCACGGCCGACCTGTACCCGCAGATTGCACTGTCCGCATCGTGGACGCAGCAGTCGGCGACGATGGGCACGCTGTTCGACGGGCCCAACGGCCTATGGGCGGTCGCGGCGAGCTTGACCGCGCCGCTGTTCCACGGCGCCGCGCTGATCGCGCAGCGGCGGGCGGCGATCGACGCCTTCGATGCCGATCTCGCGGCCTACCGGCAGACCGTGCTGGCCGCATTCAACCAGGTGGCCGACGTGCTGCAGGCGCTCGACCATGACGCCGAACTCCTCGGCGCGCAACGCCGGGCGCTCGACGCGGCAACGGCGTCACTGCGCCTCGCGCAGGACAGCTACGCGGCCGGCGCGGGAAGCTTCCTGCAGGTGCTCGCGGCGCAGCGCATCTACCAGCAGGCGCGCCTCGGTTACTCGCGCGCGATGGCGCAGCGCTACCTCGACACGGTGCAGCTGTATGCGGCGATGGGCGGCGGGGGCGTCCAGCCGCCGCAAAATTCCGAGTAGCAGCCCGATGACGCGCGGCACGCGTGATCTTCATATGCCGAATGGATAGGTGTCGGGAAGGCCCTTGAGTTGTTCGCTGCCCAGAGGGGTTACCGCGTTCGTGTCGCCGAACCAGACGTACTCATCGAATTGGCGCGGCAGGACCGCCTCGAAATAATGACTTTCGAGCTCGGTCTCGGGCCGGTAAATCACGCCGATCGCGCGCTCGAGCCGCGGCCGCAGGAGGGCGGCGACCTGCGATGTCGGCCCTAGATGCCGCAACGGCAGCAAGAAGCATTGGTCGCCGGTCTCGTGGCACAAGCGCTCGTAGCTCCCGGCCAAGGCCGGACGAACCGCTTTGACCTGCATCGGTTCGTCCCAGTTCGACGCTGCCGCGACCGTGCCGCTGTTCGTACCGAAGCCGATCGAATAGCATGCGTCGCCGAACTCCCGTCGGCACAGGTGGCCGATGTTGTATTCGCCGCGCGCAGTCATTTCCGTCGCCGCGGAGTCGCCAACGTGCGAATTGTGCGCCCAGACGATTCCCCTGCTCTGCGGTCCATGAAAGCTCAGTAGATTCTTCAATGTTTCGAACATGTGGCTGTCGCGCAAATTCCAGGAGGAGCGCGAGCCGTAATACATCGTTCGATAATAGCGTTCGGCGTTGGCGACGAGTCGGGCGTTCTGTGCCGCGTCCAAGAACCGCTCGCCGTCATGTTCGGCGTAGGCTCGGCGCTTTTGCATGAGATCCACGAGCATGGAAGCAACCTCATGCTCGCACGTTCGGTACCGGCCGGTGAGTAGCGCCCGGCCATAGACCGCGGGGTCCGACTCCCACGGGGTCAGGCATCCGTAGCGTCTGCGTGCCACGTCCGCGGTGCGCGGGTCGCCGCTGTCGAGATACCCCAAGCCCGACTGAATGGAGTTGTACAAGCTGTAGAGATCGAGGCCGTGAAAAGCCACCCGGTCTTGCGCTTCGGCGGCGGCGTTGTGTGTCCGCAGCCAATCGACGAACTCGCGTACTTCCCGATTTCGCCACATCCACACCGGGAAGCGGGCGAACGCCGTCCACTCGGACGGCGGAAACTCAGCGTGCCGAACGTAGTGATCGATGCGCGCGGCGTCCGGCCAATCGCCTTCAATGGCGACGAATGAAAATCCCTTCTCCTCGATCAGCTCGCGCGAGATTCGCTCGCGCATGCGATAGAACTCCGAAGTTCCGTGCGTTGCCTCGCCGAGCAGGACGACGCGCGCATCGCCGAGCCGCCGCAGCATCGGTTCGAGGTCCACCGATTCGATCGCCGTAAATTTCTCGCTGGACTCGCCGATCGCCTCGACCAGCGCGCGATCTCGCCCCTTGGCGGCGCGCGGTCCCTGCGCGGACCATGCTTTTGCGCCAATCAAAGGCGCGAAGCGCACATCCGCAAGTTCCAGAGTCGTGTATTCGTGCGCGGCCACGCGGGTCACCCGCACCAATTCCTGAAGGCGCCGGTTGCCCCCCACCGGAATGACCAGCCGGCCGCCGATCTTCAGCTGCGCCTTCAGGGATTCCGGGACCGAAGGCCCGCCGGCCGCGACCAGGATCGCATCATAGGGAGCGTGATCGGGCCAGCCCAGGGTTCCGTCGCCGTGCAACACGTGCACATTGGTGCAACCAAGCGCTGCGAGCGCCGCGGCGGATTTTTCGGCGAGCTGACCGATGCATTCGACCGTGTAGACCTCCTTCGCGATTTGCGCCAGTACCGCGGTCGAGTAGCCGGAACCGGTGCCGATCTCGAGCACCCTTTCTCCACCATCGAGCGCCAGCGCCTCGATCATCATCGCCACGACATGCGGCTGCGGGATCGTCTGTCCTTCGGCAATGAGGAGTGGGACATCTTCGTAAGCAAATTCGCTCAACTCCGCGGGCAGGAATTTCTCGCGCGGCACGGCCCGCATTGCCGCCAATACCTGCGCCGACCGTACGCCACGATGCACGATGTAGCGGTCGACCATTGCCGCGCGGCGCTTCTGCAAGTCGATTTTTGGCATATTCGGGTACCACCAAGCGGCATTAGAGGCGGGCGGCGCTGCGCCGGCAATACGGCGATACCGCAGCGCGACGGGTAAATTCCCTAGCAACGGGGCGCAAGTCCCTGCGGCGGCCGGCCGCACCCGGCGGCGGTAAGCCGCAATCCCGCTTCCGTGATCCCGTATTTACAATTGGAATCATCTCGGTTTTAATATGTATAGAAAATACTTGTTTATGGAGCGCCGCACGCCGAGCCGTCGGTTGGCAAGAGGGTGTTTCGATGAGCTATTTCCTCGATCGATTACAGTTCTTCAAGCGCAGCACGGAAACCTTTGCCGGCGGCCACGGGATCACCAAAACGGAAGGCCGCAATTGGGAGGACGGCTACCGCTCCCGCTGGCAGTACGACAAGATCGTGCGCTCGACGCATGGCGTGAACTGCACCGGCTCGTGCAGCTGGAAGATCTACGTCAAGAACGGCCTGGTGACGTGGGAAACCCAGCAGACCGACTATCCGCGCACGCGCCCCGATCTGCCGAACCACGAACCGCGAGGCTGCCCGCGCGGCGCGAGCTACTCCTGGTACCTCTATAGCGCGAACCGCCTGAAATATCCGCTGGTGCGCGCCGCGCTGCTGCGCCTGTGGCGCGAGGCGCGCAAGAGCATGAGCCCGGTCGACGCGTGGGCAAGCATCGTCGGCGATCCGCTCAAGGCCAAGGCCTACAAAGCCAAGCGCGGCATGGGCGGTTTCGCGCGCGTGCGCTGGGACGAGGCCAATGAGATCATCGCCGCGTCGAATCTCTACACGACCAAGCAATACGGGCCCGACCGCGTGGTCGGCTTTTCGCCGATCCCGGCGATGTCGATGGTGTCCTACGCCGCCGGCGCGCGCTATCTGTCGCTGCTCGGCGGCGCCTGCCTGTCGTTCTACGACTGGTACTGCGACCTGCCGCCGGCA
>DAIDVO010000031.1 GCA_027456085.1 Steroidobacteraceae bacterium | reverse complement strand
CGCGTGAGGCGCAGATCGCGTGTCGGGGCTGCATCGATCATTGTTTTTTCTCAACCGCCTTCGCGGCCCGCGCCATAACGGGGTGGCCTCGTCCACCGGCCGGCCGAACCCGTTGCCGCAGCACAACCGGGCGGATACCATTTCGGGTCCGCACGCCGGAGGACTATTTCACGGCGGGATCATGCTCGGCAAGTCGATCGACCCGGATTCCGGCGCCGACGCACTCGCTCTGAGCGCGGCGCCGCGGCCCGACGGCGTTCTTCTTCGTTCTGGCACGCGAGGCAGCGCTTGGCGGTCGGATACGCTTCCAGGCGCGCGCGTGCAATGGCTTCTTTGCAGCCCACGCAGATGCCGTATGTGCCCATGACGATGCGCCGTAGCGCCGCATCGACATCGCGAAGTTCATGAATTTCGCGCGTGATGTCGGCAAGGTTGACGTCGACCAGCAAGTCGGCGAGCGACTCGTCTTCGGCGTCGTGGACTTGACCCGCGATTTGCGCATAGTGCTCTTCGTCGCTACGCACAAGCGCGGCGTGAACCGCCGTGCGCAGCGCGGCGTGGCGCGCTTGCAGCACGCGTTTGAAATGTGACGTGTCAATGCCCTGGTTCGACGCTGCCATTCTGCGCTCCTCGAGTCATCCTCACGGGCTTGGCCCAGCTCGGCATATTTCATCGGAACGGCCGACGATTGCCATAGGTGAATGCCGAAATCGATGCCCATGATCGCAGCTCTACGCACTTGTACTGACGCATTGCGCGGTGACGCCGCCCTAGAATGAACGCCCACGGAAGTCGAACGAGGTGGGCGCCATGAACGAGAAAGTCGGAAGCCCGAGAATTGGTCAGTGGTACTTGCGCAGCGATACGGCCGAGGCGTTTCTGGTCACCGGCCTGGATCGGCGCGCGGCTACGATCGAGATCCAATCGTTCGACGGCGACCTCGACGAAATCGACGCTAACAACTGGAGCGCCTTACCGCTCGAGTTTGCCGAGCCTCCCGAAGATGCGGCCGGCACCCAGGATTCGAAGCCCGATCAAACCGACAGCGAGGGATCCGGAATGCCCGCCGCCGAGGCCTTGGAGACCTTGGAGCCGCCGCGCATCGGCCAGGAGGCGTGGGAAGATGCGACTGAAGAGGACGAGCGTGATCCATTAGGCGATGGCTTCGCGGCTGAAGAGCCGCTGGCCGATCACCCCGAGGTCAAGCCCGCGGGGTGATTGAGCATTCGTCCTCGCTCGCAACCTGCGCACGCATCGTGCGCTGCGCCGCGGGGTGGTTTATTCTGCTCAGCCACCCGCTTTTTCAACAGGGATAAGCAATGCGAGCCGCTGTATTCAAGGCCTTGGGACAGCCTTTGTGCGTTGAGCGCGTACCGGACCCCAGCACCGGACCGGACGAGGTCGTCGTCAAAGTCGGGCGCTGCGGCATCTGCGGCACCGATCTGCACATCACCGAGGACCCGATATTCAACGCCCCGCCGGGGACGGTATTGGGGCACGAGTTCGCCGGCGAGGTGGTGCAAATCGGGCCGAACGTCGAGCGCGTCCGCACCGGCGATCACGTTTCGATATTGCCGGTCCGCAGTTGCGGCCAGTGCCCCGCATGTCTCGCAGGAAAGTTCGCGCGCTGCGCCCAGATGCGGATCACCGGCGGAGGTTATGGCGAGTACACCGTGGTGCACCAGCGGCAATGCGTCAAGCTGCCGTCCACCGTTTCCGTGGCCGACGGTGCGCTGGTCGAGCCTCTCGCGGTCGGCCTGCACGGCGCCAATGCCGGCCCCGTGACAACGGGAGATCGCGTACTCGTGATCGGCGCGGGCCCGATAGGCCTTGCCGCGGCTTTTTGGGCGCGGCGCCTCGGGGCCGTGCAGGTCGCGGTGACCGCGCCTTCGAACCGGCGCGCGGCGCTCGCGCTAGAGCTCGGTGCGACGGCGTTCGTCGGCCCATCGGACAATTTCGGCGAGGCGGTCAACAAGGCGCTGGGCGGACCGGCCGATCTCGTCTTCGAAGCGGTCGGCAAACCCGGGTTGCTCGCGCGCGCCGTCGACCTCGTTCGGCCGCGCGGCACCGTCGTGGTCCTCGGGCTGTGCACGGCCGCGGATACCTATAATCCGTTCCAGACGATGGTGAAGGAAGTGCGGATTCATCCCGCGATGCTCTATGACTTGCCTGAATTCGAAGCGGCGGTCGACGTTCTGCATGCCGGTGACGTGACGCCCCGGTCGATGGTGACCGAAACGGTGTCTCTGTCCGATTTGCCCGCCGCGTTCGAGGCTCTGCGTCATCGGACGACCCAGTGCAAGACGCTCGTCGATGTCTGGGGCGCATAGCCTAGGTACTTCCGCGCATCGACTTTTCGTTCGCCGCGGCCGAGCATGGGCCGTAGATTTTCGCGGAGACCCCCATGAGCAAGGCATTGATCCCTGTGCCGCGGGCACCGAAACATAAGGCGCCCGCACGTCGGGCCTCGCAAACGCCGCCGGTCGATGCCGCGGCCGCGAGGAGTTCCGCGGCCGGCGCGATGACGGATGGTGCGGCGTTCCTCGAGCCGGCGGCGCGCCGCGCGCTGATCGCCGAGGCGGCCTACTTCCGCGCCGAACGGCGCGGTTTCGAGCCGGGCCACGAGTTGGAGGACTGGGTCGCGGCCGAATCGGACATCGAGCATCTTCTCCCGCTGCCCGGAGCACCCGTGGTTTCCGGCGGCTGACTCGTTTCGCGCCGCGGCAACGAAGTCGTCGCGCGCCTGAATACGGCCCCAGGCGCATTCGCGGATCCACGCGAACCTAATAAAAGGGTGCTTCTACAGTCACTTGGGCGTACGGCGCCGCCGGCGTAATAAATCTGCAACATTCTGCGGCCAATATGCCGCGGCCGTTGCGCAACACCGATGAAATCCAGTCGCGCGGCGCTCGACGCCGAGCTGCGGCGCATATCACCATCAACTTAGCGAGGAATTCCATGTTCAAGTCGACACTGACCGCCGTACTGGCGGGTGCATCGATGGCTGCGGGCGGCGTGGCTCTTGCGGACGGCAGTGCCACAACCGTCGGCGGCAAGACCTATATCGATCTGACCAACATCAACCAGACGAGCGACGGCAAGGACGCGGCCGCGACCGGCACGGGCGTGGACGTCAAGCGCTTGTACTTGAACTTCTCTCATAGCTTCGACCAGACCTGGTCGATCAACGCCACGACCGATTTCAACTATTCGAGCACCACCGGCGAGACGCAGCTGTTCGTCAAGAAGGCGAACATCCAGGCCGCCTTCTCGGATGCATTCACCGCGCGCTTGGGCTCGGCCGACATGCCGTGGATTCCATTCGACGAAGACATCTACGGCTATCGCTACGTCGAAAACACCATCATCGATCGCCTGCATTTCGGCAACTCCGCGGACTGGGGCTTGCACACGCTCGGCAAACTGGCCGACGGTCAAGTCAATTACGCGGTGTCCGTCGTCAACGGCAATGGCTACAAGAATCCGACCCGCTCCAAGAGCGTGGACGTCGAAGGCCGGCTGGCGTATGTGCCGATCACCGGTTTGACGATCGCCGCGGGCTTCTACTCGGGCAAGTTGGGCAAGGATGTCGCGAACTCGACCACCCTCGTGCAGCACACGGCGGACCGTTTCGACGCCTTGGTCGGCTACGTCAGCCCGCAGTTTCGGCTCGGCGCGGAATATTTCACCGCGACGAACTGGAACCAGGTGACCGCGGCGCCGACCGACAAGTCCGACGGCTACTCGGTTTGGGCTTCGTACAACATTCAGCCGAACCTCTCGGTGTTCGCGCGCGGCGATCAGGCCAAGCCGAAAAAGGACCTGAGCCCGGGCCTCAAGGACACGTATTTCAACGCCGGTGTCGCGTACACGCCGGTGAAGAACGTCGATGTCGCGCTCGCGTACAAGCATGAAAAGATGCAAAACGGTTCGTTCGGCACGTCCAACGGCATGATCGGCGGCCTCGCCGAGGGCAAGTACGATGAAGTCGGCGTGTGGATGCAGGCCTCGTTCTGAGCTAAACGCACTGCGGTAATGAGCGTCGG
>DAIDVO010000030.1 GCA_027456085.1 Steroidobacteraceae bacterium | reverse complement strand
GCGTCACGACGGTCAGTGGTTTGCCGCTGGCGGCCGAAGAATTGGCGGCGCTCGCCGGCAAGCTCAAAAAACGCTGTGGTTCCGGCGGAACGGTGCGCGACGGAGTCATCGAAATTCAAGGCGAACATCGGGATGCCGTGGTCGCCCTATTGAATGAACTGGGATGGCCGGCGAAGCGTTCGGGAGGCTGACGATCGTGTATCATCCGGCCGTCTCGAACGGACCCGACCGAAGCGCGGTTTCGCCGATCCGCGGCCTTAAGGAACCTGCCGGCAGCGGGGCTTGTCGGATCATCGGGGCCTATCGGCTCACCCTCGAGGATCCGCATGCCACGCCTAGCCGCCTTCTGGTGCCTGTTCGTCGTTTCCATCGGCGCGTCATTCGCCGCTTGTGCGCAAACGCCCGAGAGTTCCGCCGACGAGTGGACGCGGACGCTCGAGCGGATATCGACCGCGGTCGTGTCGATTCAAATCGACAGTACGCGCGCCTTCGATACGGAGTGGAACGAGAGCGCGCAAGCGACCGGCTTTGTGATCGACGCGAAGCACGGCTTGATATTGACGAATCGTCACGTGGTCACCGCGGGTCCGGTCATCGCCCAGGCGATCTTCCAGAATCGAGAGGAAGTTCAGCTCTACCCGGTCTATCGCGACCCGGTGCATGACTTCGGCATCTACCGCTACGATCCGTCGAAACTGAGGTTCATCAAACCCGCGGCGCTGCCGCTTTATCCCCAGGGCGCCGTGGTCGGACGCGAGATCCGGGTGGTCGGCAACGATGCCGGCGAACAACTGTCGATTCTTGCCGGCACATTGGCGCGCTTGGACCGCGAAGCGCCGCAATACGGCTATGGCAAGTACAACGATTTCAATACGTTTTACTACCAGGCGGCCTCCAGCACTTCCGGGGGTTCTTCCGGTTCGCCGGTGATCGACATCAAGGGTCGGGTCGTCGCGCTGAACGCCGGCGGCGCCACCGGCGCCGCATCGAGCTTCTATTTCCCGCTGCCGGTAGTGACCCGGGCGCTGAAGTTCATCGAAGCCGGCAAGCCCGTGCCGCGTGGCACGCTGGAGACAGTCTTCAAATACACGCCGTACGACGAACTGACGCGACTCGGCTTAGGGAAGGCGACGGAGGCGCGCATGCGCCGCGCGTTCCCGCAGCTGACGGGCATGCTGGTCGTCGACGACGTGCAGCCGGGATCGGAGGCGGACCGCTATCTGCAGCCAGGGGATATCTTGATATCGATCGACGGCAAACCGGTGCCCGAGTTCTTCGCGCTGGAGGCCGTGCTCGACGGCCATGTCGGCCTGCCGATCGACGTCGTGGTGCAGCGGGGCGACAAGAGGATCAGCCAACGGCTGGGCGTCGTGAATTTGGACTCGATCACGGCCGATTCGTACATCGAATTCGGCGATGCGGTCGTGCATACGCTCTCCTACGAGATGGCGCGCAGCTTTCATTTGCCGATCAAAGGCGTCTACGTCGCGGATCCCGGATATGTATTCGACAGCGCCGGCATACCGCGTGCCGCGCTGATCAGTGCGGTCAACGGTAAGAAAGTCGAAAAGCTGGCCGATTTCGCCTCGGTGCTCGCGACTTTGGCGGACGGTGCGCGGGCGACGGTGCGTTACGTGACGCTGCAGGATCCGCACGCCGTGCAGCTCAAGGTGATGCGCATGGACAGGCTCTGGTTTCCCGCGCGCGAGTGCGTGCGCGATGACCGCCTCGGCACCTGGCCGTGCATGCGCATCGCGCCCGGTCCCGCGCCGCGGCCGCTGAAGAGCGCATCGACCCGGTTTGCGCACACCGGGGATCCCCGGATCGACAGGCTGGCGCCGTCCCTGGTGTCGATAAACTTCGACATGCCTTACTCGGTTTCCGGCGTCACCGAACGGCACTACCACGGCACGGGCGTGATCGTCGATACGAAGCGCGGATTGATCGTGACGGACCGCAACACCGTGCCGGTCTCGCTCGGGGACGTGCGCATCACGTTCGACGACACGGTCGAGGTCCCGGGGAAGGTCGTGTTCATTCATCCGTTGCACAACCTTGCGGTCATTTCGTACGACCCTAGGTTGATCGGCGATACGCCGGTCCGCGCGGCAACGTTCGATACCCGGGAACTGAAGGCCGGCGACGACGTATGGGTCGTCGGGCAGCACAGCGATTCGAAGCTCATGTCCGAGAAAACCCAGGTGTCGAGCATGGACGTGCTCTCGTTCCCGCTGTCCCGGACCCTGCGGTTCCGCGACAGCAATCTCGAGGCGGCCGATCTCGTGAACCCGCCGAGCGACTTCGACGGAGTGCTCGCCAACAAGAAGGGCGAGGTGCTCGCGCTCTGGGCGAGTTTCGCGTTCGAAACGCAACAAGGCATCGCGCAGGCGAACCACGGCATTCCATCCGATATCGTCACGCAGATGGTCACGGACGTCATCGACGATAAGCCGATGTACTCCTTCGAAGCCGAATTCGACGTCGCGTCGCTCGCGAACGCGCGCAAATTAGGCCTGCCGGATGCCTGGGTGCGCCGATTCGAGCAGCACGACGAACAACGCAGACAGGTTCTCAGCATCGACCGCTTGGCGGCCGGATCGCCCGAATCGCGGCTTCTGGAGCCGGGGGATTTGCTGCTCGCGGTCGACGGCAAGGGCGTGAAGCGCTTCCGCGAGGTCGAGCTGGCCGTGCAAAAGCCCGAGGTCACCGCGACCGTTTGGCGGGACGGGGCCGAGAAGACCCTGACGATGGCGACCGTGCCGCTGCGAGGACGCGGCATTGATCGTGTATTGATTTGGGCGGGCGCGACCTTGCAGGCGCCCTATCGCGCAATGGCCATTCAGCGCGGGATACCGCGTACCGGCGTGTTCGTCGCCTTTTTCTACTACGGCTCGCCCGCCACGCACTATGGGCTGTTCGCCGGGCGGCGCATTATTGAAGTCGACGGCCGGCCGACGCCGAATCTGGACGCGTTCATCGAAGCCGTCCGCGCTAAGCCGGATCGCGCCTCGGTGCGCCTCAAAACGGTCAGTTGGAACGGCCAAGTCGACGTCATCACGCTGAAGCTCGACAAGCACTATTGGCCCGCGTACGAACTCGTGCGCCAGGCGGACGGCCGCTGGCGCCGCACCGATCTCGATCCGCTCGACGTCGCTGCGCCGGTTTCTTAAAAGGGCGTCGCCGGCCGCAGTCTTGATATCATTCGACCGTGGTAAGAGCGACACAGACTGAAATAGAAGAAGCCGTCGAAACTTTGCGTGCCGGCGGGCTGGTCGCGTTTCCGACGGAAACCGTTTACGGACTCGGCGCCAATGCGGCGGATCCGGCGGCCGTCGTCCGTATATTCGAACTCAAGGGCCGGCCCGCGGATCACCCGGTCATCGTGCACCTCGACAATCCGCGCTATTTGCACCGCTGGGTGCGCGAGATGCCGCCCGCGGCCGAACGTCTGGCCGCGGAGTTTTGGCCGGGTCCCCTGACCTTGATTCTGCCAAAGGCGGACGACGTCAATACGGTCGTCAGCGGCGGCCAGAACAGCATCGGCATTCGCATACCGGCGCATCCGATCGCGCTGCAATTGTTGACGGCCTTCGGCGGCGGAATCGCCGCCCCGTCGGCGAATCGCTACGGCCGCTTGAGCCCGACGAGGCCAGAACACGTGCGCGAGGAGTTCGGCGACGCTTTGCCGGTCGTGCTCGACGGCGGCGAGTCGCAGATAGGCCTCGAGTCGACGATCGTTTCGTGTCTGGGCAACGTTGTGCGCTTGCTGCGTCCCGGATTCATTACGCGTACGCAGATTGAAAAGGTCGTCGGCACGCTCGCCGAGGCCGGCGATGCACCGAGATCTCCCGGCGATCGAGGCTCACATTACGCGCCGTTGACGCCGCTCGAAATCATCGAGTCCGAGGAGCTGGAAGCGCGTGCGGCCGAGTTTGCCGAACGCGGTGAGAAAGTCGCCGTCTTGGCAATGCGCGCGCCGATGCATGCGCAGCGTTACTTGACTTGGATCAACGCCGGCAAGAAGGCCGACGCTTACGCGCATAATCTCTACAACCACCTGCGTACCCTGGATCGCGCAGGCAGCATGAGGATCTTCGTGCAGGCGCCGCCGGCGGACGAGCGCTGGACCGCGGTGATCGACCGCCTGCGCAGAGCCGGCGGCTTGGGCGCGGCCTCGGCCGACTCCGGCGCCGGCTAGGCCAAGGCGCGTTCGCCGTTGCTGCGTCATGAAACCGGGGCTGCGCGCGAACTGGAACTCGATCCGGCGCAGGACCCGTTCTCCGAAGACTCGATACGGCATCTCGTGCAGCGCTATGGCTCGCCGCTGCTCGTCATCGACGCCGAGCGCGTGCGCGGCCAGTATCGAAGGCTCGCGGCGGCTCTTCCGGGCGTCGATTTACATTACGCACTGAAGCCATTGCCGCACCAATCGGTCGTCGAAACGCTGCTCGCGCAGGGCGCCTACTTCGACTTGGCGAGCAACGGGGAAATCGATATGGTGCGGCGCGCGCGGGTCGCGCCGGACCGCTGTATTCATACGCACCCGATCAAGCGGGACGGCGATATCCGCACGGCCTTGGCCTTCGGCGTGCGCATTTTCGTCGTCGACAACGAGGACGAAGTGCGAAAGTTCGCGCAGGTGCGCCATCGCGCGGAACTTTTGATCCGAATTTCGTTCAGAAGCCCAGACGCCGTTTGCGATTTGTCGCGCAAATTCGGTTGCGGGCCCGAGGCTGCGGAAGAGCTGATGTCGCTCGCCGCGGGGCTCGGCATCCGCGTCGCCGGCTTATCGTTTCACGTTGGGTCGCAGGCGAGCGGACCTGATACGCATGTCGAGGCGATCCGCGCGTGCGCAGGTTTGCTGCGCCGCGCCGCGGCGCGGGGTCTGCACATGCGAATCCTCGATATCGGCGGCTGATTTCCGGTCGACTATCGGCAGGCGGCGGCGCCGATCGAAGAATTCTGTGCGCCATTGCGCAGAGCTTTGCGCGAGCTTGCGCGAGGCTTGCGGGTGATCGCGGAGCCTGGGCGCTTCATTGCCGCTCCGGCAGCGGTTGCCGTCGCCTCGGTGATGGGCCGTGCGCAACGCGGCGGACGATGGTGGTACTATCCGGACGATGTAGTATATGGCTCGTACAACGGCCTTCTGTTCGACCACGCGCATTACCTCATCGACGCGCTGGTGAAGGGCGGGGAACGATTTTCGTCGGTTCTTGCCGGTCCCACATGTGACAGTATCGATGTGATTGACGAGAACATGGAATTACCCAAGCTGGAAATCGGTGATCTCATCCTGGGGCGCTCGATGGGCGCGTACACCTGGGCTTCGGCCTCCGATTTCAATTTTTTCCCGAAAGCGACCGTGCTCGCGCTCGATCGCGGGCGGCTCATATCCAGTCGAGGTCATCAATGACGATGGATCGCCGCCGTTTCCTGAAAGTTGGCAGCCTCGCGGCCTGCGCGGTCGGCGCCGGTGTAATTGCGGGGCCGGTGCGCAGCGCGGCGCTTGCGCGCTCAGCGGCGTTCGCGCCGCAGTCCCGATACGCGCCGCCGATCCCGCCGGATCCGGCCGCCGCAGCCGCCGCGTCGACGTCGAAGCGCATCGTGCTGATGAATCTGCATACCGGCGAGGATCTGGATGTCGAGTTTTATCGGGATCAGGCATACGTTGCATCCGCGATGGCGCAGATCGAACATGTGCTGCGCGATTTTCGCAACGGCGACCTGCACCCGATCGATCCCGGTTTGATGGATTATCTGCACCATGTGGCGGGCGCGGTCGGCGTCGCTCCGGAGTTTCACGTGATATCCGGCTACCGCTCGCCCGCGACCAACGAGATGCTGCATGAACGCAGCCACGGCGTCGCGCTGCACAGCCTCCACATGCAGGGGCGCGCGATCGACGTGCGGATCAATGGCGTCAATTGCGCGGAGCTCGCGGCCACGGCGCTCAAACAAAAGCTGGGCGGCGTCGGCTACTACCGGGTTTCCAATTTCGTGCACATGGATACCGGCGCGTGGCGCCATTGGCGCGGTTGATTGCATAGGCGATTGCGCTGATGCCGGCCGCGGAAACCACCGCGATCCATCGTATCGTCGCCCGCTGCCGCGCCGGCGATTATCCCGCGGCCGTCGCGAAACTCAAGTCCGGCTGGGCCGTGCTCGGCGAGCGGCAAGTGCTCCCAGGCTATTGCCTCTTGCTGCCCGACCCGGTCGTCGCCGACCTGAATGCGCTGCAGGCGGATGAGAGGGCCCGATTCCTCGCCGACATGGCGCTGCTCGGCGATGCGTTGATCGAGGTGACCTTGGCCATGCGCATCAATTACGCGATGTTCGGCAACGTCGAGCCCGCGCTGCATGCGCACCTGTTTCCGCGGCATGCGTCCGAGCCCGAGCGCACGCGTACGCTGCAGCCCTGGGCGCTCGATTGGCTCGCAGCCCCGGTCTTTGATCCCGCGCTGCACGGCGATTTGCGCGAGGCGCTCGCGGCGGCGCTCGCGCGCCCTGGACGGTTGCGCTAGCCCGATCGAGGTTCACAGGCGCGGCCGGGACGTTTTGAGTGCGCGCGCGACTTCGTCGAGATCGCCGATCGGCGGCGAACAGGTGCTCCCGGTGCAAACGTAGGCGACGGCGCCGTCAGCGCTGCGCTTCTCCGACAAGGCGCGCGGCAGCCCCTCGGCCTCGTCGGGGATCGCGAACAGCAGGCGTGAGGGCGCGTACAGGCATCCGAGCTCGCGCGCCCAGCGCATGGCTTCGGCCGCGGCGCCGCGGATGATCACGACTTGCGTCGGCGCGAGATGATCGTCGAGCGCGTTAAGCGCGCTCATGTGCAGTGCGGGGTCCTGCATCATCATCGGCAGTGCGGCGGTCAGCGTGCGGCGCGCGGCGTCGAGGTAGCGCGGTTCGCCGAGCAGGTATCCGAGCCGGCCGAGCACGCCGGCGGCGATCGCGTTGCCGGCTGGCAGGGATTCGTCGCTGAACGACTTGCTGCGGTGAATCAGGCGCTCGTGATCGGACGCCGTGAAGAAGAAGCCGCCGACGGCGCGGTCCTCGAATTTCGCGAGCAAGACCTCGACCAGCTGCACGAGGAATTCCAAATCCCGCGTACGCCAGCGCGTTTGCAAAAGTTCGAGCAGTGCGTCCGCGAGGAACGCGTAGTCGTCGAGGTATGCCGCAAGGTGCGCGCGTCCGTCCTTGTGGACCGCGAGCAGACGGCCGTCCTTCCACAGACGATTGCGGAGAAAATCGACGGCTTCGGACGCCCGCTCGGCGAGGTCGAGGCTACCCTGCGTGCGCGCGGCGAGCGCGAGGCCCTTGATCATGAGTCCGTTCCAGGCGGTGAGTATCTTCTCGTCGCGCGCAGGCCGCACGCGCGCATTGCGTACGGCGAAGAGCCGCGCGCGTGCGTCCTCGATCAGCGCCGCCACCGCCGCAGGCGTCGAGCCTTCGCGCAGCGCGACGTCTTGGATCGGCAGAGCCGCATGCAAATGCCATTTGCCGTCGAAATTCGGCGCGCGCTCGAGGCCAAAGCGCGCGCAAAACGCGGCACACTCGTCCGCGTTCAGAGAGCCTTGAATCTGCGCCTTGTCCCATACGTAGAATTTGCCTTCAGCGCCCTCGCTGTCGGCGTCCAGACTCGAATAAAAGCCGCCCTCCGGCGAGCGCATTTCGCGCACCGCCCAGTCCGCGGTTTCGGCGGCGATGCGTGCGAACAGGGGTTCGGCGGTCGCCAAATACGCTTGCGAGTACAGCGCGAGCAGCGCCGCGTTGTCGTAGAGCATCTTTTCGAAGTGCGGAATCATCCATTCGCGATCCACCGAATAGCGGTAGAAGCCGCCTCCGAGCTGATCGTAAAGCCCGCCCTCGGCCATGCGCGTCAGCGTCAACGTCGCGATGAACAAGGCTTTGAGATCGGGCGCCGCCGTATCCACGGTCGAGCGCCAATGGCGCAGCGCGCGTTCGACGGCCATCGCGTGCGGGAACTTCGGCGCTTGCCTGAATCCGCCGTACTCGGCGTCGAACAGATCGTCGAGCGCCGCACGCGCCCGCTCGAGCGATGCGGCATCGAGCGCAGCGTCGGACGGCCCGCCCGCGGGCAGGATGGACTGAAGTGCGTGCCGCAGCGGTTCGGCTTGGGCGGCGATTTCGGCGCGATGGACGCGGTAGTACTCGGCGACGCGCCCGAGGATGTCGCGGAACGGCGGCAATCCGAAGTTCGCCTCCTTCGGGAAATAGGTGCCGCCGAAAAACGGCTGTTGCTCGCCGGCGGTCAGGAACATCGTCAGCGGCCACCCGCCCGCGCGCCGCGTCAGCAATTGCTGCGCGATTTGGTAAATCTTGTCGAGATCCGGCCGCTCCTCGCGGTCCACCTTGATGTTGATGAACAGCGCATTCATCAGCGCCGCGGTGTCCGGATCCTCGAAGGATTCGTGCGCCATCACGTGGCACCAATGACATGCGGAATAGCCGATGGACAGCAATATCGGCTTGTCCTCGGCGCGCGCCCGCGCGAGCGCCTCTTCGCCCCAAGGGTGCCAATCGACCGGATTTTCGGCATGCTGCAGAAGATATGGGCTGGTTTCCTCGTAGAGTCGATTGCGCTGCATCGGAAGCGTCCGCGTCGGGTAGAATGCGCGCGACTATAACCGAAGTGCCCGCCATGTCAGTGAATGAAGCCGTTGCGTCTTTGCCCGCATTGCGCCTGAAGCGCAATGAAGACCGCCGCTTGCAGGCGGGCCATCTTTGGGTGTTCAGCAACGAAGTGGACACCGCCCAGACGCCGCTCGGCGCGTTCCAGGCGGGCCAACTGGTGCGGGTGCTGGCGCACAACGACCGCGCGCTCGGATTGGCCTACGTCAATCCACAATCGCTGATTTGCGCACGCTTGCTCGAAAGTTGGAAAATTCCCGATGTCGCGTGGTTCGCGGCGCGCTTGCGGCGCGCGCTCGGCTTGCGCGAACGCCTTTACGCGGCTCCGTACTATCGGTTGGTCTACGGCGAGGCCGACGGGCTTCCGGGCCTCGTGATCGACCGCTTCGGCGGGACTTGCGTCGTTCAAATCGGAACCGCAGGCATGGAGCGCTTCAAGGATCAGATCCGGCAGGCGCTCGCGCAGGAGCTGCGCGTCGATGCGCTGTTGTTCAAGAACGACGGCGGCGCGCGCGAACTGGAGGGTCTGCCGGCATATGTGGAAGAGGCCGTCGGCTCGGTCGCGGAACTCGGGATCGTCGTCGAGGACGGCCTGGAATTCGAAGTGCCGCTGCGCGAGGGCCAGAAAACGGGCTGGTTTTTCGACCAATCGGCGAACCGCCGGGCGCTTTCGAAGTACATCCGACCGGGCGCACGCGTTCTCGACGTGTTCAGCTACGTCGGCGCATGGGGCCTCGGCGCGGCGCGGGCCGGCGCGGGCGAGGTGCTGTGCGTGGACAGTTCCGCCCGGGCGCTCGAACTCGCGCAGCAGAACGGCAAGCGCAACGGCCACGCGATCCATGCGCGCAAGGGTGATGCGTTCGACGTGTTGGCGGATTTGAGCCGCGAGGGCGCGAAATTCGATGTGCTCGTCATCGATCCGCCGGCATTCGCAAAGCGCAAGAAGGATCTGCCGAAGGCGCAGGCGGCGTACAAGCGATTGAACCAGCTCGCGCTGCAGCTGCTCGCCGACGACGGCATTTTGGTGTCTTGCTCGTGCTCATATCACATGAGCGCCGAAGCGCTGCAGGATGCGATAGGCAAGGCGGCCCGGACCGCCGGCAAGCACGTTCAATTATTGGAGCAGGGCGGACAGGCGCCCGATCACCCGGTGCACCCGGCGATAGCGGAAACGCGATACTTGAAGGCGTATTATTGCCGCGTCAACGCGCCGTTGGCGTGAGAACGGTGTTCTCGCCGGCGAATGCCGTGGGTTAAACTTATAGCCATGCTCGTCTATCCGCACATCAATCCGATCGCGATCTCCATCGGGCCGTTTCTCGGGGTAGGACCCTTGCGCGTCCACTGGTACGGGATCATGTACCTCGTCGGCTTCACCACCGCCTGGCTCCTTGCGCGCTACCGCGCGCGGCGCCCCGGATCGACATGGAACGGGCTGGATATCGACGATTTGATTTTCTATTGCGCGATCGGCGTCATCGTCGGCGGCCGGACCGGCTGGTGCATATTCTACGGCCATGACGTGCTTGCGGAGAATTGGCTCAATGCGTTCCGCATCTGGGACGGCGGCATGTCCTTTCACGGCGGCCTGGCCGGCGTCGTGGTCGCGGCATTCCTGTTTGCGCGCGCGAAAGGCAAGCACGCAGTCGACGTTTTCGACTTCCTTGCGCCGCTGCCGGGCATCGGCTTGATGGCCGGAAGGCTCGGTAATTTCATCAATGGCGAGCTCTGGGGAAAGCCTACCAACCTGCCGTGGGCTTTCGGCGTGCCGAATGCGCAGGGCGTCCTGATCGGCAGGCATCCGTCCCAGCTCTACGAGGCGGTGCTCGAGGGGCTGCTGCTGTTCGTGATCATGTGGACGTTCACGGCGAAGCCGCGGCCGCGCCTGGCGCCCAGCGCCTTGTTCATGATCGTCTACGGATTCGCCCGCTTCACCGTGGAGTGGGTGCGCCTGCCCGACGCGGACATCGGCTACCTGGCCGGCAATTGGCTGACGATGGGGATGCTGCTGACGATGCCGATGATCGTCATCGGCGCGATCATGATGGTCTACGCGTACCGGCGCAATGCGGTCAGCGGCAACCTCGCCCCCGTAAAAAGCTAGCGCATGCGGCAGTACCTGGATTTCCTCCGATACATCAAGAATTCGGGCGTAACCAAGAGCGATCGCACCGGAACGGGCACGGTCAGCGTGTTCGGCCATCAAATGCGCTTCGATCTCGCCGCGGGTTTTCCGCTGGTGACGACGAAGAAGCTGCATTTGCGCTCGATCATCCATGAACTGCTGTGGTTCCTCAGCGGCGCCACGAACGTCGGGTACCTGCGCGCTCACGGCGTCACGATCTGGGACGAGTGGGCGGATGCGCACGGCGATCTTGGCCCGGTCTACGGCCGGCAATGGCGCGATTGGGCGACCGCGGACGGCCGCCACATCGACCAGATCTCGAACGCGGTCGAGCAGCTGAAGGCGAATCCGGACTCACGGCGCATTCTCGTCAGCGCCTGGAACGTCGGCGAACTGGAGCGGATGGCGCTTCTTCCGTGTCACGCGCTGTTTCAATTCTACGTGGCGGGCGGCAGGCTCTCGTGCCAGCTCTATCAGCGCAGCGCAGACGCGTTTCTGGGCGTGCCGTTCAACATCGCCTCCTATGCGCTGCTCACGCACATGTTCGCCCATCAGTGCGGCTACGAGCCGGGCGAATTCATCTGGTCCGGCGGCGACTGTCACCTTTACCTGAATCACTTGGGCGAAGCCGAGACGCAGCTCGGCCGCGAGCCGTACCCGCTGCCGACATTGAAGTTCAGGCGCAGGCCGCCGAGCATTTTCGAGTATGAGTTCGACGATTTTTCAATCATGGATTACCGATGCCACCCCGCAATAAAAGCACCGATCGCCGTATGAAGAAGAGCGCGCGCCGCGCGCCGATGATCGAAGTCAGGCATTCGCCGATTCACGGGTTCGGCGTTTTCGCGCTGCGTCGAATCCGCAAGGGCACCGCGATCATCGAATACCTCGGCGAGCGCGTCAGCCACGCCGAGGCCGACGCACGCTACGAGGACAAGACCGAGGACGACAACCACACGTTCTTGTTCACGGTGGACTCGAAGACGGTCATCGACGGCGGCGTCGGCGGCAACGAGGGCCGCTACATCAATCACGGCTGCGAGCCGAATTGCGAAAGCAGCGTCGCCGACAAGCGAATCTTCATCGAGGCGATTCGCACCATTCAAAAGGGCGAGGAACTCGCCTACGACTACCAGATCGGGCGGGATGTGGACGATGCGCCGAACGTGGACGAGATATTCGCCTGCCGTTGCGGTGCGCAAAATTGCCGCGGCAGCATGCTGGCGCCGGCCAAGGCGCCCCGCAAGAGGCGTGCGCGCCGGACGGCGGGGCGCGCGAAGCGCAAGACGCACTGAGCGCGCGCCTTGCGCGCCGATGCGCCGGCACCGTGCGGCGGCGGACGGTCCCTGCGCAGAGATGCGGCACGGGACCCGGCGAAAGACCAAAACGGCGCGCCAACATGGCGATTTCGACCCATGGCATGTAATTTGCTTATATCATTGCGAAAAATGGCCCTGGGGAATGCTTATCCCCGATAACGCGTTGGTCGACCTATGCGCCTGCCGTCGCTCAAATTTCTGAAGACTTTCCAGGTTGCCGCCAAGCTGCAAAGCTTCAAGGCGGCCGCCGACGAGTTGTTCGTCACGCCGTCGGCCGTCAGCCACCAGATCAAGGCGCTCGAGGAGCAACTCGGCGTCACGCTGTTCGAACGGGGTGCCCGCGGCGTGCGCACGCTCGCGCTCACCGATGCGGGCGCGCATTACCTGGAACACCTCGACGACATATTTTCCAAGCTCGAGAGCGTCACGGAGCAGCTTCAGATCCGCTACGGCCGCACGATCATTCGCCTGAATGTGCCCTCGTTTTTCGCGAACGAGATGCTGTTGCCGCGCCTCGCGTCGTTCTCGCAGGCGCGTGAGGAGACTGACATTCGGATCGAGACCACGTTCTCCGCGCCGAAGACCCACCCGGCGGAGGCGGATCTGTCGATCGTCGTCGGCTCGGGTCCCTGGGAAGGCCTCACGGTGCACGAGCTGTTCGCGCAAAGCTTCATAGTCGCCTGTTCACCGTCGTTCCTGCTGGATAATCCGATCGACCGCTACGAAGACCTGAACGGCAAGACGCTTCTCGTGCACGAGGAGCGGCGCGAAGCCTGGGAACGATGGACGCTGGGATTGGGCATGGAGCCGATCAAGCCGAATCGCCTCGTGCGCCTCGACACGATGTCCGCGGTCGTGATCGCGGCCGAACAGGGCATCGGCGTCGCGCTCGTGCCGGCGCGGTTGAGCGCCGACCGGTTCGCCGCCGGTGGCTTGATCAAGCTGTTCGACGCGGAGCTGACCACGAACGAGAGCTACGTCATTCTTCAAAGACCCGAAGATCGCAGTCGCGAGGACTTGCAGGAGTTCACGCGTTGGATCGTGAACGAGTGCCGCGTCGCTTGATGCGCGAGTGGACGCGCGCCGAATGATGCTTACATCGGGGCGTTGGTAACTTCTCGCCGGCGGCCGTTCGGCGTATAAACCCGCTTTCGGCACGCGGATCGGGGCATGAAGACGGACACTAGCGGGAACGATACGCCGGCATTTTCGGCTCCGCGCGCAGGTGCGGCGATCGAATTCGTCGTCGCGGTCGCGGAGAACGACGTCATCGGCCGCGACAACCGACTGCCGTGGAGGCTGCCCGCGGACCTGCGGCGATTCAAGGCGATCACCCTCGGCCATGATGTATTGATGGGCCGCAAGACGCATGAGTCGATCGGACGGGCGCTGCCCGGCCGCCGCAACCTCGTCTTGACGCGGCAGCGGGGCGTGGTCGCGCCGGGCTGCACCGCGGTCGCGACGATCGCGCAGGCGCTCGCGGCGGGGCGGCCTGATCGGACGATCATGGTCATCGGCGGCGGGGAGGTCTACCGGCTGTGCTTGCCGTTCGCGCTGCGCATCCACCTGACCCTGGTCCATACCTGCATCGCAGGCGGCGATGCGCATTTCAAGGATTGGCACGACGCCGGCTGGCGCGAAACGGCGCGCGAGCGCCACCAAGCCGACGCCGTCCATGAATTCGACTACAGCTTCATCACGCTCGACAAGTCCTGAGCGAGCGGCGGCAAACGCGCCTCGACCTCGCGGCGCGCGACATCGAAATCGATTTCGCCGAGTTGCGAGACCTTATCGGTCAAGTCGCCGAGCAAGCGGGATTGGATGCGGCCGCGCGCCTGCGCAACGCGGTACGGAATCTCCTCGTGGAACATCACCATCGAATAGCGCGAAATGAAGCGCTGCGGGTGGCGGCGCTCGAGTTCCCGCGACAAGGCGCTTTGCAGTTGAAATTTCGGATCGGCGACCCGCTCGCGCATTTCCCGGTAATTCTCGAGCGCCATCTCGGCAATGGCGTCGGTGTCGGCCTTGCGCGCGGCGAAGAAATCCGCAAATCCCTCCTCCCACGAGGGGTGCCGGGCGACGCAGGCGTCGAAATACAGGCAATCCTCGAAGCATGCGTTCATGCCTTGACCGTGGAACGGTACGATCGCGTGCGCGCTGTCGCCAATGAGCGCGGCCATTCCGCGGACATGCCACGGTTCGGCCCGCACAGTGCCGAGAAATCCCGTCGGGTGCGCCTCGAATTCCCGCAGGCGGTCGGGCATCAGCGCGACGACGTCGGGAAAGTGCGCGCGCAGGAACCTCTCCACCCGGCAGCGGTCGGTCAAGCTCGCAAAGCCGTCGGGCCCGCTCGTCGGCAGGAATAAGGTCGCCGTGAAGCTGCCGTCGGCGTTCGGCAGCGCGATCAACATGAAGCCCCCGCGCGGCCAGACATGCAGCGCTTCGCGCTC
This sequence comes from Steroidobacteraceae bacterium, assembly GCA_027456085.1. Classification (GTDB taxonomy): domain Bacteria; phylum Pseudomonadota; class Gammaproteobacteria; order Steroidobacterales; family Steroidobacteraceae; genus Bog-1198. The sequence goes on along the minus strand of DAIDVO010000030.1, from coordinate 21,452 downwards.
CAGCACGTAACTGCCGCCGGGCCCGGCGGGTATCGACAATTCCTTGTAACCGTGCGCCAGATCTTCCTCGCGCGCCTCGATCAGATGCGCGCCGTGCATCGCACGGCGCATGCACGACCCGGCGCCGTCGCTGGCGACGAGCGGCCGCATGCGCACCGGCACGAGCCGGTCCGCGCGCAGGTCGCGCACCGATGCGATGCCTGCATCGAAGTCGGCCGATTCCAGGCGGTGTTCGAAGCGCACATCGACGCCGAAGCGCCGCACGGCGATGTCCAGCAACGTACGGTTCAGCCGATGCCGTGAAATCGAATGAATCACTTCGTCCGGGTGGACGCCGTAGGGCTGCATCGACGTCCCGCCTTCGCGGCCGTGAATGAGCCGGCCGTGCATCGGCACCCAGTCGTGCGCAAGTTCCTCGTATACCCCGGCGCGCTTCAGCGCATTGATGCCGCGCGCGGCCAAGGCCAAGTTGATCGACCGCCCCGAAGCGGCGGGACCCGCGCGCGGATCGGCGCCGGCTTCGTAGACCGATACCTCGTAGCCGCGCCGGCGAGGGCAAGGGAGCGGCCGTCGGCACTCATGCTGCGGCGGCGCGAGCGAGCGCCTCGGCGGCCCTAAAGACGTCGACGAAGGAGTTGTAGGACGGCACCGGCGCCAAGCGCAATATTTCCGGCTCCCGCCAATCGCCGACGACCCCGGCGGCGCTCAACCGTTCGAAACAGCGCTTGCCATCCCGCGGCAACCGCAAACTCAATTGACAGCCGCGGTCCGCGGCCGTTGCCGGAGTAATGATCTCGACGAGTCCCGGCGCCAGGGCCTCGATCGAGCGGCGCAGGAAATCGCTCAGCGCGACGGACTTGGCGCGCAGGCGGCGAAGGTCCGCGCGCCTGAAAATGTCCAAGGACGCCAGCAGCGGCGCCGCGGACAAGATCGGCGGGTTGCTGATTTGCCATCCTTCGGCGCCGGCCATCGGATGGAATTGCGGACCCATCGCAAACCGCGTGTCCTTGTCGTGGCCCCACCAACCCGCGAATCGCGGCAGCTCGAAGTTCGCCGCGTGGCGGTCATGGACGAAACAGCCGCCGAGCGCGCCGGGGCCGCCGTTCAAATATTTATATCCGCACCAGACCGCGAAGTCCGCGTTCCAATCGTGCAGATGCAGCAGGGTGTTGCCGATCGCGTGCGCAAGATCGAGACCGACTGCGGCGCCGGCTTGGCGCGCGGCGGCGATCACGGGTTCGAGGTTGAAGGATTGCCCGCTCTGGTATTGAACTCCCGGCAGCAGGACGAGAGCGAGCCGCGCCCCGGCCTGCCCGATGCCGTCGACGAGGTCTTCCGTGCGCAGGCACCATTCGCCGGGCCGCGGCCCGATTTCGATCAGGTGGCTTTGAGGATCGAGTCCATGAAAGGCTAGTTGAGAATCAATTGCATATCGATCCGAAGGGAACGCCGACTTTTCGACCAAAACGCAATCCCTGCCGCCCGCGGGGCGAAAGAAACTGACCATCATGAGGTGAAGATTCACGGTCAGTGAATTCATCGCGACGACTTCGGCGGGGGCCGCGCCGACGAGGTTTGCGAGCGGTTCGGCCAAGCGCTCGTGGTAGCCGATCCACGGCCGCTTTGCCGCGTGATGTCCGCGCACCGCGAGTTCGCGCCAATCGGCCAACTCTTGTTCGACGCATGCGGCAGCGGCCTTCGGCTGCAGGCCGAGGGAATGGCCGCACAGATAGATCTGCTTGCGGCCGGCGGCGTCGACCGGATGATGGAACTCCCCGGCGACGTGCGCGAGGACGTCGTGCGCATCCTCACGCTGCGCGCGCTCCGCGGTGAATTCCCGGTTCAACACATCGCGGCCGCCGCGGCCGTCACGTGCCGGGCGGCTGCATCACGGCGCCGCAGGAGCGACAGGTGCGCCGTTGCACGTTCGAATAGAATCGCGAGAATATGAGCGGCAGTTGCCGCTCGATGTCCCCCACCGCGACGCGCTCCAGATGCAGGCATGCTCCGCAGTTCTCGCAATACCAGGAGAACCCGTCCAATTCATCGGCTTGGCGCCTGCGTTCGACGACGATTCCGACCGTACCGGCGGGCCGCTGCGGCGAATGCGGCACCTGTGCCGGCAACAGAAAAATGTCGCCTTGCCGAATCGGCACGTCGGTCACACGCCCGCCCTGGATCGTCTTCAGCACGATATCCCCCTGAACCTGGTAAAAGATCTCTTCACTCGGGTCATGATGAAAATCCTTGCGGGAGTTCGGGCCGCCTACCGCCATGACGATGAAGTCGCCGTCGCGGAACAGGAGCTTGTTGCCGACCGGCGGTTTCAACGAGCCGCGGTTCTCGGCGATCCACCGATCGAGACTGAACGGGGCGGGGATTGGCATGCGCACATTATACCGGCGGCGCGAAACTTAGGCGCCGGCGGTGCGGTCTTAAGGCTTACCGGGTTGCCATTACTGCCATCGCGCCAATGAGGGTGATTATGCGGTTCAAGGGGTTGGAAGCAGGCTTGTGCTTGGTTGCGGCGCTCACCGCGGGGCCGGTATTCGCGGCGTCCGGCGCGCCTCTGCCGGCCGTGTGGAAGGAACACCACGTCAATTTCGTCTACCTGGGCCGCACCTCGCGCTATTCCTGCGATGGCTTGAGCGACAAGGTGCGCGCGCTATTGACGGATCTCGGTGCCCGGAGGGATTTGCGGATCGTCGCGGTCGGCTGCGCGGAATACGGACGCCCGCCGGGCCCGAACTCGCTGAGCCCCAGTCTCGACATACGCTTCTCCGCGCCCGCGGTGCCGGAGCCGGCAGCCAAGCCCCTGCATGCGGGCGATCTGGCGCCGGTCGATGCCCGCTTCGAACCCTTTACGATCGCGCCCGACGCGTTCCGCAACATGGGGATGGGCGATTGCGAATTGGTCGAGGAATTCGCGCGGCAAATCTTGCCGAAACTTACCACGCGCGATCTGAAGCAGGACATCACCTGCGTTCCTTACCAATTGAGCGGCAGCCGCTACTTCGTGCGCGGTGAGGTTCTGCGGGCGCTTCCGCCGGCAGAACAGGCCGAACTCGGCAAGTCCGCGCCCTGAGGCCGCTCATCCGGCCGCGCAGCCGATCGAGATGGGCTCGGCGGCCGCGACGTCGAGGCGCAGTGCCGTCAATCGTCCGCCCCATACGCAGCCGGTGTCGAGGCTGATCACGTCCGCGTTGCGAAAGAAGCCCATGGTCGACCAATGGCCGAACACGATGCGCGCGCCGCGCCATGCTGCGGCTTCGACGTCGAACCAGGGAATCAGCGAGGATGAGCGAAGTTTCTCCGGCGCGCCTTTCGCGCGCAGCGCGAGGCGCCCTTCGCCGTCCACGTAACGCAAGCGCGTCAAGCAATTTGCGATGAACCGCAGGCGCTCGGCGCCGTCGAGATTCGCGGACCACTGGTTGGGGCTGTCGCCGTACATGCGCTCGAACAGGCGTTCCGGCGCGCGCTGCAGCGCGCTCTCGAATTCCCGTGCGCAAGCCGTCGCCGTCGGCAGATCCCATTGCGGCGGCAGCCCCGCGTGCAGCAGCACGAGCCGCAGCGCCCTGTCCTCATGCAGCAAGGGGCGCGAAATGAGCCAATCCGTCAATACGCGGCGATCGCGGGCGCTCATCAAGGTATCGAGCGTATCGCTGCTGCGCGTGCGTGCGCACCCGAGCGCCACCGCGAGAAAATGCAAGTCGTGATTGCCGAGCACCGTGATCGCGGCGTCGTCGAGCGCACGGACCCTGCGCAATACGCCGAGCGAGTCCGGTCCGCGGTTCACGAGATCGCCGACGAACCATAGGCGGTCGCGATCGCGCGAGAAATGGATCGCCTCGAGAAGCGCACCGAGCTCCCGGTCGCACCCCTGGACGTCGCCGATCGCGTAAAGCGCCATCGCCTAGTGAAGCACTCCGGGCATCGCCAGTCTGAACGGCGCGATCGGTGCGTCGAACTGTTGCCCGTCGTCGGCCACCATTTGGTAGCTTCCTTGCATCGTGCCGACCGGAGTCTCGATGACCGCCCCGCTCGAGTACCGGAACCCCTGGCCCGGCTTCAAATAAGGCTGTTCGCCGACGACGCCGTCGCCGCGGGTCTCTTTGACGTTGCCGTTCGCGTCGGTGATGATCCAATGGCGCGTCAGCAGCCGCGCGGGCACGGGGCCGTCATTGCGGATCGTGATCGTGTAGGAAAATACGTAGCGCCTGTCGCGCGGATCCGATTGTTCCTCGAGATAGGAAGTCTCGACTTCCACCCGGATCCGGGGATTCGCTGATTCGGCTGTCATGGGGCGCATCGCATCACTTCAAGCGAACGGCCAGCACGTCGCAGTGCGCCGCGTGCAGGACGGTGTCCTCCGTGAAATTGACCAGAATGGCGAGACCGTGCCGTTCACGGCTGCCGAGCACGATCAAGTCCGCGCGCTCCTGTTCGGCGACGCGCAGGATCTCCGCCTTGGTATTTCCAGCTTCGACGCGGCATATCGTGCGTTCGAGGCCGAGCCGCTTCACCATGTCCTCGAGCATCTTGCGCGAGCGCGCGATCAACTCTTCCTCGATCTGAAGCGCGGGCATCAGGGATTCGCCCATCGGCTCGACCGGCACGAACTCGACGACATGCAAGGCGACGACCGACGCCTGCGAATGTGCCGCCATCGCGCGCCCCGCCACGGCGACCTGTTCGCTTCCGTCCGAGAGGTCCAAAAGCACGAGAATTTTCTTATAGGCCGGCATTGGGTCAAGTATAGCGGAGGCGTGCGCGGCCTATGGAATTTGTCGCGGGTCGGGCGCGGTCCGTGCGTGCAAATGCGCCGCGAGGCGGCCAAATTGAGCCGGCTCCAGGACTTCCGGGCGCAGGCCGGGGTCGATGCCGCAGCCCTCGATTTCCACCGCGGAGAGCAGGCCTTTGAGGCCGTTGCGCAAGGTTTTGCGCCGATGGGAGAACGCCGCCGTCACCAGCATCCGCAGCAGCCGATCGTCGCCGAATTCGAAATTCGGCGTGCGGCATGGGCGCAGCCGAACGACCGCGGACCAGACCCGCGGGGGCGGCTGGAATGCGCCCGGTCCGACGTCGAACAGCGCGTCGACTTGTGCATGGGCCGCGAGCATCACGGTCAGGCGGCCGTACTCCTTGCCGCCGGGCCTCGCCGTAATGCGGTCGACGACCTCCTTCTGCAGCATGAAATGCATGTCCTCGATCGAATCGCGCTGGCGCAGCAGCTCGAACATCAGCGGCGTGGAGATGTTGTAGGGAAGATTGCCGACTATCCGCAAGCGCGGACCTGCGCCGCGCAAGGCCGCGAAGTCGCTGCGCAGCGCATCCTCGACGTGCATTCGCAATCCGCCGGCCGCGCGCGGATCGGCCGCGAGCAGGGCGGCAAGATCGCGATCGATTTCGATCGCGTCCAGCGAGTGCGCGCGCGCGAGCAAGGCCCAGGTCAGGGCGCCGCGCCCGGGTCCGATCTCGACGATGTGCTGGCCTTGCGCCGGCGCTACCGCGTCGACGATGCGGGCGACGACCGCCCGATCGTGCAGGAAATGCTGGCCGAAGCGCTTACGAACCGGCATGCGCGGCGCGCGCACCGGCCAGCCGGATGGCGAGCGCGACGGCGGCATGGAGGCTGCCCGGGTCGGCCCTGCCGGTGCGCGCGAGCGCCAAGGCGGTGCCGTGATCGACGCTCGTGCGCAAAATCGGCAGGCCGAGCGTGACGTTCACCGCGTGGCCGAAGCTCGCATGCTTGATCACGGGCAAGCCTTGGTCGTGGTACATCGCGACGACGACATCCGCGCCGTCGAGAATCCGCTCGGCGAAGGCCGTGTCCGCCGGCAACGGCCCTTGCGCGTCGATGCCCTCGGCGCGCACTTGCCGAATCACGGGTTCGATCACGTCGATCTCCTCGCGCCCGAGGTGGCCCGATTCTCCGGCATGGGGGTTCAAGCCGAGCACGAGGATCCGCGGCGAACGCAATCCAAAATAGCGGCGCAAATCCGCGTCGACGATGCGCAATGTCGCGCGCAACCGGTCCGCCGTGATCGCTCGGCTCACCTCGGCGAGCGGCAAGTGCGTGGTCACGAGCGCAACGCGCATGCGTTCATCGCTCAGCATCATCACCGGCAGCGCGGCGTGCGTGCGCGCGGCGAGATATTCGGTATGCCCGGTGAACGCGAAGCCGGCGTCCATCAGCGTGCTCTTTTGGACCGGCGCCGTGACCATCGCGGCGAATTCGCCGTTCATGCAGCCGTCGCAGGCGCGGTCGAGCATGCGCAGCACATACTCGGCGTTGCGCGGATCCGGCTGCCCGGCCACGGGCGGTACCGCGCACGGGATCTCCAGGACTTCGAGAATGCCGCGCCGGTGAGGACGCGTCGGCGCCGCGGGATCGTAGCTTGCGATATTCACGCGAACATTCAAGGAGGCCGCGGTCGCGCGCAGCAACGCGGCATCGCCTGCGAACACCAAAGCCGCGTCCCAGTCGGACTCGGCGAGCATGACGCAGGTATCCGGTCCGATCCCGGCCGGCTCACCCGACGTGACGACGATCCTTGCGCTTGCCACTACATTTTGATTTCGACGAATGCCTCGTCGCGCAAGCGCTGCAGCCAAAGCTCGGTTTCCTCGTCGGCCTTGCTCGCGCGAATCGCCTCGAACGCTCGCTGACGGCGCAGATCCGAGGTACTGTCGTAAGTGCGGCGGCCCAACAGCTGCACTATATGCCAACCATAGCGAGTCTTGAATGGCATGCTGATTTCGTCGATCTTGAGATTCGCGATCGCCTGCGCGAATTCGGGCACGTAGGTACTCGGCGCGGCCCAGCCGAGGTCGCCGCCGTCCGGCGCCGATCCCGGATCTTCAGACGTGGTCGACGCGATGCCGGCGAAATCCTCGCCGTTCAAGACACGCTGGCGAATCTTCAGCAGCTCCTGCCGCACGGTCTGGTCGTCGTCCAGCTCGTTCGGCTTCAGCAGAATATGCCGGAGATGCACTTGCTCCACGATCACCGGCTTTTCGCCGCTGCGCCGATCGTTCAATTTCACGATATGGAAGCCGCTCGGCGTGCGCACCGGTCCGCCGATCTCGCCGGGCTTCAACTTGGTGACCAGCTGCAGGATGAAATCGGGAAGCTGACTTCCCTTGCGCCATCCGAGTGCGCCGCCTTCCAAGGCCGTCTGGCTGTTGGAATTGGCGATCGCGAGCTGGGCGAAGTTCTCGCCCTTGCGCGCACGGTCGGCAATGTCCTGCGCCTTGCGCGTGATTTCCGCGATTTGCCGGGGCGATGCGGCCGCCGGCAGGGATATCAGAATATGCGATATGTTGAACTCTTCGTTCGCGGCCGCGCTGTCCTCGCGTTGCAGATATTGTTCGATTTCGCGCGGCGTGACGACGATATGCGAAATCACGTCGCGCTCGCGCAGCGCCTGCAGCGTCAATTCCTTGCGCATCGACTCGCGGTATTGTTTGTAGTCGATGCCCTGGGCCGCGAGCGCGGTCGGCAATTGGTCGAAGGGAATCTTGTTGCGCGCCGCGATTTCCTGCAGCGCCCCGTTCAGCTGTTCGTCCGAAATGGAGAGGCCGATGCGCGTGGCTCTCTGTTCCTCTATCTCCTGCATGATCAGGCGGTCCAGTACCTGTTTCTGCAGAACGCTGCGCGGCGGCAGCGCGACCTTCTGATCGTCGAGGCGCTTGGTCACGGCATCCAGTTGCGCTTCCAGCTGGCTCTTCATGACGATGCCGTCGTTGACCACGGCGGCGATGCGGTCGAGCAAGATGCCGCGCGTGCCGATATCCCGCGTCTGGGCCTGTGCTGCGGAGCACAGCAGGAACGCCGAAATCGAGGTCAGGAATACACGGGAAATCAGTCGCATGTTCGATCGGTACTCTAGGGCTAGGGAGTCGGGTTGACGGCGGAGTATCCGCTAATAGACCGCTGCAGGAAAGAGCCCGCAGGCCTTCCGACATTACTCAAGCCGAGGAGTTCCAATTGCACCGCGATCGACGTGTCGAGCGCTCCGGGTTGATTGACGACGGTAGATCGCTTGGCGAGGTAGCGGCGCTGGACGACTTCGAATCGCCAGCAGCAGCTCGAATACTCTATTCCGGCCACCTGTTCGATCGTTTGCCGGTCGATGATGGAATAGACCAGGCGTCCCACCACGTTCCAGTGCCGCGCCATCGGCCATGCGAAGGAGCCGTCCCACTGGTCGAGTACGCCGTGCTGGAACCGGTATCCCAGATTGACCATGCGTGCGAGGTCGGGACGGTACTGCATCGAGACCTCGGACTTCTCCGTCTTGCTGCTGTATGGATTCCACTGGTAGTCCATCTTGACGCTCCAGTTCCTATAGGCGGTCACGGCGACCTGGCCGATGATGTTGGACGCGCCGTACGAGGCCGGCGCTTCACCCGGGAGCGTCACGCGCGGCTGCGTGAAATAGCGGATCTGACCCAGTGTCGCGGACAGGTATTGACGCCCGTCGGCATGGTCGAACAGCCGTGTCGTGAGGCCCATGCTCAATTGGTTCGCATCGCCGACGCGGTCGTAGCCGACATAGCGGTTGGTGCGGTACAGGTCGGTAATGTTCAAGTCCGGCAGGGCCGTGTCGAAAATCGGCAGATTGTCCTGATTTCGGTACGGCACGTAACTGTATACGATCCGCGGCTCGAGCGTCTCGCTGCGCTGCCCGGTGGCGCCGGAGTCGCGTTCGAAGATCAGGCCCGTGTCGAGCCGGCCGTAAGGAAGCGAGCGTGTCGGCGTACTCGGGGCGCCGGCGCCCACATTGCGCAGATCGTACTGGGTGAATTGCCAGCCGACCGCGGGAACGAAGAAATAGCCGGCGGCGCGCTGCGACCAGCGCAGCTCCGGCGCGAGGTTTAAGCGCACGCCGGTGGGGCCGACGTCGCGCAGGAAATTCACCGCCTCGCTGTTCAGCGCCATCTCGAGCCCGGTGCCGGCGAGCGGCCAAAGGGCCGCTGCATCGATGCGCGGCACGCGCGAGTACGGGCGGTCCGCGCTGCCGACCGCGATGTCGATCGTCTGGAAGTTCTGCAGCTGCGCGCTGATCCGCCAAACGTTGTCGTAATAGCGGTAATCGGCGGTGCGCTCGAGGTAGGTGACGCTGGTTTGCGCGGAGCCCACCGCAAAATCCTGGAAGTAGTTGCTGTCGCTGACGCTCGCGACGTCGAAGCCGACGCGGCTGTGCCGACTGAAGTCGGTCACGTCGGTTACGTGGAAATAGTTTCTCCCGCTGTGCGTTTGCGAATCGTTCGGCAGCACGGTCGTGTCGACTTGCCCGTGCGACGCCGCCGTCAAATAGCGGAATTGGCCGTCGATGTCGACGCCGCGGGCGGACATGACGCCTGGGGTGAGCGTCAGGTCGTAGTTCGGTGCCAAATTGAAGTAATACGGTATTCCTATCGAGTATCCGTTGTTGCCCGAGTGAGCGAAGTTCGGGTACAAGAGCCCGCTTTGGCGCTGGCTCCCAAGCGGGAACGACAGGTACGGGGTGTAGAACAGAGGGACGCCCTTGAACACGAGATAGGCGCTGCGCGCGTCCCCCTGTTGCCGCGCGGTGTCGAGCTTGATCGACGCTGCGTGCAGCGTCCAATCCTCGTTGCCGGCCGGGCAGGTCGTATAGCGCACCTGGTCGAGCGAGACCTGGCCGCCCGGATGGACTTTGATCTCGCGCGCGTAGCCGCGGCCGCGGCGGTTCAATAGCTGAAAGGACGCATCGCCGAAATCCGCGCCGCCGACCTGGTCGTAGTCGCCCGCGTCGCTCTCGATCCTGAGCTTGGGATCCTCGAATTCGACGGCGCCTTTGACCGTGATGCGGCCCGTGCGCCGGTCATACGTCACCTGGTCGGCGGCCACCCGCCGCGCGTCCTGCAGAACCAGGACCCGTCCGCTGACGGCGGCATCGCCATCGGCGCCGAGCGTGGCCGCGTCGCTCTCGATATGGATTCGATGATCGCTCGCATCGATATGCTCGAACAACGCGCCCGGCGGCGTCGGCGCGGGCGGCACGGGACAGACGTCGGCCGAGCGCGCCGCCGGCGCCGCAACGACGGCGGTCAACAGCAGTACGGCGCGTGCATGAGGAGCCATCGGCAAGATATGTCGCCCAGAAGTTGTGAACAGCGCTGCGCGCACCGAAGACGCGCGGGGCCCCCATTATAATCGGTATACTTGCGTGCGCCGCATTTGCGGTTCAACGATGTGGCCGCATGATTCCACCCGCCGCGAGCGCTCATAGGTTCCAGGAGCTCTCCCGCTGGATCTCCGAGGACCTGGGGTTCGCCGGCTGCCCGATCGCACCGGCCTCGGCCGACGCGAGCTTCCGGCGCTATTTTCGCATCGTACGCGGCGCGGAGAGCTTCATCGTGATGGACGCGCCGCCCGACCAGGAGAACCTCGGGCCGTATCTGCAGGTCGCGAGGACGCTCGCGCAAATCGGCTTGAGCGTGCCGCGGGTATTGGCGCGCGATACGGAGCGCGGGTTCCTTCTGCTCACCGATTTGGGTTCTCGGCATTATCTCGACGAGCTCGCGGCCAACCGCGGCGTCGACCGGCTATACGCGGACGCGCTCGGCGCGCTCGCGACGATGCAAACCGCGGGGCGGGCGCACGCCGGCAATTTGCCGGCCTATGACCGAGAAACGCTGACCCGCGAGATGGATCTGATGCCGGAGTGGTTCTTGCGGCGCCATCTCGGTATCGACGTCGACTCCTCGGCGCGGGCGATGCTGGAGCGCTTGTACGACTGCCTGCTGCGGTCGGCGGCGGAGCAGCCCGCGACCTTCGTGCACCGCGATTATCACTCGCGCAATCTGATGGTCCTCGACGCGGGCAATCCCGGAATTCTCGATTTCCAGGACGCCGTCGGCGGGCCGGTCACTTACGATCTGGTTTCGCTGTTGAAGGACTGTTATGTCGCTTGGCCGCCGGAGCGGGTGCGCGCCTGGGCGCTGCATTACCGAAAGCTTGTTCGGCAGGGGGGATTCCCGCTCGACGCGGACGAGTCCGTTTTCATGCGCTGGTTCGATCTGATGGGAATCCAGCGGCACGTCAAAGTGCTGGGTATATTCTGCCGGCTCTACTATCGCGACCGGAAGCCGCAATATCTGCGCGATTTGCCGCGCGTACTCGCCTATGTGCGCTCGGCTTGCGCTGCATACCGGGAGACCTCCGAGTTCGCGGAATTTCTGGCGGCGCAGGTCGACGGAAATTTCGAGCGCGCGCAGGCGCGGACCCTAGCGTGACCGCAGGCTGCGAGGACCGACGGCCGCGGGCGGCGATGATTCTCGCCGCCGGGCGCGGCGAGCGGATGCGGCCGCTGACCGATTCGATGCCGAAACCTCTGTTGATCGCGCGCGGCGCGCCGCTGATCGAACATCATGTGCGTGCGTTGAGCCGCGCCGGCATCGCCAAGATCACGGTCAACTTATGCTGGCGCGGGAGCCAGATCCGCGATTTTCTCGGCGACGGTTCGAAATATGGCGTGTCGATCCGCTATAGCGACGAGGCGCCGCAAGCCCTCGAGGCGGCCGGCGGCATCGTGCGCGCGCTCGCACATCTGGCGCCCGGTCCGTTTGCGGTCGTGAACGGCGACATATTCACCGATTACCCGCTCGAGAATCTCGCGATCAATCCTGAGGCGGATGCGCATTTGGTGCTCGTGCCGAATCCGCCGCAGCATCCGGACGGTGATTTCGGCCTGGAGGCGGGGCTGGCGCTGGCGTCCGCCCCGAGCAGGTTCACGTTCTCCGGAATCGCGGTCTATCGCGAGCGGCTCTTTGCGGGCCTCGCCGACGGCGTGCGCCCGCTGAAACCGGTATTGACCGGCGCCATGCAGACAAAGCGCTGTACCGCCGAGCTGTATCGCGGATTGTGGGAGGATGTGGGCACCGCCGAACGCCTGTCGGCGTTGAACGCGGCTCGATGAGCTACAATCAAAGCATGAGCGAATTCAAAGGCATACCGATCGAGACCGCGGGCTCATCGCCCGCCGGTACGCAGCCGCCGCGGGTCGCGAGCGGCGATAAATACACGACCTCGCAAGGCTTCACGGCGATCAAGGACGGCGTCAAAGCCGGCGCCGCGGCGCCGGAGGCGCAGCCCCGCGCCGCGCTCTCCGGCCATAAGCCGCGCTGGCTGCGTGCCCGTATGGCCGCCGGAGCGGGCTATTCGGCGGTGAAGGATATCGTCAAGCAGCATCGCTTGAGCACGGTGTGCGAGGAGGCGAAATGCCCGAACATCGGCGAGTGCTGGAACGCGGGCACCGCGACGATCATGCTGATGGGCTCGGTGTGCACGCGCGCCTGCCGCTTTTGCGCGGTCGATACCGGCAATCCGCGCGGCTGGCTGGATCCGGAAGAGCCGGCGAACGCCGCGCGCTCGGTCGCGCTGATGAAGCTGCGCTACGTCGTGCTGACCTCCGTCAACCGCGATGACTTGGCGGACGGGGGCGCGGCGCACTATGCGGCGGCCATCCGCGCGATCAAGCGCGCGAACCCTGAGACCGCCGTCGAGGCGCTGACGCCGGATTTCAAAGGGGCGTTGACCGACGTGCAGACCGTAATTGCCTCGGGCTTGGACGTGTTTGCCCAGAATGTGGAGACCGTGCGGCGATTGACCCATCCGGTCCGGGATCCGCGGGCGGGCTACGATCAGACCCTTGGCGTGCTCGCGCACGCGAAAGCTTACCGGCCCGCAGTTCTGACCAAAACCAGCCTCATGTTGGGACTCGGAGAAACGGACGCTGAAATCCACGCGACGATGCGCGACTTGCGTTCGAGCTCGGTCGATATATTGACGCTCGGCCAATATCTGCGCCCCACCGCCAATCACCTGCCGATCGAACGTTACGTGACGCCGGCGCAATTCGACGAATACCGCGCGCAGGCGCTCGCCCTCGGGTTCACCGAGTGCGTGTCCGGGCCTTTGGTCCGATCGAGCTACCGCGCCGAGCAGGCGCTGGCGCGCAACAACGCCGGCTTGGACAACCGCCGCTTGGACCAATGAGCGTCGCGCCCGCCGTCCGCCGCTTGGGGTTGGCCGCGTACGAGCCCACTTGGCGCGCGATGCAGCGCTTCACCGATGAGCGTGACGGGTCGACGCGCGACGAGATTTGGCTCGTCGAGCATCCTCCGGTGTTCACGCTGGGAATGAACGCGAGCCGCGAACATCTGCTCAATCCCGGCGACATTCCGGTCGTGCAAATCGACCGCGGCGGCCAGGTGACGTATCACGGGCCGGGCCAATTGGTCATTTATCCGTTGCTTGACTTGCGGCGCATGAAGCTCGGCATACGCGAACTCGTCGTCGCACTGGAAGATGCGATCATCGCCTACGCAGCCGAGCTCGGAGTGGCCGCGGTCGGCCGGCGCGGCGCGCCCGGCGTCTATGTCGACGGCGCCAAGCTTGCGAGCATCGGCTTACGCATCCGGCGCGGCGCGAGCTACCACGGCGCGAGCCTCAACGTTTCACTCGACCTGGAGCCGTTTCGGCGCATCAACGTTTGCGGCTACCGCGGGCTCGCCGTCACGCGCCTCGCCGACCTTTGCGGCGCCGCTGACGTCGACGCGGCCGGCGTCGCGGTCGCCCGCCACCTCGTTGCGAAGCTCGGCTGCGGGCCGCGCTATAGCGCCATCAGCACGGACTTACAGGCCGAAAGCTCGCGGTAAACGGCGTCCAGCTGCGCGCGGCTGTGCGCGTATACGCAGTACGTGACGGCAATGAAATTCCCGTCGCTGCTGGTGCGCGTGCGCACGCGCGCCTCGTCGAGCGCCCCCATGTGCCTTTCGATGATCTCGGTCGCAAGGGCGCGCACATCGCTCGCGCAGCGGCCCATGACTTTGATCGGAAAATCGCTCGGAAAATCCTTTTCAGCCGGACCGCTCATAACACGGGCTTATCCGCCAATTCGCGGACATAAGCCTCGAATGCCGCATGCATGCGCCGGAACATCGGGCCGGGCAGGCCCGAGCCCACGGGAGCGCCGTCGAGACGGGTGACCGGCAGCACGCCGCGCGTCGAGAACGCGAGCCAGATCTCGTCGGCCGCGCGCAGTTGCGCCTCCGTCACCTGGGTGGCCGCATTCGGCATTCCGTGCCGTGCGGCGAGGTCGGTGACGACGTCGCGCGTCGTTCCGGGAAGAATCCGGTGGCTGTTCGGAGGCGTGCGGATCACGCCGTCCGCGACCACGTGCACCGTCGTCGAAGAGCCTTCCGTGAGATATCCGCGGTCGAGAAGCAATGTTTCGTAGGCGCCTCGATCCAGCGCGAGCTTCTTCAGAAGAACGTTCGCGAGCAAGGCCGTGGATTTGATGTCGCGGCGGGCCCAGCGGATGTCCTGCGCGGTCACCGCTGCGACGCCGCGCTCGAGAATCTCTGCGGCGAGGGGTTCAAGCGCCGTCGCGTACGCGAAGATCGTCGGCTGCAGATTCTCGGGCCACGCATGATTGCGGCCGAATTCGGCGCCTCGGGTCACTTGTACGTACAGATACAGATCGCCGCCGCCGTTCCTTGCGGCGAGTTCACCGCAGACATCCGCCCACGCCGCGTGCGTCAGCGGCGGCTGCATGCGGATCGAATTCAGGCTGCGCGCGAGCCGGTCGAAATGCTCGCGCAGCCGGAACGGCCTGCCGGCGTACACCGGCAGGACCTCGTAGACCGCGTCGGCGAAGAGAAACGCCCTATCGAGCGGCGATACCCGCGCTTGCGCGAGCGGCAGGTATTCTCCGTTCAGATAGCATGTCGGCAACGGCATCGAGGCGAATCCGTCAGGCGAACCAAAGCCGGATCGTATCGATCATGTCCCGCCACCAGCCGCCGTCGGCGTCGTCCGACAAGGGGTGCAGCCGCGCGCTCGCGACGAGGTTGGCGCCGGCGTAGACGCGCAACTCACCGACGTCCGAGCCGGCCTTGAGCGGCGCGATGAGCTTCGGCTGAAGCTGGATCGATGTCTTCAAGCTCGCGGATCCGCCGCGCGGCACGGTCACGTACAGGTCGTGCGAAATGCCGACCCCGATCGGCGACTCGGCGGCCTTCCACACGGTCGCCGCGGCGAGCTGCGCATGGGCTTTCGCGATCAGCTGCGTGTCGTAGAACGTGAACCCGTAGTTCAGCAGCGCGTCACTCGCGTTCTCGCGCCCCTTGAACTCCGATCCGCCGAGAACCACGGAAATCAGGCGCATGCCGTTGCGCAGTGCCGATGCCACCAGGCAATACCCGGCCGCTTCGGTATGGCCGGTCTTCAGTCCGTCGACGCTCTTGTCGGTCTCCAGCAGTCCGTTGCGATTCTGCTGTTTGATGCCGCCGTACTCGAATTCGCGGAGCGCGAACCATGGGTAATACTGCGGGAAATCGCGGATCAATGCGGTCGTGAGCAGCGACAGGTCGCGGGCCGTCGTGTAGTGGTCCGGGTCCGGGAGGCCGGTGGCATCGACGTAGTGCGTGTTGACCATGCCGAGCTTTTTTGCGGTCGCGTTCATCATCTGGACGAACGTGTCCTCCGTGCCGGCGACCCGTTCGGCGAGCGCGACGGTCGCGTCGTTGCCGGATTGGACGATCATGCCGAGGATCAGCGACTTGACCGGCACCTGCGTTCCGACCTGAATGAACATGCGCGAGCCGCCTGTCTGCCATGCGTGCTTGCTGACGGTCACCGGCTCGTCGAGCTTGAGTTTGCCGGCCGCGAGTTCCTCGAACACGATGTACGCGGTCATCAGTTTGGTCAGGCTCGCGGGCGCCATGCGCTGCACTGCGTTCTGCGCGGCCAAGATCTTGCCCGTGTGGTAATCGACCAAAATGTACGCCTGCGCGTCGACCGACGGGGGGGTCGGGATCGGAATGTCGGCGTAACAAGTCGTGCTCGCGGCAAAGACGAGTGCGCAGAATGCGAAAAGGGAACGAAGCATGGCGAATGAGGCCCTCGGTGACGTGGAGACTAGTGTACCGACGATCCGGCTGCGGAAATAGTTCATTAATTCAGCGCGAGATGCGCATCGGCGAGGCCGATTTCGGCGAGCGCATCGACGATTCTGTCGTACGCCTCGACGCTTGCGACCGGGCCGATACGCACGCGATACAATATCCGTCCCGCGACCTCATCGCCGCGCACGAACGCGTTGGCGTACCCCTCGCGCTGCAGCTTGCTCACCAAATGTTCGGCATTCGCGTGCACCGCAAATGCGCCGGCCTGGATGAACAAGGCCGTGACGGGGGCTGCGGCGGGCGCCGCGGACGCCGTGGGCACCGTGGGCACCGTGGGCACCGTGGAGTCTATCGCGCGCACTTCCACCATCGCCGTGCCCTTGCGCAACATGTCGAGTTTGGCGGCTGCGGTATAGGACAGGTCGATGATGCGATTTGCGACGAACGGACCGCGGTCGTTGACGCGCACGACGACGCTCCGGCCATTCTCGAGATTGGTCACGCGCACGTAGCACGGCAGCGGCAGGGTCTTGTGGGCCGCGGTCATCGCATACATATCATAGGGCTCGTGCGTCGACGTGCGGTCCTCATAAAAGCCCGGTCCATACCAGGATGCGACTCCGCGCTTGTCATAGCCGGCGCTCGAAGGCAGCACGTAATAGCGCTTGCCGAATACCTCGTAGAAAGGCGGATTCCCGTAAGGCGAGCGCGGCTCCACGTGCGGTACCGCGTCCGGCACCGCGAACACGTTGCGCGGCGGCGGCGGCAGCGGCGGATTCAGCGGCCGTGGCGCCGTCGATTGCGGTGCGCTCGGCCGAATCGGCGCCGCACCTTGGCATGCGGCGAGAAGTGCGGCGCTCGCCGCGAGGAGCGCGCCCGAGCGAAGCGAGCGTCGCCTCACGGGAGCGCCGCCGCGGCGCGGACGCGCCGTTTGATCGCCGCCGCGAGTTCGGTCACGGCCATCGCATATAAGGGACTATGGTTGTAGCGCGTGATCGCGTAGAAATTGCCGTAGCCGACGCGCCAATGCACGCCGTCGGCCTCATCGGCGGCGATCAGCATGGCCGGCGCATCGGGGGCAGGCGCGGCATCGATGTGCAGACCCTCGGCTTCGAGCGACGCGACGGTGTCCGACAGCTCGAGCGCGCGCTCGTCCGGCGCCGCCAAGCCGTACGGCGCGACGATGGCGTCGCTCATCACTGGCGCGCCGGTGTTCCAGCCGTGTTCCTTCAAGAAATAGGCGACGCTGTCGAACACGTCGGGCCAGTCGGTCCAAAGATCGATGCGGCCGTTGTCGCTCGCATCGAGGCCGTAGCGCCTGTAAGTAGAAGGCATGAACTGCGGCGCGCCCATCGCTCCTGCGTACGAACCCATCGCTTGCAGCGGCTTGATTCCAAAGTCGCGCGTCAACAGCAGGAATTGTTCCAGTTCGCTGCGGAAGTACTTGGCCCGCGCCGGGTAATCGAACGCCAGCGTCGCCAGCGCGTCGATGACGCGAAACCGGCCGGTCTGCCGTCCGTAATAGGTTTCGACGCCGAGAATCGCCACCACGTATTCCGGCGCGACGCCCGTTCTCGCGCTCGAGGACTCGAGTTCCCGCCGATGAGCGAGCCAAAAGTCAGCGCCCAATTGAATGCGTTTTTCATTCAGGAAAATGGTCCGGTACTGGTACCACGGCAGGGTCTTCTCGGCGGGCTTGTCCATCGCATCGATGATCGCCTGCCGGCTTTGCGCGGTTGCCAGCAACTTGCGCAGCTTGCGCGCATCGAACGAATCGTGCTCCCCCATGTACGCGATGAATTGCTTGATAGCGGCGCGGTGCGTATCGAATGCGCTCGCGGGCGCGAGGCCGGCGCCGATCAGACAGGCGAGGACGAGCGGGCGGCATAGACGCGGAGGGGCGTGCACGGACTCTGTCAAGACCCCACGAGTTTGCGGTGCGAATGCAGCGACATGAGGATGCCGAATCCCGCCATGATTGTCACCATCGAAGTGCCGCCGTAGCTGATCAGCGGCAACTGGACGCCGACCACCGGCAAAATGCCGCTGACCATCCCGGAGTTCACGAACACGTAGACGAAGAAACTCAGCGCGATCGCACCGCCGGTCAGCCGCGAAAACGTATCCTGACCCTGCATCGCGAGATAGAGCGCGCGCCCGATCACGATTCCGTAGAGCGTGAGAATCAGCAGCTGGCCGAGCAGGCCGAATTCTTCGCCGATGACCGAAAAAATGAAGTCGGTGGATCGTTCCGGCAGGAAATCTAGCTGCGCCTGGCTGCCGTGCATGTATCCCTTGCCGAACACGCCGCCGGAGCCGATCGCGATCTGGGACTGGATGATGTGGTAGCCGGCGCCGAGGCGGTCGCTTTCCGGGTTCAAGAACATGAACAGGCGCTGGCGCTGGTAGTCGTGCATGAAATGCCACGCGCTCCACGCGGCCGCGCCGAGCAGCGGGATCGACAGCAGGATGATCTGCACCGGCAACCCGGCGAGCAGCAGCACGATCAATCCCGAGGCGGCGATCAGCAGGGCAGTGCCGAGATCCGGCTGGACGACGACCATCGCGGTCGGAATGGCGATGAATACCCCCATGACCAGCAGATCCTTGAAAGTCGGCGGCAGCGGGCGCTCGTGCATGTACCAGGCGCAAATCATCGGCACCGCGAGCTTCATGATCTCCGACGGCTGGAACCGCATGAAGCCTATGTCCAGCCAGCGCTGGGCGCCCTTGCCGATGTGGCCGGTGGCGTCGACGACTATCAGAAGGAGTATGCCGATCACGTACGCCGCAGGCGCGAACAAGCGCAGGTATTGCGGCGTCGAAAACCTGGCGAGCGCTATCAGCGCCGCCACGGCGATCGCGATGTTGCCGAGATGGTGCTCGACCATTTTGACGTTCTGGCCCGACGCGCTGTAGACGACCAGGACCCCTATACAGATGATGAGCGATAGTACGCCGGTCAAGGGACCATCGAGCCGAAGTGCGCGCAGCGTGCGGCTGCCCGCGGTCAGCGTGCGGCGGGCGCGCGACGGCGAAAGTTCGTCGAATATCATCGAGCCTTGCCCATCGTCGGATTCCCCGCTGGCGCCGCCGCCTTGTCCGGCAAAAGATACGCGTCGAACACCTTGCGCGCGATCGGCCCGCCAATCGTTCCGCCATGCTCGCCGTTTTCGACAAACACGGCGAGCGCAAGTTTCGGATGATCCACCGGTGCGTAGGCAATCAACAGTCCGTGATCGCGCATGCGTTCGGCAATCTCCTTGACGTTGTATTTCTGGTTCTTGCCGAGCGAAAAGACCTGGGCCGTGCCGGTCTTAGCCGCGACCCGGTAGGGCGCGCCGACGCCGATGTTCGCGACCGTGCCGCCGGGGCTCGCCGCAGCCTCCATGCCCTCGTCGATCACCTCCCACTGGTCGGGCGTCACGTCCGGCACGCCGGATTCCGGCTTGACGGGCAGGTGGATGACCGCGGACGATCCGGGCGGGCGGATGCCCACGACCAATCGGGGGATGAACTCCCGGCCGCGCGCGGCGATGCCGGCGACCGCGTGCGCGAGCTGCAGCGGCGTCGCGAGCATATAGCCCTGGCCGATGCCGACGATCAGCGTCTCCCCGGGGAACCACACTTCATCGGCCGGATTCTTGTAGGCGTGGCGCTTCCATTCCGGTGACGGCATCAAGCCCGGCTTTTCACCGGGGATGTCGATGCCGGTCAATCGCCCGAAGCCGAATTCGCTCATGAACTCGTGCATGCGCTCGATGCCGAGCTTGTTGGCGACTTGATAGAAATACACGTCGCAGGACTGGGCGATCGCGCGCCGCATCGAGATCGTGCCGTGTCCGCGGTGCCTCCAGCAGCGATAGACGTGCCGGCTGCCGGGCAGGCTATAGTGGCCGGGACAGAAAAGCGTCTCGTCCGGCGTCATGACGCCGTAGTGCAGCGCGGCGAGCGCGTAATAGGGCTTGACCGTGGAGCCCGGCGGATACGCGCCGCGCAGCGCGCGGTTGATCAAAGGCTTGTCCGGATCGTCCTGCAGTTGCGCGTATTGCTTGTTCGTCAGGCCGCGCGCGAATTCGTTCGGGTCGAAGCTCGGGGTGCTCGCGAGCGCTATCACGTCTCCGCTGGTGGGGTCGATCGCGACGACGGCGCCGCGCATGCCCTTGAGGCCTTCCTCGGCGGCACGCTGCGCACGCATATCCAGGCTCAACACGAGATCGGACCCCGCGATCGGCGGGCGCATCGTGAGCCGCGGCTTGTAGGCGCCTTCCTTCTCGACGGGCCGGCCCGCCGCATTGACGAGCACTTCGCGAAACCCCGGTGTGCCGTGCAGCACCTCTTCGTATTCTCCCTCGACGCCCAGCTTGCCGATCAGCGTCGTCCCGGCGTACTCGGCGGCGTCAATGTGGCTCAAGTCCTGCGCGCTGATCGCGGCGACATAGCCCAACGCATGCACGGCGAGCGGCCCGAACGGGTAGTGGCGCGACAGCCGCGTGTGGATGTCGATGCCTGTGAATTGAAAACGGTGCACGGCGAACAGCGCCATTTCCTCGTCCGTCAACTGGAGTTTGATCGGAACGCTCTCGTAGACGTGGTGCGACATGATCGTGCGCTTGATGCTCGGTATGTCATCTTGGTCGAGCAGGCCGATCGACACGAGGCGTTCAAGACTCTGATCCACCTGTTGCCGGGTTCCGACCTGTTCGCGCACGAGCTCGAGTTGATAAGCCGGCATGTTGTCGGCGAGTACCACGCCGTTGCGATCGAAGATGAGTCCGCGGCTCGGCGGGATCGGTTCGATGCGCACGCGGTTGCCCTGCGAAAGCTCGGAGTAATAGTTGTAGCGCAGGACCTGGAGGTAGAACAGGCGCGCAGCCACCGCCAGCAGGAGCGTGGCGACGATCGCTCCGGCGATGATGCTGCGGACGTTAAAGATGCGTCTTTCGCCCCAGTGGTCCTTTATGCGTACGCGCCGGACCAATCTAGCCGACCCCGGCGGATTCAGCGCTCATGCGTGCGGCTCAAAATCTCGCTCATCACCGGCCAAATCAATGCCCCGGTGACGGGCGCGAGCCAGCGGCCCATCGAGGTCACCGGGTAGCCGGTCGCGCCGTCGACCCAGAACAGCACGAATTGATAGCCGGCGAGCAGCGCGAATATCGTCAGGGATTGATGCAGCATCGAGAACACGCGCAAACGCAGCCGAAGATGCGTCGCCCATGCGGCCATCAAGGTGAGCGCCAACGCATGTTCGCCGAGCACGACGCCCTTGGTGATGTCGAGCGCGAGGCCGGCGGCAAAAGCGAGCGTGAGGCCGCCGGCGCGGGGCGCTATGATCGACCAGTAAAAGACCACCAAAACCAGGAAATCCGGGCGCAGTGTGTCGATGACCCTGGGCAGCGGCACGATCGCGAGCGTCAAGGCGACCAGCGCCGACAGCAGCACGGGGGTTCGTTTCAGCCGGCCGTCGCGCATCATGGGCTCCGATTCGCGGGCGCGGGCGCGGGCGCCGG
>DAIDVO010000029.1 GCA_027456085.1 Steroidobacteraceae bacterium | reverse complement strand
CGCGCCGCTTGCAACATTTTCAGACTGGCGCAGGCGCCGCCGCCATAGAGCCCGTGCAATCGATTCCTTTCGGCGGCCGCGGCGTGTTCCTCGGCCTCGGCCGCGTTCATGTCGCCGAATTCACGGACCAGCCTCGACGGATCGAGCACGAGGCCCAGCGCCGGCGTCCGTGCGGGGATCGTCACGAGGGCCGGGCGGCGAACCTCGACTCCCACGGCCTCGCGCTGCGCGCGGTCGAGAGCGGGCATCGTCGACCGAGGCACCGACGGGTTGGCTGCGGCGGCGTCATCGTCGCCAGGCACCGCACCCGTCGCGGCCACGGCGAGCATGCCGAAGATCATCGCCGCAATGCCGCAGGTCTTCTTCATGAGCCCGCTCCCAACAACGCAAGCTCGGGACCCGATAGTGGGGCGTGGAGCGCGTCTTCCAGCGCATCACGCGCATCCTGCAGCCGTGTGCGTCTGTGCACGAGCCCGAGCCGCGCCCGTTCGAACCCGATCGCCGCGCCCAGCCGCCGCTCAGCGCCCGCCTCGCCGAGGCGAACCGCCAGATTCGTTTGCTCGGCCTGGCGGCGCGCCGCCGCGAGCCGCCGCTCGGCGGACTCGACGCTCGCCCTCGCGATGCCCTCCGCATGCTCCGCGGCGGTGATCTGGCCGTAAATATCGGCCTGCAGCGCGAGCATGCGCTTCGCGGCGACGCGCCGCTCGGCGCGCGCCGCGGCGATCTCGCCCCTGTTGCGATTGAGCGGCAGCGTAAAGCCGACATCCAGCGGAAACTTCGCGATGCCGTGATCCCAGTAATACCCGGGCCCCAGCGTGATTTGCGGATACTGGCGCGCAACCGCGCGCTGCAGACGCGCTTCCGCGGCCGCGTATTCACCGATCGCGATGCCAAGATCGGCGCGGGACAACAGCGCGCGCTCGCGGCTCGCGCGCAGCGTCGCCGCGTCGACGGGCGGCGGCGCTCCCCAATCCGGCCACGCGATGCGCGCGCCCGCGAGCGCCTGCGGCGGAAGCCCGAGCGCCTCGGCCGCGCGGCTGCGGTCGGCATCCGCCGCCGCGCGCCACCGCGCCGCTTACTCGTCGAGTGCCGCGCGCGCCTGCGCCGCGACGATGAGTTCGGACTGCGGATCCTCGCCGGCATCGACGCGACGCCGCTCGACCAGGATCAGCCGATCCTGAGCCGCGCGCAATCGATCGAGCAGAGCCAGGCTGCGGCGCGCGCCCAGCAAATCCGATAGAGCCGAATCAAGGCGGCGCCGCACCGACCACATCCGCTCCATCAGCCCAAGCTCGGCGGCGCTCGTATGCAGCCGCGCAATTTTGACATCGAGCCGGCGCCGGGCGCTCGAACGGATCAACCAATTCAAGCCGAGGCCGTAGAGCCAGGGCTGCGTCTCCTGCCGCGCATATTCGGATCGCAGGCTTACGCCCGGATTGGGCCTTTGCTCGGCCTCGGTCTCGCGCGCTAGCGCCGCCTGCGCTTCGGCACGCGCCGCGGCGAGATGCGGGTTCTCGGTCAAAGCGACGGCCAGTAGCTGCGCGCGGTCCCACTCCTTCGGCGGCCAGGACGCGGCGGCCTGCGGCACGAGGCGCCGAACCGCGTCGCGAACCTCGGCACTGTCGATTCGCCGCGCGGCGAATTCGTCCGCGCTGCGGCGCGGCTCGAGCGGCGCGGCGCGATACCCGGCGCAGCCGGCCGACAGCATCGCAATCGTGCCGAGCAGCGCGCAATAACCTGCGTCCCGCGGCATGCGCTTCATTTGTACACGGCGGGGAATCGGTGGCACACTCATCCCGTTCGAATGTTCCTCGTACCGTGAAAGGGTAGCGCATTCAGTGAACGAACATCGAGTGCCGTATCGGCCGGCGTCGCTCGTCACCTTGTTGGCCGCCGCTCTCGCTTCATGCGCGCACGCGCCGGAACGCGCGCCGGGATTTGCGCTGACCCAGGGCCACCCCATGGGCATCTGGAAAGCCGCGATACCCTGGAAGCCGATGAACGGGGAGTTTCGCAGCTTCGATCCGGTCGGCCTCGCGGCGGGCGCGCTGATCAAGGCGGACTGTTCGTTGAATTGGACGAATCCGGATGACGGCAAGCTCTATTGCTTTGTGAGCGGGACGTCGCTCGAATTCTTTCTCGAAAAGCCCCAGGCCTACGTCGAGCGCGCGACGGCGGTCTTTGAGACAATTGCCAAGGAATAAGAACCAATTTCTTCGCAATACGGCCTGCGATCGGCGGCGCACTGCCGGCGCCGCCGATCGCAACCGATTAGAAGAACAGAATCGCGCCGAGCGCGTAATCTTTTTCGGTCGCCGAGTCGCCGTTCCAAGCATCGGCTTTCGTATGGATATACTCGCCGACGAGCGTCAAGCTCTTGGTCAAGCTGTAATAGACGCCGCCGACGACCGAGGAATTGCGCTTCAGCAGGTCGGTCGGGTACAAGCTCGCACGCTCATCGGAAGCTTGCTTGAGTTCGGACATGCCGTAGCTCAAGCCCAACTTCAATTTATTGATCTTGTAGGTCGCCTGGACATAGCCGCCGTCGGAATCGCGCTTTTGACCCGAGGCGGAAGTCGCCAGGATGTACAAGCCGGTGGTACCGAGACCGGATCCGCTATATCCGTACAAAACTCCCTCGAAGCCCGCATAGCCGAGTTTGATGCCGCCGTCGACGCCGTTGCCGGTAAAGCTCGACGCGATGGTTCCGTCCGTGCCGGTCGTACCCGCCGTACCGGTCGGCGCCTGCAACTGTTGCGTGACGAAGTCGACCCAGACTTTGCCCGTCAAGGCACTACCCGACCAAGCGTAGCTTCCGCCGATTTGCAGCTGCGGCGACGTATGCTTGGTGTAGATGCCGCTGTCGAGCGGCTGAAACACCCCGGCCGATACGCTGAATCCGCTAAAGGTCGGCGTCGTGTAGGTGATCTGGGGTTCCCAGTCCGTATAGATATAGCCGAGACCGATGCGCCCGAGGCTCGTGTTGCCGGGAGCCGCATTGTTCGTGGACGAGCCGACGCCGAGCAGAGTCATATCGTCGAGAATCGCGTCCTTGCCGAACAGACCGATGTCACGCCCCATTTTCACCGTGCCCCAGCTCGCGTCGCCGAACGTGAGGAACGCCTGGCGGGCGTCGATGCCGGGAGTCGCCAATGCGGACGGCTGCCCCGCGCCGTTGACGCCCTGTGCCGCCGAACTGTTGATTCCGGGATACATGCCGATCGTCACGCCGATATCGAGATTATCTTGACGCGTGGTCGCGCTGAACACGAACGCGGCCGGGAGCAGACCATTGCGCACCGCCGCCGATTTGTCGCCGGTGCACGCCAAACCGCCGGTAACCGCGGCGTTCGGGCCATCGTCACAAGTGGTGCCCACGTAGAACGCGTTGACGTTGCCCGAAAAATCCAATTTCCAATCACCGGCCGTGACGTCGATTCCGGCGACCGCGCGGGTCATCGGCATGATCGCGATAGCCGCGCTGACCGCGAACAAAAGCTTGGAACGCGTTTGCATAAAACTCCCTCCGCCTTGAGTATCTTTATTTTCATCGGGCCGCCGACCGGCGTTACCGAGCAACGGGCCTACTTTGAAATCTCTTGCAAAAGACGTACCAACGCACGCCATCGCTTGAATCGTGCAAAGGCCGGGATTAACGCACCGCGTTGGCCGAAAGCAACGCCGTGTGTCATGCCATAGCTTCAGATTTGTCGCACTTTGTATTGAATTGGACACAAATTCACCGCGGCTGCCGCGCATGCGATCAATACTCTAGAATCATTCATCTGGCGTGCTGCGTGGAGTGTTGTGTATGACCCCGATCGAGACCATTTCCGAGCAACGGTGCTTTGACGGCGTGCAAGGCTTCTACCGCCATGCGTCCGAAACTTGCGATGGGCCGATGCGCTTTTCCGTTTACCGGCCGCCGCTGGCGCTGCGCCGTACCGTCCCCGTCCTCTACTATCTCTCCGGCTTGACCTGCACCGAAGAGACGTTCGTGATCAAGGCGGGGGCGCAGCGGCTGGCCGCGGACCTCGGCATCATGCTCGTCTCCCCCGACACCAGCCCACGCAACACCGGCATTGCCGATGAAGCGGCGGATTGGGAATTCGGCAGCGGGGCCGGTTTTTATCTGGATGCGACGCAAGCTCCCTGGTCGCGCCATTTCAACATGTACAGCTATGTGACGCTCGAATTACCGAGGCTCATCGGCGAGCATTTTCCGGCCGATCGCGCCGCGCAAAGCATTTGCGGGCACTCGATGGGCGGTCACGGCGCATTGACGATCGCGCTGAAGAATCCGTTGCAATACCGCTCCGTGTCCGCGTTCGCGCCGATCGTCGCCCCCTCGCAGGTCCCCTGGGGACTGAAGGCGTTGCCGCGCTACCTCGGCGAGGATCGCACCGCCTGGAGCCGCTACGACGCCACGGAACTCGTCAAAAACGCGAAGTTCCCCGGTACGATCCTCATCGATCAAGGCGAGGCGGACAAATTTCTCGCCGAGCAGCTGCGCCCGCAGCTGTTCGAGGCGGCATGCCGCGCGGGCGGGCAAGCCCTGACGCTGCGTACGCAGCCGGGCTACGATCACAGCTATTACTTCATCAGCACGTTCATCGCGGATCACCTTCGCCACCATGCGGCCGCGTTGCATGCTTCGGTTTCGTAGCACCCGCGCAGCAGACACTGTTTCGGATCAGAAACACCGTGCGCCGGCCACGCGGGCGCCGCAGCATGGGACGCGCGTAACCTATTGATCGACAATGGTCATTCCAATTCGAACTGCGCTGGCACGTAAGCTGCTACCAATCTTGCCACGGTATGCGCGATCGGAAAAGAATACAAATAGGGAGCCCCGGCCAATGAAGACGAGAGCGGCAGTCGCGTGGGAGGCCGATAAGCCCCTCAGCATCGAAGAGGTGGATCTCGCGGGTCCAAAGGCCGGTGAAGTATTGGTGCGCATCGTCGCAACCGGCGTTTGCCACACCGACGCGTTCACGTTGTCGGGTGCGGACCCGGAAGGGCTGTTTCCGGTGATACTCGGCCACGAGGGCGGCGGCATCGTCATGGAGGTCGGCGCGGGCGTGAGCAGCGTCAAGCCGGGCGATCATGTGATCCCCCTCTATACGCCGGAATGCGGCGAATGCGAATACTGCCTCTCGGGCAGGACCAACTTGTGCCAGAAGATCCGGGTGACGCAAGGCAAGGGGGTCATGCCGGACGGCACCTCGCGCTTCTCTTTCAAGGGCAAGCCGATACTGCACTACATGGGCACCAGCACATTCTCCGAACATACCGTCTTGCCTGAAATCTCGGTGGCGAAAATCAATCCGAAAGCGCCGCTCGACAAGGTCTGCCTGCTCGGCTGCGGGATCACGACGGGCATCGGCGCGGTATTGAACACGGCGAAGGTGCGGCCGGGCTCGACGGTGGCGGTTTTCGGCCTCGGCGGCATCGGCTTGTCGGTCGTGCAGGGCGCCGTGATGGCGAAGGCGTCGCGCATCGTCGCGATCGATCTCAATCCGAGCAAGTGGACGATGGCGCAGGCGCTCGGCGCGACCGATTACGTCAATCCGAAGGACCACGACAAGCCGATCCAACAAGTCATCGTCGACCTGACGAACGGCGGCGTCGATTACTCGTTCGAGTGCATCGGCAACGTTCATGTGATGCGCGCGGCGCTCGAATGCTGCCATAAGGGCTGGGGCGAATCGGTTATCATCGGCGTTGCCGGCGCGGGACAGGAAATTTGCACTCGCCCGTTCCAGCTGGTCACGGGCCGCGTCTGGCGAGGCTCGGCGTTCGGCGGCGTCAAGGGCCGCTCCCAGCTCCCCGGCTATGTGGACCGATACATGAACGGCGAGATCAAGATCGACGAAATGATCAGCGAAGTGCTGCCGCTGGAAAAAATCAACGAAGCCTTCGAGTTGATGCACGAAGGCAAGGTCGTCCGTTCGGTGATCAAGTATTGAACCGGTTTCGGACATGGAGCCCGGCGATTGGTCGTAACGACGCCGTATGTGCGGCTGTTAGCAAACATTGGGAGTGAATATCATGGCAATTTCAATTCATCCGTCGGTCGACAACGGCATAAAACAAGGTGCGAAGGACTTTGCCGGCGGAACGCTGGTCTGCAAGTGCACGGACAGGCCCGTCAAGGTCTCGATCAAGGCGCAAACCGCGCACAATCACGTTTGCGGCTGCACGAAATGCTGGAAGCCGAAAGGCGCGCTATTCTCCATGGTCGCTGTCGTGGCGAAGGACAAGGTCGCGGTCATCGAGAACGGCGACAAGCTCAAGGTGGTCGATCCGGCGGCGACGATTCAGCGCCATGCGTGCAAGGTCTGCGGCGTGCACATGTACGGCCGCATCGAGAACACGAAGCACGCCTTCTACGGCCTCGATTTCGTCCATTCCGAATTGTCGAAGGAGTCCGGCTGGTCGGCGCCGGAATTCGCCGCGTTCGTTTCCTCGATCATCGAGAGCGGCGCGGATCCGAAGAACATGGGCGCCGTGCGCAGCCGGCTCAAGGAACTCGGCCTAGAGCCCTATGACTGCTTGAGCCCGCCGTTGATGGACGCGCTCGCGACCCACGCGGCAAAGCTCTCGGGTGTCTTGAAAGCCTGACGACCCGGGGAGCGGTCGAATTGACCCGGGGCGCAGGGATGAGCGCCCCGGGTCTTTCGGTTCACTGTCCGAGGACGATGCGGTGCTTGTGGATCTTGCGGTAAAGCGTGTTGCGGCTGACGCCGAGCGCCAGCGCCGTGCGGCTGATGTTCCAATGCATGCGTTCGAGTTCGCGGATCAGCGCCGCGCATTCCGCGTCGCGCAGCACCGCGCCGGGCAAATGCGGCGCCGGCGGCGCCGGCCCGCGCGCGGCCGCCTCGTCTTGAATCGCCCGCGACTCCATCCCGAGAATCTCCTGCGGAAGATTCGCAAGGCGGATCACGCCGTCGCGGCAAAGCGCCGACGCGGTTCGGAGCGCATTGCGCAACTGGCGGATGTTCCCGGGCCAATCGAATTCCATGAGCTTGCGGAACGCGTCGGCGGCGATCTCCACGGACCCCTGTTCCGGGTTCTCTTCGCGCAGCAGCGTGCGAATGAGGTCGTCGATGTCGGTGCGCTCGCGCAGCGGCGGTAAGTAGAGCGTCATGCCGTTCAAGCGATAATACAAATCCTCGCGAAATTCCCCACTCTGGACCATTTTGCGGATGTCGCGGTGAGTCGCGCTGATCACGTGCAAATTGACCGGTATCGCATGATCGCTGCCGACCGGGACGACTTCGCGCTCTTCGATGACGCGCAGCAGCCGCGTTTGCAACATCAACGGCATGTCGCCGATTTCATCGAGGAACAGGGTGCCGCCGCTCGACTGCAGGATTTTGCCGACGCGGCCTTCCTTTACGGCGCCGGTGAACGCTCCGCGCGTGTAGCCGAACAGCTCGCTCTCGATCAGGTTCTCCGGAATCGCCGCGCAATTGACCGTGACGAAGAGCTTGTCGGACCACAGCCCGCTCCGGTGCAGCGCCTTCGCGAACGCCTCTTTGCCGGTGCCGGTCGCCCCATGCAGCAAAATCGGCACCTGTTTCGCGAACAGCTGGCGGCCGAAGCTCATGTTCCGATGCATTGCGGAATCTTCGCCGACATGCGTGGAGCCGCGCTCCCCCGGCGCGGCGCCGCTCGCCGCCGCGCTCGTGCGATGCAAGACGGCCGGCTCGAGAATTTCCACACTCCTGCGCAACGGCGCACGCACGACCGCGAAAAAGCGGCGGCCATGCGCGAGATCGCGCACGGGCCAAATCGCGCTCGGATCGGATTTGGCGCGCAGTTCCAGAGTGTCGAAGTCGAACTGAAAGAATTGTTCGATCGGCTGGCCGACCACGATATTGCGGGCCGCGCAGCCGAGTTGCAGGAGCGCGCTCTCGTTGACGGCGAGGATCCGTCCCGAGCCGTCCATCGCAACCAGCGCTTCGTGCAGCAGGCCGACGAATTCAGAGCGGCTATGGAATCTTAAGATCCACGATTCGCTGAACTCGTGCATGAAATTCCAGCGTGATATCAAGTTCGCGGACATGTTGACCAAGGCCATCGTGTGGCGCTGTATCAGCCGGCTATCGTTGGAATTCGCGGTCGACGCGTCGAGAACCGCGATCAGCGCGCCGTGTGGATCGAGTATCGGGGCCGCAGAACAAGACAGCGACATGTTATAGCCGCGGAAATGCTCCTCTCGATGAATGGTCACCGGTGTGCCCTCGGCGAGACAGGTCCCGATACCGTTCGTGCCCTCATGCCGTTCGTCCCACAGGGCGCCGACCGACAGGCCCGCCTGGCGGAATTCGCGCTGTAGCGTCGGGTCCGTGATCGTACTCAGCACCGTGCCGCGCGTATCGGACAAGATGACCGCAAAGCTCGATCCCGCGATCTGTTCGTAGAGGCTTTCCATTTCGGCGCGGGCGATCGGCAACAGTTCGCCCATGCGCTGCTGAAATTCCTTGACGGATTGCGGATTCAAAATCGCGCTGGAGCGCGGCGCCGTAGGCT
Source organism: Steroidobacteraceae bacterium (assembly GCA_027456085.1). GTDB lineage: Bacteria > Pseudomonadota > Gammaproteobacteria > Steroidobacterales > Steroidobacteraceae > Bog-1198. The sequence goes on along the minus strand of DAIDVO010000029.1, from coordinate 1,801 downwards.
CTATGCCATATTCCCGGAGACAGCGGTGCCAGGAGCGCGTGACGAGCGCTTCGATACCCGCCGGCTGAACGCCGCTCTCGACGACGCGAATGATTCTCGAAGCGTGGCTGGTTGCAAGATGGCGGTTCATCGAGTGATCACCTTGGAGTTAGCGTCATCGAGCCTTGGAGCCGCGCATCCCGCGCGCGGCGTTTGCCGTCGAATTGGCGGGGACACGCGTTGCCCCCGCCTTCGATCTGCCGAAAGCGTGGTCCACTTCCCGGCGCTTCGCAATCTGCATTGCAGCATTCACCGGCACGGCCCGCCCGAGGCCGGACGGATCAACGCGTTTCGGATCGGCGCGTTGCCGGCGGATGCTCGACAATCTGTGCTCGCTATTGCCCGGGCGGCGCGCCGAATTTATACGCCGGGTCGCCGTCGTACTTGGATCGTACGAATGCGAAGATCTTCCAAAGATCATCGGCATTCTTGATGATTCCGCCGAACGGGGGCATGGGGCCGACGACATTCTCCGCGCCGATGCGGGTATAGCCTTGCTTCTGCAACTCGATGCTGCCGAGCGTCACGAGCCGAAAGATGGTGTCGTCATCGCCGCCATAGACCCACACGTCGTTGATCAAAGGCGGGCACATGCCGCCGCCGCCGCCGCCGCCGTGGCAGCCGCTACAGCCGTATGCAAAGAAGTTGTGCTTTCCTTGGGCAACGATGCCGGCCTGGGTGTCTTTGTACGGATTGTGAAGCTTCCCCTTGGGCGTCCGCTTGACGAGCGCGATGGGAGTGATTTTCTAGTAATCGATCGCGCCTCCAAGCGCAGCCGCCGCGGCCGCCGGCGGCGCTGCTGCGGGAGCGGACGGCGCCTTCGCCGCGGGCGCGGCCTGCGCCGCCGGCTGTTTCGCGCCATTCGTCACCGCGGCGCATGCCGCCGCCAATATTGCGACGACGATCATCGTAGAAACGCTTCTCATCACTTCGACTCTCCTTGAGCAACCTACTCTTAAGCAACCCTACCCGGATGTCGCGCCCCGGCGTTGCGCGGCATCCTCGAGGACCTTGACGAGGGCCTCGTTGTTGTTTTGCTTCGCGATACTGAGCGCCGTGCGGCCGTCGGCGCTGCGCGCATTGACGTCGGCCCCCGCCTTCAGCAGCAATTGCGCGAGTTGCGCATGATTGCTGGCGGCGGCGATCATTAGCGCGGTGACCCCGCCCGGATTCACGGCATTGACCTTTGCTCCGTGCCGGATCAGCGACTGCGCCAGGTCGCTCGATCCTGAGACCGACGCGAGCATCAGCGGCGTATAGCCGCCCTGCGCCACCGGCGTGTTGACGTCGGCGCCGGCGGCAACGAGTGCCTGGAGCGCATGAGCCTTGCCGTTTTGCGCCGCGATCGCGAGAGCCGTGACGCCCCTATTGTCCTTGGCGTTCATAACCGCGCCGTGGGCAACCAACACCTTGACCAAGGCCGCGTCGTCATCCCACGCCGCGTACATCAATGACGTCCAGCTGCTCGTGTCGCGCTGATTGACATCGGCCTTATGGCCGATGAGATACGCCGCGATGTCGTTGAAGCCGAAACGCACGGAATTGATCAACGGGGTATAGCCGTCGCCGTCGCGCCAACCGACGCGCGCGCCGTGGTTGACCAAATAGCTCACGCGATCGATGTCGTGCGCGACGATCGCATCGTCGAGCTCATGGTCCGGATTCGCGCCGTGCGCCAGCCATTGCTTCAGCTCGGCCATTCTCTTCTTTTTGAGCTGAGCCACCACCTGCGGCGTCATTTCCGGCCGCGTCACCGGATGGT